>CALXFP010000123.1 GCA_944387615.1 uncultured Oscillospiraceae bacterium | reverse complement strand
TGCGGACTTTGATCGAAAACAACATGATTCCCAAGGATGTGACCGTTCAGGTGCTGACCCAGTGCCGGGAACACATCATCCGCAAGACCTTTGAAGCCTGCAAAGGCGCTCCCAGCGCCATTATCCACATCTACAACTCCGTCAGCGTTGCCCAGCGGGAGCAGGTATTCCGCAAGAGCAAGGAAGAAATCAAGCAGATTGCTGTAGAAGGTGCCAAGCTGGTCAAGCGGCTGGCTCAGGAATATGAAGGAAACTTCCGGTTTGAATATTCTCCGGAAAGCTTCACCGGTACCGAGCCGGAATACGCTCTGGAAGTGTGCAATGCGGTGCTGGATGTCCTGGAGCCCAGCGAAACCAACAATGTCATCATCAACCTGCCGGTTACCGTGGAAATGAGCATGCCTCACATTTATGCCAGTCAGGTGGAATACATGAGCGAGAACCTGAAATATCGGGAGCATGTGACGCTGTCCCTACATCCCCACAACGACCGGGGTACCGGTGTTGCCGATACGGAACTGGCGCTGCTGGCTGGTGCCGACCGGGTGGAGGGCACCCTCTTCGGCAACGGCGAACGCACCGGCAATGTGGACATCATTACCCTGGCCATGAATATGTACTCCCATGGCGTGGACCCGGAGCTGGATTTCTCCGACATGCCCGCCATCTGTAAGGTGTATGAAGAATGCACCCGAATGCATGTCTATGAGCGCAGTCCCTATGCAGGAGCCTTGGTATTCGCCGCCTTCTCCGGCTCCCACCAGGACGCCATTGCCAAGGGCATGAACTGGCGCAAGGAAAAGAACCTGCACCAGTGGACTGTGCCCTACATTCCCATCGATCCCCAGGATATCAGCCGTACTTACGATGCCGATGTAATCCGTGTCAATTCCCAGAGCGGCAAGGGCGGTATTGGTTACCTGCTGGAGCAGGCTTACGGCTACATTCTGCCGCCGAAGATGCGCGAACATCTGAGCTACCAGTGCAAGAGCGTTTCCGACCACGATCACCGGGAACTGAAAAGCGAAGACGTGCTGGCAATCTTCATGGACTGCTATCTCAATGTGCATGATCCCATCGCCATCTCCCGGATGAGCTTTACCCAGACCGCTTCCGGTGTGGATGCCTACATCACCTTCCTGCGCCACGGCCGGAAAACTACTCTGCAGACCTCCGGCAACGGTTCTTTGGATGCGGTCAGCAATGCGCTGAAGGAGTATACCGGGAAGTCTTATGTATTGAAGGTTTACACCGAGCACAGCGTCCAGCAGCGCAGCTCCGGTTCCACTGCTGCCGCCTATATCGGTCTGGAAGACGCAGAAGGCAATATGTACTGGGGTGCCGGTACGGATACCGACATCATCAAGGCCAGTGCCCACGCCCTGATCAGCGCCTACAACAACATGACCCGGGAATAAAGGAGAAGAAAACCATGGCTATGACAATGACACAGAAAATTCTGGCCGCCCACGCAGGACTAGACAGCGTCAGCGCCGGACAGTTGATCCGCGCCAAGCTGGACATCGTCCTGGGCAACGACATTACCACCCCGGTGGCCATTAACGAGTTTACCAAGAACGGATTTTCCCAGGTATTTGACAAGGACAAAATCGCCATCGTTCTGGATCACTTTGTCCCCAACAAAGATATTAAAGCTGCGGAGCAGTCCAAGCAGTGCCGGGAATTTGCCTGCAGCCACTGCGTCAGCCATTTTTATGACGTAGGCAAAATGGGCATTGAGCATGCCCTGCTTCCGGAGCAGGGCGTGGTTACCGCCGGTGACTGCATCATCGGCGCCGACAGCCACACCTGCACCTACGGTGCATTGGGTGCCTTCTCCACCGGCGTAGGCAGCACCGATATGGCTGCCGGCATGGCCACCGGTACCGCCTGGTTCAAGGTTCCCTCCGCCATCCGGTTCCATCTTACCGGAAAACTCCCCGAAAATTGCAGCGGTAAAGACGTGATTCTGACCATCATCGGCAAAATCGGCGTGGACGGCGCCCTGTACAAGAGCATGGAGTTCTGCGGAGAAGGCGTTGCCTCCCTTTCCATGGACGACCGGCTGTGCATCTGCAACATGGCAATTGAAGCCGGTGCCAAAAATGGTATTTTCCCGGTGGACGATGTGACCATGGCCTACATGGAAGGCCGCTGTGAGCGTAAGCCCGTGGTATATGCCGCCGACCCGGATGCTCAGTACGAGCAGACCATTGAAATTGATCTGAGCAGCATCGTCCCCACGGTTGCCTGCCCCCATCTGCCGGAGAACACCAAGCCTGCCGCTGACCTGGGCCACATCAAAATCGATCAGGTAGTGATTGGCAGCTGCACCAATGGCCGGATGGAAGACATGGAAGCAGCTTACAACACCCTGAAGGGCAAGACCATCGCCCCGGGCGTGCGCTGCATCATCATCCCCGCCACCATGCAGATTTACCGGGATTGTGTGGAAAAAGGCTACGTTACCGCCTTTATTGACGCCGGAGCTGTGGTTTCCACTCCCACCTGCGGTCCTTGTCTGGGCGGCTATATGGGCATCCTGGCTGCCGGAGAACGGTGCATCGCCACCACCAACCGCAACTTCGTAGGCCGGATGGGCCATGTGGACAGCGAGGTATATCTGGCCAGCCCCGCCACCGCCGCCGCGTCTGCCCTCACCGGTTACATCACCGCTCCCAAGGAGGTCTGAGTATGAACACCCAAGGAACTGTTTTCAAGTATCCCGACAACGTGGATACTGATGTGATTATCCCCGCCCGGTACTTAAACACCGCCAACGCCCAGGAACTGGCAAAGCACTGCATGGAAGACATCGACACTAGTTTCGTCAGCCGGGTACAGCCCGGAGACATTATGGTAGCCGGATGGAACTTTGGCTGCGGTTCTTCCCGGGAGCATGCCCCCCTGGTTATTAAGACATGCGGAACCGGTTGCGTCATTGCCAAGAGCTTTGCCCGGATTTTCTACCGCAATGCCATCAACATTGGACTGCCTATTCTGGAATGTGAACAGGCTGCGGAAGAAATTCACTCTGGCGACCAGGTGCATGTGGATTTCGATTCCGGCATCATCACCAACCAGACCACCGGCAAGACCTATCAGGCAGAGCCTTTCCCCGAGTTTATTCAAAACATAATTCGCAAAGGCGGACTACTTGCCTCTTTACGGGAGGTGTGATATAATGACTAGAAACATCGCACTGATCCGGGGCGACGGCATCGGTCCGGAGATCGTAGAACAGGCTTTGTTGGTTCTGAACAAAGTTGCCGCCCTCTATGGTCATACCTTTACCTATACCGACGTAGATATGGGCGGAAACGCCATTGACAAGTGGGGCGATCCCCTGCCCCAGGAGATGCTGCAAAAGTGTCTGGATTCAGACAGCGTATTGCTGGGCGCCGTAGGCGGCCCCAAGTGGAATGATGTACCGGGCCCCATGCGTCCGGAAAAGGGACTGCTCCGGCTCCGGGCGGGAATGGGTGTCTACAGCAACAACCGCCCTGCAAAAATCTGGCCCCAGCTGGCCTCCGCTTCCCCGCTGAAGCAGGAGATTGTGGACAAAGGCATTGATTTTCTCATCGTCCGGGAATTGACCGGCGGTATTTACTTTGGAAAGCACGAAACGCTCCGCCAGGACGGTGAAGCCGTCGCGGTGGATGAGCTGCGTTACTCCGAGAGCGAAATTCGTCGAATCGGTCGGATTGGCTTTGAATCCGCCCGGAAACGCCGGGGCAAGCTGTGCAGCGTGGAAAAGAGCAACGTACTGGACTCCTCCCGGCTGTGGAAAAAAGTCATGCATGAACTGGCAGAGGAATACCCGGATGTGACTCTTTCCGATATGCTGGTAGACAACTGCGCCATGCAGATTGTGAAAGATCCCAGCCAGTTTGACGTGATTGTGACAGAGAATATGTTCGGGGACATTCTTTCCGATGAAGCGTCCATGATTACCGGTTCCATCGGCATGATCCCCTCCTCTTCTCTTGGCGATACCACCTGCGGTCTGTACGAGCCCATTCACGGCTCTGCGCCGGACATCGCAGGCAAGGACATTGCCAACCCCATCGGCACCATTCTGGCAGCGGCCATGATGCTGCGCTACTCCTTCGATCTGGCTGCGGAAGCGGATGCCATCGAATCCGCCGTATCCGCTGTTCTGGACCAGGGTTATCGCACTGCTGACATTCTTCCCGACCAGGCAACCGGCTGCGTAAAAGTCGGCTGCAAGGAAATGGGCAGATTGATTATAGAAAACCTGACGAAAGGATGATGGCATGAAACTTTCCGGTTCCGATATCATCGTACGCACATTGATTGAACAGGGCACCGACGTGGTCTTTGGCTACCCCGGTGGTCAGGTCATCAATATCTACGATTCCCTGTACAAATATCAAGGGGAACTGAAACACGTCCTTACTGCCCATGAACAGGGCGCTTCCCACGCCGCCGACGGCTACGCAAGAGCCACCGGTAAGGTCGGCGTCTGTATCGCCACCTCCGGCCCCGGTGCCACCAACCTGGTCACCGGCATTGCCACCGCTTACATCGATTCCGTCCCGCTGGTTGCCATTACCGGCAACGTGCCCACTACCATCATCGGCACCGATGGTTTCCAGGAAATCGATATTACCGGCGTGACCCTGCCCATCACCAAGCACAATTACTTTGTCGGCTCCATTGATAAGCTGGCAGATACCATCCGGGAAGCCTTCCGGCTGGCCAAATCCGGCCGTCCCGGCCCCGTTCTGATTGATGTGCCCAAGGATGT
>CALXFP010000122.1 GCA_944387615.1 uncultured Oscillospiraceae bacterium | reverse complement strand
AGCAGCAAAAAAGCGCCGAACACGTACCCGCTCAAATTGGTAAAGCAGGACGATAGTTCATGCCGCAAAACCGCTTTCATTCGGCAGATTCCTCCTTTTCTTCCTGGGTCAGCTCCAGGAAAATATCTTCCAGGCTTGCCTTGGCTGCGGACATCTGCAAAATGGGGCAGTTTGCCCGGCTGAAGGCGAAGAACAGATCCCGGCAGGCTTTCCGGTCGTCATGGCCTTCCAGCTCCACCTGCACCTGGCAGCAGCCATCTTCCATGGGCTTGGTGTGAATTTCCACCAGACCGGAGATATCCTGCAAAATGCCCCGGATGTTTTTCTCCTGGGCTTCCACCACCAGATTCACCGTGGCGGTTCCGGCAAAGAGCCGCTCCAGGTTTTCCGGACTGTCACAGGCCACCAGCTTACCTTTGGAAATGATGAGGATGGTCTGACATACTGCCTGTACTTCCGACAGAATGTGGCTGGAGAGAATCACCGTATGGTCTTTTCCCAGCTGCTGAATCAGTTCCCGGATCTCCGTAATCTGCCGGGGGTCCAGTCCCACGGTGGGCTCATCCAGGATAATGACCTCCGGGTCTCCCAGAATGGCCTGGGCAATGCCAACTCGCTGTTTATAGCCTTTGGACAGATTTTTAATCAGCCGGTCGGCAACATCCTGAATCTGGGTGACAGCCATAACGTGGGTGAGCTGATTGGGAATGTCGGATTCCCGGATGCCCTTGGCCCGGGCAACAAAAGTCAGATATTCCCGGGGAGTCCGGTCCAGATACAGCGGCGGCTGCTCCGGCAGATAGCCAATCAGCTTTTTCGCCTGCTGGGCATCTTCAAAAATGTCGAAACCGCCAATGCGAACCTGACCGGATGTGGCGGCCAGGCATCCGGTCATGATGTTCATGGTTGTGGATTTTCCTGCGCCGTTTGGCCCCAGAAATCCATAAATCTGCCCTTTTTCAATATGAAAGGACAGATCCCATACGGCGGTATGATTGCCATACCGCTTGCACAGATGGTTTACTTCAATCAAGACAATTCCTCCTTTTCTGCTGGGAACCATTGTAGCCGTCCAGGCTGAACTGTCCCTGAAAAAAGTAGGCCAGAATGTGAAAGAATTGTAAATTCCTATCCAAACAAAAAACCGGGCCGTATCTTACAGTAGATACGGCCCGATGGCTTCTGTTTTTTCCTTTACATATTGGAAATCGGCAGCTGAATGAAAAAGGTATTGATACCGTCTTCACTCTCGGCCCAGATTTTGCCTTTGTGGGACAAGACGATGCTTTGAGCTATGGACAGGCCCAAACCGTAACTGCCATCCCGGCTTCTGGCTTTGTCCACACGGTAGAAGCGCTTGAAGATATTCTGTAAATCCTCGGGGGAAATTTCCTGCCCGGGGCTGGCAACGGACAGCAGGCAGTGCCCCCCGTGGCGAATCAGCTTGACCCAGATGCGGCCCTCCGGCGCGGAGTACTTCATAGCATTGTCCAGCAAGATTCCCAATACCTGCCGCAAATGGGAGTCGCTGGCTTTCAGGGTGATGCCTTTTTCCACAGCGGTGGACAGGGTCAGACCCTTTTCAAAGTACATTGGTTCAAAGGGCAAAACTGCGTCCTCCACCAGCTGGCTCAGGTCTACCTGGGCAAAGTTGGTGCTTACCGAGCCATTGTCCACCCGGGTCAGCTCCAGCAATCCTTCCACCAGGCCCCGCATTTGATGGGACATGGTCAGAATGCTGGAAGAGAATTGATTCCTGGCGGTTTCGTCCTGGGCAGGGTCCTGGAGCAGCTCCGCATTGGTCAAAATCACCGCCAGGGGCGTTTTGAGTTCATGGGAAGCGTCCGCCACAAATTGCTGCTGCTGTTTCCAGGCTTTTTCCACAGGCTTGACCGCCCACCGGGCCAGCAAAATGCTGATGCATAGAAAGACCCCCATGCTGACAAGGCCAATCAGAATGCACACCTGAGTCAGGTGGCGGATGGCAGAGCGTTCGCTGGACATATCCGCAAACACCAACCACTGCCCGCTGATACCCATGGACTTGCTGAAACGCAAATTGTACTCTTTCAGAACACCCATCTGCGCATCCTGTTCCAATGCGGCCCGGGTGATTTTCAGGATGGTTTCCTCATCCGACAGATCGTAATACCCACCGCTGGTGGCAATCAGCTGTCCCCGAAACCCGATGAGTACCGTAAAATAGGGAAGCCGAACCTCCTGGGAAATGTCCCCCAGGTTGCGCTGCTGGGTTGGATTGGCGGAGATGGAGCGCAGAGTGCGGATGCTCTGCTCTTCCAGACTTTTGCTCATGTAATGGATCACCATGCCGAAGACCATGCTGAGCATGATTGCCACAATGACCATCACAATGCAGACAAATTTGATTCGCAGCTTTCTCAGCATGCTTCGTCCACCTCCAGATGGTAGCCCAGTCTGCGAATGGCCTGAATGCGGACATTGGAGCCGATGCTTTGCAGCTTCTTGCGCAAAAAGCCCACATACACCTCCACATGATTTTCCACGGCGTTGGAGTCAAATCCCCAGACTTTGGCCAGAATCACTTCCTTGGGCAGAATCTGGTTTTGCGACTGCATCAGAAACCGCATCACGTCAAATTCCCGGGCGGAGAGCTGAAGACGCTTTTCTCCGCATACCAGCATGCCGGTGGACAGTTCCAGGGCAGTATTGCCGCATACCAGCTCGTCCACTTGGTTGCCCTGGCGGCGCAGCAGGGCGTTGATGCAGGCCAGAAGTTCCCGGGAGTCGAAGGGCTTGGTCAGATAATAGTCCGCTCCGGCGTTTAACCCATCAATTCGGTCTTCCAGGCCGGATTTGGCGGTGAGCATCAGAATCGGCGTGGCACAGCGTTTGGCTCGTACCTGCCGGGCTACCTGGTAGCCGTCCATACCCGGCATCATCACATCCAGAATCAGCAGATCATATACCCCGGTTTGGGCGTATTCGGCGCCGGTTTCTCCATCGTACACTGCTTCCACAGAAAACCCCTTGGATTCCAGCAGGGCTTTCAGGGAATCTGCCAGCAATTTCTCGTCTTCAATAATCAGAACTTTCATGGTAATGCCTCTTTTCCCATTCTTAGTACTACTATAGTAGGACAGAAAGCTGAATGCAACCTGAAAAAACAGCCGTTCACAGTAAATTTACGAAATGACAAAGCCGTCCCACGCACCAATGACGTGGGACGGCTCGATAAGATCAGTTTTTCCGGGACATCCGATGATCGCCCCGGACGGTGCTGCGCAGACCGATTTCCTTGCCGGCGGCAATGCGGACAATGTTTTCCCAGTGGCGGTACAGCATCACCAGGGAAGCGGTGCAGAGAATGGCAGTCAGCAGCAGGTCGTGGGTGGACAGTCCCATGTAAAGCGGCACCACCGCAATGGTACCCAGAGCGCCTACGGAAATGTAGTCCGTAATCAAGGTGGCCAGAATCACAACGGCAGCCACCAGCAGCGCCAGCTTCCAGTTCAAAGCCAAAGCAAGGCCAAAGTAGGAAGCCAATCCCTTGCCGCCCCGGAAGCGCAGGTAGAAGGGGAAAATGTGCCCGATTACGCAGGCAACCCCGGCGCAGGCGCCGACGTAGACCGAATCCGGGAACAGCCAACGGGCAAGGAAAACCGCCAGCACGCACTTGAGAATGTCGTGCAGCGCAACTGCAATGCCTGCTTTCCAGCCCAGCAGGACGGTGGCGTTGGAAGCGCCCAGATTGCCGCTGCCGGAGCAGCGAATGTCGGTATTTCGCAGCTTTCCAATATAGTAAGCCATACTGGAGCAGCCCAGAAGATATCCCATCAGGATGGATACAGCATATGCCATAGATTTTCCCACCTTTCCGATTCTTTTCTCATTATACCGCAGCGAACGGCGGAAGGGAAGCGCTTTTCTTACAATTCCAGAAAAAACCGGCTCCTGAATCCAGGAGCCGGGACAGTCAATTCAGATTCAGTTTCCGGTTGACGAAGTGATACATCAGAATGTAACTTACTACGCCAATCACCAGGAACAGCACCATCTGAGAGACGAGCAGATTGGAGAAAACGCCGTAGGGATTTGCGCTGCCGGTCATGGCAGGCAGATTGCCCAGGATGCCAATGGTACCGCTGACCAGAGAAATGCCCACATGAATCCCGTAGTAAACACCAATGGCAGCCAGAATCTTATGCTTCTGGGCGATGATGGAGCCGATGGTCACAGAGAGCATCACCACCACAATCTCGCAGACCATACCGATCAGTGCATTGGCCAGGAACATCCACACATACCGGAGCTCCTCTTGCTCAAGCAGCAGCTTCAGCTTCTCCCAAATGCTGGGCATCATATCCCACAGCATGGGGAACAATCCTTCCAGGGCGGAGAAGCCAACGAGACCAAAAACGGTGAAGCTGACTCCCAGCGCTGCAATGGCAACGGCGGCGCCAATCAGGTTGGTGACCAGGCTGGACAGCAGAATCTGGTGGGTGGTGACCGGCAGGGTGAAGGTCAGGTAACCTTCGTCGGTGAACCGGCTCTTATAGAACCGCCAGATGGTGAAAAATTCGATGCCTGCTGCGCAGATGAAAATTCCCACAATGGCCGCAATCATGGACAGTACACACAATACGACTTCCAACCCGGCCTGGTTTTCCTGGTTGCCGAACCACACCAGGTAGCGCATGGCAGCGCCTCCCACAAGCGCAGCACTCAGACTAATCAGGCACAGCAGTCCCAGCACACCCCGGGTAGCCCGCCATTCATGTTTCAGCAGTTTGGTAAA
>CALXFP010000121.1 GCA_944387615.1 uncultured Oscillospiraceae bacterium | reverse complement strand
ATGTGGTAAACTGAATTGATTTATGAAAAAATAGTTACCATTCGGAGGATAGTATGGGTGTTTCTTGTCCGACGTAGGCCCTCCTGTGGACTGCGATTATCGATATGGAGGGTAAAATTATGTCAACTTTAGTAGAAGAAATCAGCCGGCGGCGAACCTTCGCCATCATCTCCCACCCCGACGCCGGTAAAACCACCTTAACGGAAAAATTCCTGCTCTACGGCGGTGCCATTGCCCAGGCCGGTGTGGTCAAGGGCAAAAAGAACTCCCGTGCCGCCACCTCCGACTGGATGGAGATTGAAAAGCAGCGTGGTATTTCCGTTACCTCTTCCGTGATGCAGTTCCAGTACAACGGCTACTGCATCAACATTCTGGACACCCCGGGCCACCAGGACTTTTCCGAAGATACCTACCGTACCCTGATGGCGGCAGACTCTGCGGTGATGGTCATTGACGGCGCCAAGGGTGTGGAACCTCAGACCCGGAAGCTGTTCAAGGTCTGTGCCATGCGGCACATTCCCATCTTTACCTTTATCAACAAGATGGACCGGGAAACCAAAGATCCCTTCGACCTGCTGGATGAAGTGGAACGGGAACTGGGCATTGAAACCTACGCCATGAACTGGCCCATCGGCTGCGGCAAGGATTTTCAGGGCGTTTACGACCGGGAGAAGGCAGAGCTGCTGTTCTTCTCCGGAGAAACCGGCAAGAAACGGGCAGATAAGGAAGCCATCGACCTGTACGATGAGCGGGTAGCAGAACTTTTGGACTCCAAGGAAAAGCATCAGCAGCTGATTGATGATGTAGAATTGCTGTCCGCCGGACGGGAAATGGATATGCAGGCTGTCCGGGATGGCCAGCTGTCTCCGGTGTTCTTCGGCTCCGCGCTGACCAACTTCGGCATTGAGCCCTTCCTGGAAGCCTTCCTGAAACTGACTCCCCCTCCCCTGGCCCGGACAGCGGACTGCGGCGTTATCGACACCTTTGACCCGGATTTTTCTGCCTTTGTGTTCAAAATCCAGGCCAACATGAACAAGGCCCACCGGGACCGGCTGGCATTCATGCGCATCTGCTCCGGCAAGTTCCAGCGGGACACCGAATATTACCACGTTCAGGGCAAGAAAAAGATGCGTCTTTCTCAGCCCCAGCAGCTGATGGCAGCGGAGCGGGAAATTGTGGAAGAGGCCTACGCCGGTGACGTAATCGGTGTGTTTGACCCGGGCATTTTCTCCATCGGCGATACCATCACCGTGCCCGGCAAGAAGTTCTCCTACTCCGGTATCCCCACCTTTGCTCCGGAGCATTTCTGCCGGGTGTCCGCCAAGGACTCCATGAAGCGCAAGCAGTTCGTCAAGGGTACTGAGCAGATCGCCCAGGAAGGCGCCATTCAGATTTTCAAGGTTCCCAACTCCGGTATGGAAGAAGTCATTGTCGGCGTGGTCGGCACCTTGCAGCTGGATGTGTTCCAGTACCGGATGAAGAACGAGTACGGCGTGGACCTGCGGATGGATATGCTTCCCTATGAGGAAATCCGCCGGATTGACGAATATCCCGGGGATTTGAGCGACCTGAACCTGGGCAGCGATGCGGAGCTGCTGGAGGACTATCGGGGCAGAAGTTTGCTGGTGTTCAGCAGCTTCTGGGCCATCGACTTTACCTGCCGGAGAAATCCCGGCCTGAAAGTTTCCGAAATTGTGGTGTCCGAAGGATAACCACTTAAGAGGCGGAGGAAGTTCCTCCGCCTCTTGCTTTTTAAGCGGGAAGCGCATATAATAATCCGAAAAGGGAGGCATCTGTATGAAAGCATGGCAGCATTTTAAGACCATTACCAAACACCGCTGGCTTGTCTGCTGCGGCTGCTTTCGGGTGGGGCTTTACTGGCAGGGACTGACCCACGACCTGTCCAAGTACTCCCTGACAGAATTCCGAACAGGCGCCAAATACTACCAGGGCACCCGCAGTCCAAACGCTGCTGAACGGGAGGAAAAAGGCTACAGCGAAGCCTGGATGCACCACAAAGGCCGCAACCGCCACCACTATGAGTACTGGACGGATATGAATCAAAAAACCCGCAACTATGAGTCCATCCCCATGCCTCGCAGATACCTGGTGGAAATGGTGATGGATCGTCGGGCCGCCTGCATGACCTACCAGGGGACTGCCTACCGGGATGATTCTGCCCTGATTTATTTCGACAGGAGCCGGGAAAAAGAACTGATGCATCCCAAAACCAGCAGGGAACTGGGATATATCCTGACCATGCTGGCAGAAAAAGGGGAAGCAGAAACCTTCCGCTACTTAAAAGAATCTGTTCTGGCAGGGGAACCCTTCCCCTGGGAGCGTCAAGGAGAATGTCCATGGACACCATCGAAGTAACCATCCCTTCCCAGCTGCACCACCTGTCCCAGATCATCACCGGCTTTCTCCTGCTGAAAGAGCAGGGCTGGGATATAAAGCTGGTGGATCGTTCCCGGGAGCGAGACTTTCCTTTCCATGATCTTCCCGTTGTCCTGGTCCGCTATCGGGGCAAGCAGGTGATCTACGACGTATGGGACGGCTATCAAGATCCGGAAGATATGGCCAAAGGCCTGGAAATCTGTCATTTTTACTTCAAACGCAGTTTTTCCGCCGAAAAGAATCAAAAACTGTTTCCGGAGTTTATAGACAAGCTCTATCCCCTTGGACTGAATTACCACCTGACCCACCCCAAAAACCCCATCAACGAGCCATTGTGGAAGCATTTTGGCAAACTTTTGCAGGGCAGAACACCGGATCGCTATTTCCGCCCGGAAGTATTTGAAGGCACTGCCTCTGCCTCGGAACCTGCGAAAATCCTGTTCCTGACCCGGCTGTGGGACGAGCTGGAACCTGGCCTTGACGACCAAACCCGCCAGGAGCGCAATTATATCAACCAATCCCGCATCGAAATCATCCGCACCCTGCGGAAGCAGTATGGCAGCGCATTTTTTGGCGGGCTGAATGATCTGCCCCTGTCCCGGGATCTGGCCCCGGACCTGATTGTCCCCAAACAATATACCGAGCGCAGGCACTATCTGAATCTGCTGCATAGCTGCGATATCTGCATCGGCACCATGGGGCTGCATGAAAGCATCGGTTGGAAAACCGGAGAATATGTAGCCGCCGCCAAGGCCATTGTCCACGATCCCCTCCATTACAGCCTGCCGGGAGACTTTCTCCCCGGGCAAAACTACTTGCCCTTTACCACCGCCCAGGAATGCATTGACGCCGTGCAGCAGCTGGTGGATTCCCCGGAGCGCCGCTGCGCCATGCAGCAGGCCAACGAGCAGTATTACCGGCATTACCTGAAGCCGGATATCCTGGTAAAAAACACCCTGGAGCTGATTGACAACGCCCTGGCCCAGGCCGGAAAAACAATGTAAAAAATCCCAATAAAATTCTTGACTTTTCGAAATTTCTGCATATAATATAACCGTTGCACAGAGGATTAGTGTAACGGTAGCACACCGGACTCTGACTCCGTTCGCGGGGGTTCGAATCCCTCATCCTCTGCCAAAAAACACCTGGCTGCATTCGCAGCTGGGTGTTTTTTACATTGTGGAAAGAGGGATTCGAACCCACTGAAATGCAGCCCTCCGGTGGAGGGCTGCTGCGCTCCCTCCTGGGAGCGCACGCCTTACAGTTTGCGCAGCAAACTGCCATCGAATCTCCCATCCTCTGCCAAGGAGCACCCGACTGCATCCGCAGCTGGGTGTTTTTTACGTTGCAGCCCAGGGGCTTTTTCAGAAAACTCCCAGTATTTCCCCTTTCAAACTGCATGATGACAAACCGACTTCCCTGTGATACTATGTTTCCATAAATGCACTGCGCTGAAAAGGAGCCTGTCTATGCGTGTGATGTATGTATACCACAGCTGTTTCTTGGTCGAAACCGAGAAAAGTTATTACCTGTTTGACTACTTTCAGGGAAAACTGCCGCCACTGAGGCCGGAAAAGCCCATTGTGGTACTGGCCAGCCACAGCCACCATGACCACTATAATCCAGGGGTATTTTCCATGCTGCAAAAAATGGGAATGCTGCAGATTCTTCCGGTATTGTCTTCTGACATTCCGCCCGAAACCCGGCCGGCGGAACTGCCCTGTCGGGTGGTTTCCCCCGGCGAGGGCTGCCGCCTTCCCCAGGGGCAGGTCTTGACCGCCTACCGCTCTACAGATTTGGGCGTGGCATTTTTGATTCAGGATGGAGACGATTGGTTCTACCACGCCGGGGACCTGAACGACTGGGTCTGGGAAGGCGAGCCGGAAGAGGACAACCGCCGCATGACCCAAGCTTACCGGCAGGAGATCGACCGTCTGGCCCAGGACCTGCAGGGCAAAACCCTGTCGGCGGCCTTCGTGGTGCTGGACCCCCGGCAAGAGGAACACTACCATAGAGGCCTTCTCTATTTTCTCCAGCACGTTCCCTGCCAAAAGGTCTATCCCATGCACAACTGGGAACACCCTGAGATCATCCGTCGGTTCCTGTCAGAATATCCCCAGTACCGCAGCCGGATTGCAGCTGCAGAAGAAAACACCATTCAGGAGGATTGTCTATGAAATTTGAAATGTATCACGAAAACTACAATGTTTCCAATCTGGAAGCATCACTTGCCTTTTACGAGAAGGCGTTGGGTCTGAAAGAAAAACGCCGGAAAAACGGCGACGGGTTCATCATCGTCTACATCGGCAACGAGGAAAGCACCTTTGAACTGGAACTGACCTGGCTGAAAGACCATCCGCAGCCCTATGATCTGGGTGAGTGTGAGTTCCACCTGGCCTTCCG
>CALXFP010000120.1 GCA_944387615.1 uncultured Oscillospiraceae bacterium | reverse complement strand
AAACGCCCCGTTGCGTTATCGGTCAAACTATGCTAGAATCAAAAGAAAATTTTCAGGAGGATTCCATGGATCACAGCTATCAAGCAGCAGAATTGTTTTTGAATGGCAGCAACTGCGCCCAGGCCATTGCGGTGGCCTTTTGCGACGTAACCGGCATGGAGCCGGAACTGGCCGCCCGGATGTCCAGCTCTTTCGGCGGCGGCATGGGCCGGCTGCGGGAGGTTTGCGGCGCCGTCAGCGGCATGCTGATGGTGGCAGGACTTCTCTACGGCTACGATGACCCCGGTGAGAAGGATGTCAACAAGAAGGCCCACTATCAGCTGGTGCAGAATCTGGCCGGGCAGTTCCGGGAGGAAGTCGGCCACATTGTCTGCCGGGAAATTCTGAAAAATCCCCCCTCTGATCCCAACCCCACTCCTCGGACGGCAGAATTTTACAAAACCCGTCCCTGTGCCCGGATGGTAATGACCGCCTCCCGGATTCTGGATCGGTACATCGAAGAGCACCCGGTAGAAAAGCCCAACCTGTAAAAACAGTTCAAAACCGCCTGAAACAAAACGTTTCAGGCGGTTTTTCGTTCACGGCCGGAACCCTTCAAAAATGGGAATCCAGCCTTCCTGCACTGCGGTATCATAGTCTTCCTTGCTGCGCAGGGTCCAGCTGACTCCTTTTGCCTTCCAGAACCGGCGGCAAAGTTCCAGGCTGATGGTATTTTTCCGATGGTCAAACCGGTAGGCGATGAAGTCCGGCACTCCGGTGAAGTTGGCCATCAGGTGGGTCAGGGCAAAGCGCATATGCTCCGGCAGGTCGTTGCGGGTTTTGAGGAAATCCTCCGCCAGCTGTCCCCGGATAATGTCCGGGCGGTGTTTTTTCAGCCATGCCAGGCACCGGGGGTCGAAGGATTCCAGGCAGAATACCCCTTTGTAGCTTTCCAGCATCTTACACACCGCTTCCGCCAGGGCGGCGTGGTTGCCGTCCACCGGCTTCAGCTCCACAATCATAGGGGCCTTGCCGTTGAACAGGGTCAGCACGTCCATAAATTCGGGTATGGTCTGCTCCGTGCCCTCCAGATGGTACTGGCTCAGTTCCTCGGTGGTCAGATCCTCCACCCGTCCCGGCTGACCGGTGGTGCGGTTGAGCAGGGAGTCGTGGATTACCGCCAGATTGCCGTCTTTCAGCAAATGCACATCCAGCTCCACCCCATAGCCCCCATCCAGGGCCGCCTGAAATGCCGCCAGACTGTTTTCCGGTACCCCCTCACCGTGAAGGCCCCGATGGGCATAGGACCAGCCCAGCAGTTCCTTCCAGCCGGGATGATCCCGGCGGCAGCGGGTAGAGAGCAGATACAGCACTGCGCAGAAAATCAGCAGATTGATCATGGTTACGCTTCCTTTCGGTTAATCGTCGATGTCAAAGGCCTCCAGGCCCTTTTTCGTCTGTACCTTGTTGTCACCGTGCCGGACAAAGCCCATGGTCAGGAAAGACCCGAAGACAAAAATCGCCGCATAGGGAAACAGGGTTTTGTAGTCCACATGCTCCAGAAGCCACCCTGCCGCAATGGGGGTGGCAATCTGGGCAGTCATGGAGAAAGTATAGTACAGCCCGGTGAACTTGCCCACCTCGCTGCCTTTGCACATCTCCACCACCATGGGAAGGGAGTTCACATTGATGGCAGCCCAGGCAATGCCCACCAGCACAAACAGGCCATACAGCACCGGAGAGAAGGTGGAGAAGGCCATGGTGTACAAGAACGCAACAAAGAAGCTGCCCGACAGCAGCAGGGTTCCAAAGCGGATGGTTTTGCGCCGCCCCACTTTACTTGCCACACTGCCCACCGGGATGTAGCTGAAAATGGCGCCGGCGGTGGCAATGGTCAGGCAGGTGTTGGCCTGGCCCAGGGTCATATTCCAGCTCCGGGCCGCATAGACAGAAAACCAGGTGGTTACCCCATTGTAGCCGATAAACCACAGGGCAATGGACACCAGCAGGAAGCGAAGGCTGCGTTTGACCTCGGCAGGCAGCACCTCGCCGCTGTCCGTTACCTGGGTCAGGGTGTCCTCCGGGTGGGCCTGCTCATAGGCAAGCTGCTTTTGAACCAGCTTCGGCTCGTTGACCAGAACCATTACCACTGCCAGGGACACCAGCATAATCCCCCCAACAATGGCAAACAGGGGTAAATAAGAGGTATACACATCCGGGGTGGTTTTATACAAAAAAGTGGTAATAATCAAATAGAGGATGCCGCCCAGGGCGCCCATCAGGTTGATGATGGCATTGGCCTTGGAGCGCAGGGGCTTGGGGGTCACGTCCGGCATCAGGGCCACCGCCGGGGAGCGGTAGGTGCCCATGGCAACCAGCAGCACACCCAATCCCACAATAAAGCAGACCAGTTTCCAGGTCGCAGGGGAGGCATGGTAGCTGTCCGTCAGCACCGGCAGGGTCATCATCACCGCCACTGCCGCCAGGGTGCCGAAGAGAATGTACGGCCGGCGGCGGCCTAAGGGGCTGGTACACTTATCCGACAGGGAGCCGAACAGCGGCAGCAAAAACAGCGCCAGCACATTGTCCGCCGCCATAATCATGCCGGAGATGCTCTCTCCCATGCCAAAGGTTTCCGTGAGGATTTTGGGAATCAGGTTGTCATACATCTGCCAGAAGGCACAGATGGACAAAAAAGCAAAGCCTACAAAAACAGTGCGCCGGGTGTCAATCTTCATGGGGGGAGCCTCCCTTTTCCGTAATCTGACACCATTATACTATTTCCGACAAAGCTTGTCCAGCGAAAACCAGATTGTTAAGAAAACGTAAATTTTCCACCATTCCTTTTGTAAAGCTCCCCCGGACGGGTTGCGGTTTTTCCTGGGAATGCTATAATAACGAAAACAAGACCTGCGAGGCGGTTGGCTATGAAAAAAATGCTGTTTATCATGAACCCCGTAGCCGGACAAAAGAAGGCAAACAAATTTTTATCCGACATTCTTCTGCTGTTCAGTCAGGCAGGATATGAAATTATCACCTATATGACCTCCGGCTCCGGCAGCGCCACCCAGGCGGTGAAAGCCTGGGGCGGGGAAGTTGACCTGATTGTATGCTGCGGCGGTGACGGCACCATGAACGAAACCGTCACCGGGCTGCTGAGCGCCGGTCTGCAAACCCCCATCGGCTATATCCCCGCAGGCACCACCAACGATTTTGCCTCCAGCCTGCACCTGTCGGGCAACATTATGCAGGCCGCCCGGGATATTCTGGAGGGTGAGCCGGTGTCTTATGATATTGGCCGGTTCGGGGATCGGTATTTTTCCTATGTGGCCTCTTTTGGTGCCTTTACCAAGGCCAGCTATCTCATGCCCCAGAACATCAAAAACGCCCTGGGACATGCGGCCTATGTGCTGGGGGGCATTTCGGAAATCTCCCAGATTCACACGGAGCATATCCGCATGGAAATTGACGGGCAGCCGGTAGAGGATGATTTCCTCTTCGGCGCCATCTGCAACTCCACCTCCATCGGCGGCATTCTGACCCTGGACCCCAAGCAGGTGGACATGGGCGATGGGCTGCTGGAGGTGCTGCTGGTGCGCTCGGCCCGGAATGTGGAAGAAATCGCCGAATGCATCCGGGCGGTACAAAGCCAGGTATACAACTGCGCCATGATTACCTTCCGCAGCGCCAAAAAAGTCACGGTCTATGCCAATCCCGACATGCCCTGGACCTTGGACGGCGAGCGGGAGAAGGGCCACGAAACCATTGAAGTAGAGAACCTCCACCACGCCATCCGCCTGATGCAGAGAAAGGACAGCCATGCTTAATACCACGCTGTGTTATGTAACCCAAGGAGACCAGGTTCTGATGCTCCACCGGGTGAAGAAGAAAAACGACATCAACAAAGACAAATGGATCGGCATTGGCGGCAAGTTTGAAAACGAAGAAAGCCCAGAACAGTGCCTGCTCCGGGAAGCCAAAGAAGAGACCGGTCTGACCCTCACCTCCTGGCGCTGCCGGGGTGTGGTGACCTTCCTGAACAGCTGCTGCGAAGGGGAGTACATGTACCTGTTCACCGCCGACGGCTTTGAAGGGCAGCTGAAAGAGTGTGACGAAGGACAGCTCCAGTGGGTCAGCCGGGAATTTCTGAACCAGCTTCCCAAGTGGGAAGGAGATCAGATTTTTTTGGACCTGCTGTGGCAGGATGCTCCCTTTTTCCTGCTGACGCTGCGCTATGAAGGCGATACCCTGGTGGAAGCGGTGCTCAACGGCGAGAAAATTCGATGATCCAAAGAGGAGAGCCTTGCTCTCCTCTTTTTTCGCAAAAATAAGCAAATCTTAAACTGGAGAAAAAGACTTCCTAAGCATTGATGTGATACAATATCGCCAATCGAAAAGGATGGTGATACCCATGAAAAAGAAAACGGGTCTGTTTGTTCTGCTTACCGTGCTGGCAGTGCTGCTGATTGGGCTGATGGGCGCCAAGCCCCTGTACAACCTGTACCGGGATGTGTCCTTCGGCTGGGTGGAGCACAGCCAGGCGGAGCTGGAAATCAAGGCTTACGCCGACGAAAAAGGCATCTCCTTCGGCGAATACCCGCAGTACATGATTGATCTTTACGAAACCAATCCGGAAACCAAGGATTTTGTTCTGAACTACCCCTTCCGGAAAAAACAAACCGTGGACTTAAGCAGCTACGACATCAGTAAGGGCGTACCTCTGTTTTTGCAGTGGGACCCCATGTGGGGCTATGAAAAATACGGCAGCAGCTGCATCGCCGTTACCGGCTGCGGCCCCACCTGCCTTGCCATGGCCGGCTACTATCTCAC
>CALXFP010000119.1 GCA_944387615.1 uncultured Oscillospiraceae bacterium | reverse complement strand
TGAGGAGTCTGGTTCTTGACCCGCTGCTGCCAGGTGTCAGCGCCAACCTTCTGTGCATTTTCCAGCAGAGAGTTGGTAGCAGCTTCCATCTCCTCGATGGTGGTTAAAGATGCCCAATCCTTCAAAGTGATTTCCTCCTAATCAAATAGATTCTTAGAAATACAGACTTACCCCATACCCCGCAAGGGGCATAGTGTATCGATATTATTTTACTAATTCCCCCAGGGATTGTCAACCGGAGAATTCAACACATTTCCGGAATTTTTTCTATCCCCCGTGGGGGGATTTTTGGTGATAATTTCCCAGGCCACAACATGTTGTGGTATCGACGGAAGTTTTTTGCCAATTTGTGGGAAGGATTTGAATTTTTCTTGAATTCTGCCGGAAGGACTGGAAGTTTTCCGGCGGTTATGGTATACTGTGCCTACATTATAAAGTGCGGGAGTATGCCCAACGCTATCTTGTTGGAACGGAGAGACGATTATGCTGGAACTTTTGGCGCCTGCGGGCTCCATGGAAGCCCTTCGGGCGGCGGTACAGAACGGAGCCAATGCGGTTTACCTTGGCTGCGGTGACTTCAACGCCCGGCAAAGCGCAAAGAATTTTACCCCCCAGACTCTGGTGGATGCAATCAAATACTGCCACATCCGGGGGGTGCAGGTGCACCTGACCCTGAACACCCTGGTTTCCGACCGGGAGATGAAGGCCCTTTCCGACCTGATCCGCCATGCGGCCCAGAACAATGTGGATGCCTTCATCGTCCAGGACCTGGGGGTGGTGCAGCTGTGCCGCCAGATTGCGCCCAAGATTCCCATCCACGGCTCCACCCAGATGAGCGTCCATTCCCTGTCCGGCGTGCAGCTGTGTGCCGCCATGGGCCTGAGCCGGGTGGTGCTGAGCCGGGAGCTGACCCGGGAGGAAATCCGCTATATCTGCGCCAAATCTCCCATTGAAATTGAAGTATTCGGCCACGGCGCTCTGTGTATGTGCTACTCCGGCCAGTGCTATATGTCCGCCATGATCGGCGGCCGCTCCGGCAACCGGGGCCGCTGCGCACAGCCCTGCCGGCAAAGCTACGGCTACACCCACTGGCAGGATAAATATCCTCTGAGCCTGAAGGACAACTGCCTGGTGCACTATGTCCGGGAGCTGGAGGAGATGGGTGTGGTTTCCCTGAAGCTGGAAGGCCGGATGAAGCGGCCGGAATATGTGGCCACCGTCACCGCCGTCTACCGCAAGGCCCTGGACGAAGGCACGGTGACCAAGCCCATGATGGATGCGCTGATGACCGCCTTCAACCGCCAGGGCTTTACCGACGGCTACTACACCGGACGGATAGATGCGAATATGTTTGGCATCCGGGAAGATACCCGGGACGACCCCCAGTGGCTGGAATCTGCCCGGCAGTCCTACGAAACCGGTGAAACGCCCCTGGTGGACCTGAAATTCCGGGCGGTGATCGAGCCCAGCGGCAGCTACCTGACTGCCACGGACCCGGAAGGACGGACCTGCCGTTCCCAGGGCCCTCAGCCGGAAATTGCCCGGAACATGCCCCTGACCGGGGCTGCGGTTGCCCAGCGGGTGGCAAAAACCGGCGGCACTCCCTTCCGCTGCGCCGAGGTGCGCACCCATGTGGAGCCGGGGCTGGTGATCTCCGCCGCCGCCATCAACGCCATGCGCCGGGATGTGCTGAATCAGCTCACTGCCCTGCGGGCCCGCCGGGAAGACCCGGTGATCCGCAGACCCAAGGCCCTGCCGGACTACCCCGGGGCCAAGGGATTGCCCGGGCTTACCATCCAGGTCACCACCCGGGAGCAGCTGACACCCAGTCTGCTGAATCTGGAAACCGCCATGCTCTATGTTCCCATGCACATTCTGCTCTCTGACGAAGCCATGACCGCCCGGCTGGTACAGCGGGGCCGCCTGGCCGTTGCCCTGCCCCGGATTGTCCACGACGGAGAGATGCCCAAGCTGGCTGCGGGCCTTTCCAAGCTGCGGCAGCTGGGAGTCAAGGATGCGCTGGTGGGCAACCTGGGTCTGATGATCCCCGTCCGGGAAGCCCAGATGCGGATTCGGGGAGATTTCGGCCTGAATATCTACAATTCCGGCTCCATGGAAGTGCTCCGGGGATTTGAAGTGTCCAGCGCCACCGTCAGCTTTGAAATGACCCTGCCCCAGATCCGGGACCTGGGCAAGGCGGTGAACGCGGAGCTGATCGCCTATGGACGGCTTCCGCTGATGGTCACCGAACACTGCCTGATCCACGGCCGCAACGGGGAATGCACCTGCCACCTGAGCCCTGCCAAGCTCACCGACAAAACCGGCGCAGAGTTCCCCATCATCCGTGACGGCGACAGCTGCCGCAGTGTGCTGCTCAACGGCAAGAAGCTCAGCTGGCTGGACCGGCAGGATGATCTGGCAAAGCTGGGCGTGTGGGCCATCCGGCTGTACTTCACCACGGAAAATTCCCGGGAAGTGGACCGGGTTCTCAACGACTACTTAAATCCCGAACCCCTGGACCCCGGTGCCTGCACCCGGGGACTGTACCTGCGGGGCGTGGAATAAAGCACCCTATTTTCAGAAAGGACCCTGTACATGCAACTGATTCTGGCTTCCGCCTCACCCCGGCGGAAAGAACTGCTGAGCCTGTTCGGTATCCCCTTTGTGATCCGGGCGGCGGATATTGACGAAACCATGGACCCCCGGAAAGCGCCCTTTGACGAGGTGGCCCGGGTCAGCCGGTGCAAAGCCCTGGCCCTGCCCCGGCAGCCGGGGGACGTTGTGGTGGCGGCGGACACCATTGTGGTCTGCCAGGGGAAGGTTCTGGGCAAACCCCACTCCCATCAGCAGGCGGTGGAAATGCTGAAACTGCTGTCCGGCCGGGACCATCAGGTGATGACCGGCTGCACCGTCATTGCCGACGGGGGCAGCGAAACCTTTACCGAAGTCACCGACCTGCACTTCCGGGCGCTGTCGGACAAGGAAATTGAAGCATATGTAGCCACCGGCGAGCCTATGGACAAGGCCGGTGCCTACGGCATCCAGGGCGGAGCGGCTCTGTTCTGTCAGCGGATGGAGGGCGATTATTATAACGTAATGGGACTTCCCGTATGCCGTCTGGGGCAGACACTGCGCCGGCTGGCACCGGAAGTCATGGAGGCGAAGCTATGAGAAATTTGTTCAGTACCCGGGTGAAAATCATCCTGGTCATTGCGGCGCTGCTGTCGGCGGGTCTTGCCATTTTAAGCGGCGTTACCAACACCACGGTGGTGGATCTGGTGGTTCAGGGCCTGCTGGCACCGTTCAAGGCTGCCGGAACGGCGCTGACGACTACTGCCGAAAAGTACTACGGCTACATGTTCCGCTATGAGGCTCTGGCTGCGGAAAATGAAGTGCTGGAAGAGCGGATTGCCCAGATGGAGGACGTGGCCCGTCAGGCTGACGCCGTGTCCCGTGAAAATCAGCGTCTGCGGGACTATCTGAATCTGACCGCTACCAACGAAGATTATAAGAGCGTGGACGCCTATATCATCGGCTGGAGCAGTACCGACTGGGAAAACACCCTGACCATCAACCGGGGTACCAACGCCGGTATTCAGGAAAACATGTGTGCCATCACCGCCAACGGCGAAGTGGTGGGACTGGTTACCGCTGTGGGCACCAACTGGGCGGAAGTGACCACGGTGCTGGACTCCACTCTGGAAATTTCCGGAACCATCTCCACCTCCGGCTATAACGGCATGGTCCGGGGCGGCTATATCAGTGACAACCAGACCCTGCTGCAGATGAACTACCTGCCCTCTTCCGCCATCATCCGCAACCAGGACCAGGTGGTGACCTCCGGTTCGACGGTGTACCCCCGGGGCCTGATTATGGGCTATGTGGTGGATGCCGGTTTTGAAGATACCGGCGTGGCAAAATTCGCTCTGCTGGACCCGGCGGCGGATATCAACGCCCTGGAGCAGATTTTCATCATTACCGAGTATACCACCGACGTGGTGCAGAGTACTCCCGATGCCACCACTGCTACTACCCCCGGTGAGACGACACCGGACCAGACCACGGCGCCTACGGTGCCTGCAGAAACCACCGTTCCCAATACCAATGTTGGCTGAGGCGTAGATTATGGCGAAAAAACGACGCAAACGCAATGTAGAATTTAAGCCCGATCCCCAAACCGCTACCTGGGTCAAAACCTTTCATTTGACCGTCCAGCAGCGGCTGCAGCTGGCAAAATGGGCGCTGTACATCCTGACCATCGTGCTGTGTCTGGTGGTGCAGGACGTGCTTATGAGCCGCATCCGGATCTTCGGCGCCACCACCGACCTGACGGTATGTGCCATTTTGCTGATTACGGTGATCGAGGGTACGGACACCGGCAGTCTGTTCGTGCTGATTGCTTCCACCCTCTATTATTTTTCCGGAAGCGCTCCCGGGGCCTATGTGATTGCCCTGCTGAGCTTTCTGGGGGTGGCGGCGGTGCTGCTGCGGCAGCTGTACTGGCACCGGAGCAAAGGCTCCATTGTGCTGTGCACCGGCATTGCGCTGATGCTTTACGAAATCGGGCTGTTTGTGGTGGGCATTGCCATCGGCCTGACCTTGCCCAGCCGGCTGATTTACTTCCTCCTTACCGGAGCTTACAGCTGTCTGGCGCTGATCCCATTGTATTCTATCATTTATAAAATTGGTTCGATTGGAGGAAATACATGGAAAGAATAAGCCGCTTTCGCGCTGTATTGTTTCTTGTTCTGTTCGCATTCGTGCTGATGCTGTTTGCTTTCCGACTGTTTGTCCTGCAGATCATCGAAACAAAAGGTAATACCGATAATACCCAGGT
>CALXFP010000118.1 GCA_944387615.1 uncultured Oscillospiraceae bacterium | reverse complement strand
GGCACATTTGCGTATCTTCTTCCATCCAGACTATACTGTCGGTTCCGGAGTTGCACCGAATCAACGCCTAAGCGCTCGCGGACTATACCGCCGGTGGGGAATTGCGCCCCGCCCTGAAGATACTGTTCAGTTCCCCTACAAGATAGCACGGCTGCGGCCTCTTGTCAAGAGGGCGCAGCTGTAGTAGAATAAAAACGAAAAAGCCCCAAACCATCCCGGATGTTGGGACAGTCTGGGGCGCAGATATCAGCGGGCGGTATCCGGATTTCCGGTGGTCTGGGGTACGGTAGTGGCGGCGGTTGCGGTAGTTGGAGCCGTTGTTGCCGCTGTGGGTGCCGGGGCGGTGGTTGCAGCGGTGCCGGACTGAGGCATTTTGAAGCCGCGAATGTGCCCCTTTGCCGCAGTATCCGTTACATCGCCGCCGATGATCTCGTTTTTGTATACCAGCACCGTGGCGTATACCGGTTCGGTGGCACCGGGGTAGTTGTTGAGCTGGTAGACATAACGCATTACGCTTTTCCCGGCGTATTTGCTCAGATCATAGCCCTGGCTTTTTTGCAGTTGGTTGTAGCGGTCGAATGCTTCGCTGGTTTCCTGTGGGATTTTTACCTGGCTGGATTGTACTGGGGAAGTAGTCACATCCCAGCCGAAGGTTTTTAAGAATTCCACCCGGGCATCGTTGCTGCTGGCAGCGGCAGGAGCGGCGGTCTGGGTAGAATCGCCGCCGCCCAGCAGCAGAATCAGCGACAGAACCAGCGCAGCCACTGCTGCCAGAGCCAGCATGATTTTTTTCATATCGACCTTTGCGGTCATAACCATCATAGATTGATCCCTCCTGTTTTCCATCGGTGCTACAGCCTATGCCGGGAGGGACGAGGATAGAACGGAGGACGTATGCAGCGATTGGACAAATTCCTGTGCGACAGCGGGGCAGGCACCCGCAGCCAGGTGAAGCTCATTCTGAAAGCCGGACGGGTGGCAGTGGATGGCCAGCCAGAAAAGGACGGCAGCCGGAAAATTGACCCGGATCGCCAGAACATTACCCTGGACGGGGAAGTGCTGGGAGGAAAATACCGGGCGGTCTTTCTGATGAACAAACCGGCGGGCTACGTTACCGCTACGGAAGACCCCAGAGAACCGACGGTGATGGAGCTTCTGCCCCAGGATATCCGGCATTTGGATCTGAAGCCCGTGGGACGGCTGGACAAGGCCACGGAGGGGCTGCTGCTGTTTACCAATGACGGTGACCTTTTGCACCGGCTGATCTCTCCGAAAAATCAGGTGCCCAAGGTCTACTACGCCCGCCATGAAGGACAGGCCGGGGAAGAAGATATCCGGGCCTTCCGGGATGGGCTGGTTCTGGGGGACGGAACCCGGTGCCTCAGCGCCAAGCTGGAACCTTTGGGGCCGGGGGAGAGCCGGATTACCATCTGCGAAGGCAAATATCACCAGGTTCGCCGGATGATGGCCAGCCGGAATATGACGGTATTGTATCTGGAGCGGCGGCAGGAAGGGCCGCTTTCCCTGGGAGATCTGCCCAGAGGAAGTCTGCGCCAGCTGACCGACCAGGAGATTCAGCAGCTGGAGCAGCTGTAATGAGGGCTGTCAGTCCTTCCTGTCGGTCAATTTGCTGGTAATTTTCCCATGGTTTTCCGATGGAGCAGGGCTGCAGTGGGTATATTACCTAAAAACCATGACATATTTTGCAGTAAAATGTCAAAAGGTACTTGCAATATGCGCAAAAGCTGTGTATAATGAAAAGGCAAATTTGTGAAATGCGCATTTATGCAAGATACTAAGGAGTGACAGAAAGATGTCCAACAGTGTTTTTCAGAGCGTGATTGTCCAGCTCAGAGATGTTTCTGACCGTACCTTCGGCGTAATCGATACCGAGGGAAGCGTGGTTTCCTGCACCGATATGTCCATGCTTGGTGAGCGCTGGACGGAAGCTGCCCTGAAGGTGGGCAACGCCTCCGACAGTATGGTTACCTTCGCCCAGAAGACCTTCAAGGCCATTGTGGGCAACTCCAACTATTTTGAGTATGCCGTGTTCTGCACCGGCGACGACGAAATGGCCCGCAGCTTCTGCACCATGGCCTACATTGCCCTGAACGATGCCAAGACCTTCTACGAAGAGAAGCACGACCGGGGCACCTTTGTCAAGAATATCATCATGGACAACATCCTGCCCGGTGATATTTATATCCGGGCCAAGGAACTGCACTTTGCCACCGACGCCCCCCGGGCAGTGTTCCTGGTGCGTCAGGTAGGACACAGCGATGTGGCTACCATGGATGTGCTGATGGGCATGTTCCCGGACAAGATGCAGGATTTTGTCCTGTCCATCAACGAAAACGACATTGCCGTGGTCAAGCAGATCACCCTCTCCACCACCGGTGAGGAGCTGGAGAAGATCGCTTCCGATATGGAAGAGACCCTGAAAAACGAGCTGCGGATCAAGACCGTCATCGGCATCGGCACCGTGGCGGAGCACCTGCGGGAACTGGCAGACTCTTACAAGGATGCCCAGACCGCCATTGACGTGGGCAAGGTCTTTGACACCGAAAAGAGCATCATCAATTACGAGAATCTGGGCATTGGCCGTCTGATTTACCAGCTGCCCACCACGCTGTGCGAGATTTTCCTCAGCGAAGTATTCAAGAAGAATTCCATCGATTCTCTGGATCAGGAAACCCTGTTCACCATCAACAAGTTCTTTGAGAACAACCTGAACGTTTCGGAAACCTCCCGGAAGCTGTTCGTCCACCGCAACACCCTGGTGTACCGGCTGGAAAAGATCAAGAAGCTTACCGGCCTGGATCTGCGGCAGTTCGACCACGCCATTGTCTTTAAGGTGGCGCTGATGGTGCGTAAGTACCTGACTTCCCGGGAAAACCGCTGATTATGAAACCCTTTTGCGGGGCTGCGTTGCGCAGCCCCGCTTTTTGTGAATTGGCAAAACACAAGATAGGGGTCCATAAAAAATGGCAACCACAAGAACCGGGATTTCTCCAATTTCTCCCACTGAAAAATTGTGGAATTTTTGTGAATTCTTTGAATTCGCCGGATTTTCCCCCAATTATGATTGACATTGACCTGTCAATGTGTTACAATTCGGTTACACTGCGGGCAGAATTCGGTGTAATCCGTGCTGCCCAAATACAGGAGATTATGTGTATGATACAATTTATTGATGTCGTAAAATCCTACGAGCAAGGAAACAACGCCCTCAACGGTGTTACCATGCAGATCGAGGACGGCGAGTTTTGTTTCCTGGTGGGGCCTTCCGGCTCCGGTAAGTCTACCATCATCAAACTGATTACCGGTGAGCTCAAGCCCACCTCCGGTGCTGTCCATGTCAACGGCTATTCTCTGGAGCGGATTCGCCGCCGGGAGATTCCCTACCTGCGCCGTACCGTCGGCGTTGTGTTCCAGGACTTCCGCCTGATTGACAAGATGACGGTTTATGAGAATGTGGCCTTTGCCATGCGTGTGGTAGGCGCCAAGGAAAAGGAAATCAAGGAACGGGTTCCTTACGTGCTGGAACTGGTGGGACTGGAAGGCAAAATGAGCCGCCATCCCAATGAGATGTCCGGTGGTGAGCAGCAGCGTCTGGCCATTGCCCGGGCACTGGTGAACAACCCTTCCACCATCATCGCCGACGAGCCTACCGGTAACCTGGACCCGGAGCGCTCCTTTGAAATCATGGCTCTGCTGCAGGAAATCAACAACCTGGGCACCACCGTTCTGGTGGTTACCCACGCCCAGAACCTGGTGGAGCTGTTCGGCAAGCGGGTCATCGCCATTGACGAGGGCCTGGTAGTCCGGGACGGAACAGAGGAGGAAAACGACGATGAAGCTGAATAATCTGGGATATCTGCTGAAAGAAGGCTTCCGGGGTATTTTCCTCCATGGATTTATGTCCTTCGCCGCTGTGTGTGTTACGGTGGCCTGTCTGGTCATCGTGGGCAGCTTCTCCATCCTGGCCTATAACCTGGACCTCATGGTGGAGGAACTGAACAAGACCAGCGAAATCCTTGTCTACATAGACACCGACCTGTCCGATGCCGAAGCCAAGAGCATCGGCACCAAAATCAATCTGCTGGACAATGTGCTCCAGTCCACCTTCATCTCCCGGGAGGAGGCGCTGGAAGACTTCATCGCCGACCATGACGGCGACAGCGCCTTCAGCGGCGTTCAGGCCCAGGACCTGCGTCACCGGTATGTGGTGGTGCTGGAAGACAATACCAAAATGCAGCAGACCGACGAGCAGCTCAAGCAGCTGCCCGGCGTAGCCAAGACTGACGCAGCCTACGAGCTGGCGGAGGGCTTTACCACCATCCAGAATGTGCTGCACATGGTTTCCATTGCCATCATCGCCGTACTGCTGGTGGTGTCTCTGCTGATTATTTCCAACACCGTTAAGCTGGCCATGTACGACCGTAAGGACGAGATCGCCATTATGAAAATGGTGGGCGCCACCAACGGCTTTATCCGGCTGCCCTTCGTGGTAGAAGGCTTTACCCTGGGTATGATCGGCGCTGTTCTGGCCTTCGGTTTGGAGTGGATGGCATACGATTCCATGGTCCGTAAGATTACGGAGGTTGACTCCCTGCAGCTGTTTACCTTCGTTCCGTTCCAGGAAGTCCTGATCCCCATGGTCGCGGTGTTTGGCGCCGCCGGCATGTTCGTCGGTATCGTGGGCAGCTGGACCTCCATCCGGAAGTTCATGGATGTGTAAATTCCAAATCAAAAGAAGGACCCTTAGCTTATGCGTAAAAATAAAAAAGCACATTCCCTGATCTGCCTTCTTTTGGTGGGTGTGATGCTTGCCGGTGCACTGCCGGTCAATGTCC
>CALXFP010000117.1 GCA_944387615.1 uncultured Oscillospiraceae bacterium | reverse complement strand
AATTTGTGTTATACTGCAAAAAACCGTTTCCAGGGAGGGTATGCTTTTGGAAATTCTCTATTCCGATGCCAATATCGCCGTATGTATCAAGCCCGTGGGGCTGGATTCGGAGCGGGACGTCCCGGCCGAACTGATAGGTCAGCTGGGCGGCGAATGTTTTCCCATTCATCGACTGGATCAGAATGTAGGCGGAGTCATGGTTTACGCCCGCACGAAGCAAGCCGCTGCCAGTCTGTCCAAGGCTATCCAGGAAGGCACCATGGTCAAAGAGTATGTGGCCATGGTCCACGGTATCCCTCCGGAGCAGGGAGACTGGGAAGATCTTCTGTGGAAGGATCCCCGGAAAAATAAAGTATTTGTGGTAAAGCGGCTCCGCGGCGGGGTAAAAAAAGCCAGGCTGGAATTTACCCGCCTGACCCAGGGGGAAACCAGTCTGGTTCGGATTCGTCTGCACACCGGCCGCAGCCATCAGATCCGGGTGCAGTTTGCCAGCAGAGGGTATCCGCTGGTAGGCGATCACAAATACGGGGCCAGAGATTCCTCCCCGGCCCCCATGTTATTCTCTTGCTGCATTTGTTTCCCCTATCAGGGAAAGCTCTGCCGTTTTGAGCAGCTGCCGATCTGGGCCTGAGATCATCAGACAGAGGCGTATTTGCTCTTCCACTTTCCCGAGATCATCCGGGGCAGGAAGAAGCTGATGCGGCAGATCCAGTCGGCAACCATGGCAATCCACACGCCCACAGCGCCCATACCCAGAGACACGCACAGAATCCAGGACCCGGCAATCCGGAAGGCCACCATGGAACCGATGCCCACATACATGGTAAATTTCACATCGTTTGCAGCCCGCAGCGCATTGGGCAGAACAAAGGATGCAGGCCACATAACAATGGCGCAGGAGGTATGAATCAGCACCAAGGTGCGTGCCAGTTCCACCGTTTCCTCCGACAGGGCGCTGTAGAAACCAATCAGCTGATCCACAAACAGGATAATCAGCACATTGCTCAGGCCCTGCATAATGTAAGTCCAGATCATCAGCTTTTTGGTATAGTAGTTGGTTTGGGCCAGATCTCCGGCGCCCACGCTCTGCCCCACCACCGTTACCATGGCAAGGCCCATGGCCTGACCGATGATGACGCCGATGCTGTCCAGGGTATTGGCCACTGCATTGGCAGAGGTCTGGGTGGTGCCGAACAGGGCAATCATACTCACAACAATCAGCCGCCCCAGCTGGAAGAATGCGTTTTCAAAGGCAGAGGGCACACCAATGCGCAAAATGTTTCCCATCATCCGGCGATCCACGCTGCCCAGGTATGCCTTTTCCAGGCTCAGCTGTTGGCGCTTATCGCAGGCCAGCGCCAGAATTACCACCGCCGCCACCATGCGGGAAACCAATGTGGGAACCGCCACACCGGCAACGCCCATTTTCAGCACGAAAATGCAGAAGGCATTTCCCACAACGTTAATGGCATTCATCAGCAGGCTGACCTTCATGGATATCTTGCTGTTTCCCACGCTGCGGAAAATGGCAGCTCCGGCATTGTACAATGCGATAAAGGGAAAAGACAGCGCCGTAATCCGCAGATAAATCAGTCCTGCCTCCATTACCTCATCGGAGATACTGCCGAAGAACAGCCGCATGACTCCCCGGGCAAATACCAGGCACAGCACCGCGGCTGCCAGACCTGTGGCACCGGACATCAGCACCAGCTGGGCAGCGCTCTGCCGGGCCTTTTCCTGCTGTCGGGCGCCCAGAAACTGGCTGGTCACCACAGCGCCGCCGGTGGCAAGGGCGGCAAACAGTGTCAGGACTACCGTGTTAATCATATCCACCAGGGAAACGCCGGAAATCGCCGCCTCACCCACAGTGGAGACCATCACGCCGTCGCACATGCCCACCAGAATGGTCAGGGCCTGTTCTACAATCAGAGGGATCATCAGTCTGACCAACGCCCGGTCAGAAAAGAGTTTTTGCTGCATTATCGTTTCCTTCTTCGTTTTTTCCTCTTACTATAGCATTTTATTTTGGAATTTTCAACGCAAAAAATCAGGCCGCCCGAAACAGGGCGGCCTGAAAAATTGTTATGCCATGACCAGTTCTCCATCCACAGCATCCACCGTAACGGTGCTGCCGGGGGTAATATCGCCTCTGAGCAGTCGTTTGCTGAGCATGGTCTCCACCGTGTGCTGGACATACCGGCGCAGCGGACGGGCACCATACTGGGGATCGTAAGCGGCATCCACAATGGCTTCCTTGGCTTTTTCTGTCAGCTCGCAGCGGATCTGCTGATTTTCCAGACGGCTGTTCAGCTTGTCAATCTGCAGGTCGATGATCTTGGTCACATTTTCCTTGGTCAAAGGCTTGTAGAACACAATTTCGTCCAGACGGTTCAGGAATTCCGGCCGGAAGGACCGGCGCAGCAGGGCCTGAACCTGAGCCTTGGCCTGCTCGTCGATGGTGCCGTCGGCATTGACACCGCCCAGCAGGAATTCAGAGCCCAGGTTAGACGTCAGAATCAGAATGGTGTTCTTGAAGTCCACGGTTCTGCCCTGGGAGTCGGTGATTCGACCATCATCCAGCACCTGCAGCAGCACATTGAATACATCCGGATGGGCCTTTTCCACCTCGTCAAAGAGCACCACGCTGTAGGGCTTGCGGCGAACGGCCTCGGTCAGCTGACCGCCTTCTTCATACCCCACATATCCGGGAGGCGCACCAATCAGACGAGAGACGGAGAATTTCTCCATATACTCGGACATATCGATTCTTACCAGGTTGTTTTCATCGTCAAACAGCGCCTGGGCCAGGGTCTTGGCCAGCTCGGTTTTGCCCACGCCGGTGGGGCCCAGGAACAGGAACGAACCAATGGGACGGTTGGGATCCTGGATGCCGGCGCGGCTGCGCTGAATGGCTTCGGTAACAGCCTGAACCGCTTCGTCCTGACCGACGACCCGCTTATGCAGCGTCTCGTCCAGATGCAGCAGCTTCTCCCGCTCGCCCTGTACCAGCCGGGACACCGGGATTCCCGTCCAGCGTTCCACAATCCGGGCAATTTCCTCGTCGGTGACCCGATCCCGGAGAATGTTGCTTTCCTTGGCACTCTGGGCCCGGCGCTCCTCCTCTTCCAGCTGACGCTGGGCTTCCGGCAGGCGGCCGTATTTCAGTTCCGCAGCCTTTTCCAGATCATAGCGCTGTTCAGCAGCTTCAATCTGACGGTTCAGGTCTTCAATGGTTTCCCGCAGCTGCTGAACCTTTCCGATGGCGTTCTTTTCATTCTCCCACTGGGCCTTCATGGCGTTGAAGGTATCCCGTTCTTCCGCCAGTTCCTTCTGCAGCTCAGCGAGACGGCCCTTGGACAGTTCATCCTCTTCCTTCTTCAGAGCTGCTTCCTCAATCTCCATCTGGATGATCTTCCGGGACACTGCATCCAGTTCCGTGGGCATGGAGTCCATTTCCGTACGGATCTGGGCACAGGCTTCGTCCACCAGGTCGATGGCCTTATCCGGCAGGAACCGGTCGGTAATATACCGGTGGGACAAGGTAGCTGCGGCGATAATGGCAGAGTCGGCAATCTTGACGCCGTGGAACACTTCGTAGCGTTCCTTCAGGCCACGCAAAATGGCGATTGTATCCTCTACCGTAGGCTCATCCACCATCACCGGCTGGAACCGGCGCTCCAGAGCCGCATCTTTTTCAATATACTGCCGGTACTCATCCAAGGTGGTAGCACCAATGCAATGCAGTTCGCCCCGGGCCAGCATGGGTTTGAGCAGGTTGCCGGCATCCATGCTGCCTTCGGTTTTACCTGCGCCCACAATGGTGTGCAGCTCATCGATGAACAGAATGATCTGTCCGTCGGACTGCTTGACCTCGTTCAGCACGGCTTTCAGACGTTCCTCAAATTCGCCCCGGTATTTGGCACCGGCAATCAGTGCGCCCATATCCAGGGAGAAAATGGTCTTGTCCTGCAGGGACTTGGGCACATCCTTCTTCACAATCCGCTGGGCCAGGCCCTCGGCAATGGCGGTTTTGCCAACGCCGGGCTCACCAATGAGGACAGGGTTATTCTTGGTCTTTCGGGACAGAATCCGCACGACATTGCGGATCTCTTCGTCACGGCCGATCACCGGGTCCATCTTCTGCTCTCTTGCCCGCTTGACCAGGTCGGTGCCGTACTTTTCCAGGGCGTCATAGGTGCCTTCCGGGCTGTCGGAGGTAACCCGCTGATTGCCCCGGACTGCCTGAAGGGCTTTCAGGGCATTCTCCTTGGTAATGCGGTAGGTTTCAAACAGGCTCTTCACATCGCCCCGGGCGGTTTCCAGCAGAGCCAGGAACAGGTGTTCCACGGAGACAAACTCGTCTTTCATGGCCTTGGCCTGTTCTTCGGCGGCGGTAAAGGTTGCGTCCACATCGGCGCTGATATAGAAGCGGTCGGCTTCCCGGCTGGTTTTTACACCGGGGATCTTCCGCAGCTGGGCAGCGGCAGCAGCTTCCAGGCTTTCCACCGTCACATCCATTTTCCGCAGCAGCTGGGGGATCAGCCCGCCATCCTGCCGCAGCAGAGCCAGCAGCAGGTGCACCTGCTCGAGCTGCTGGTGAGAATTCTGCACAGCCAGATTCTGTGCGCTCTGGACAGCCTCCAGAGACTTCTGGGTATATTGATTAAAGTTCATAGCCATCCTTCCTTTCGGCTTTAGCACTCTTCACTTGAGAGTGCTAATTCTTTTGGTTTAACTATATCCCAATTTTTCAAAATGTCAAGGGGCCTCCGAAAAAAGCTACAAAATGTTCACAACTGGTCAGACTGCACAAATTTACCCCGGCACTTTCTACCTGCTTCATATTTCCTTAATAATTCCCTCCTTATTTTCTTAATACCTCCCGGATATAATAG
>CALXFP010000116.1 GCA_944387615.1 uncultured Oscillospiraceae bacterium | reverse complement strand
GCTCCATAATTCATCGCTCCTCTCTGTCCTTATGGGATTTCTGCCGATGCTGATTCTGGTACTGCTCCAGCCCCAGCGATGCCCATTGGGATAGCTGTTCCGATTTCAATGTTCCAAGAATGTCCTGCCTTTCAAACCGGGCTTCTTTGCCGGAGTACAGATCAACACAGAAGCAGGCAGATCCACGGCTGTGGGGATACGCCCCAAAGCCGCCGGTGCAGAGCTTGATCTGGTTAGTTGCCATCTGATACTCCCGGCGCAGCACCTCCGGCTTGATGACAACCACCTTCCCGTTCAAATCGTCCTCATGGGAAAGGGGCGTACAGTCGGCTTTGGTGAGCGGCGTTGTGTCGATACCCTGAAATTTGGGCTTGAACAATGCCACACGGGTTTTCTCCGCCTGCTGGGCCAGCCGCTCCCCGTACAGCTTTGCGATTTCGCAGAAATCATCGCTGACAAGAACATCGTTATACAGCGCCACGATGTCATTTTGTTGGCAGTAGGCGCACATATACCGCTCCTCTGGGGGAGCGTTCACATTCTCTCCGAGTACCACCTCCTGATCGCCAATATGAAAGGACTGGATGATTTCATAATCACCCGCCATGCGTTTATCCATAATTGTCCTCCTGATATTCTCGTTCGCAAATCACCAGATACCGCTGCTTGCCGCCGCTGGCATAGGGGTGGCAGGTCAGCAGAGTCAGCAGCTCCCGCCCCGGCTGAATCAGAATTTCATCTACTTCATAGGGGTAAATGATCTTGATTTCTGCTACCCGGTAGATAAGCTGCTCCCACAGATTCGTGACCGTCACGGTATCACCAATCTGCAATTGATCGATGTAGCGGAAATAGCTGGCCCCGCCGTATCCACGATGACCGGCGATGACGCAGTTTGTGTTATTGCCACCGATGGGCAGGCTGGTCTGGCTCAGGTGGGCAGCGCCGTCTGCCATGTGCTGGTCGGTAGCACCCAGATAAATCGGCATTTCCAGTTCCATTGCCGGGATGGTGAGAAAGCCAAAGACTTCCTCTTTCAGTCCGTAGTCCGCCAGCCGGAAGCTGGGCTGCTGATAATCCAGCTTGCAGGACAGCTCGGATTGCCCTTGGGCGAAGATTGTTTCATTGTAAGCAGTCATGTCTGCCCAGAGGTCAGCATACTGCCGCTGTTCGGATGGCGGTGTGGAATCTGAAATAACAACACTGGTGGTGGGCTGTGCTTCCTTTTGCTCCTGGAAGGTCTGGATAGTGCTTTCCATCTCCCGCTTCACCAGCAGTCCCTGCGCATAGGGAAAGCAGAAAACCGCCAGTCCCACCAGAAACAGGACGGCGAGCACAGTTCTTTGTAGTCCCTTACCCATGATGCCATCTCCTACATACCCATTTCCACAGAAAGTACAGGAGTACCGCTGCCAGCAGGAATCCTGCCACTACTGCCAAACCGATCTCCAGTCCCCGGAGGTAATACTGCATCCAGTGGGAGCCGCTGCCGCTTTCTGTTTCTGTCTGCTCCGCAATCTGTTCCGCTTTTTCATAGGGAATACGTGAGCCGGTCACCAGCAGCCGGTGGGTGTTGACCCCGTAGGGAGTGCAGGTCACAAGGGTGCAGCAATCTTCCCCCTCCCAGATACCCAGCAGGCTGGTGTCGCTGGGGAGAACTGTGTTGATTTCCGTAACCTGATAAGCAAGCACATCATCCAGCACATAGAGGTAAAACACATCCCCAATACCCAACTGCTCCAAATCCGTGAACATGGTCTGAGATGCCATACCGCTGTGCCCGGAAAGAATCGCGTGGGTACTTTCTCCGCCCACCGGGAGGGAGCTGCCCAGCAGATGGCCTACGCCTTTGCTTAAGGAGCTGTCCCCGGTTCCGTGATAGATGGGCAGGTGGACATTTATTTTTGGGATTTCGATGTAGCCCATAATCCCATCGCCAGACAAATTCAGCAAAGAATCATACTCTTCGGAAGCAGAAAGCAGGGCTTTCTGGGTATATCCTCCCTCTGTTGCGGTGTTGGGGAGAAGCGTTTGGTTGTAGGCAATCGCTTTCTCCCGCTCCTGTACCAGTACGCTGTTATCTGTCTGGGCAATAACCTCCTGATAAGCTGTAAATATCTCTGACGCATACTTTTGGTTTACGAAATTGCTGATAACTGGGTACAGCGTTAGGCCCAGCGCCAGCAGAAACACAATCACTGTCATAACGATTATTCGTTGCTTTTTCTTCGTATCAAACCCTCCTTTTTGAGATATTGGATTGACTAAATCACGGTATCGTGATATGTTGATAGTGAAAAGAGTGATGCTATGTGCTCGTATTGCCAGGGTTTTCAGGAGGTGCAGTATGTTTCACAAGATTAAAAGTGTCTCTCCCCTGCCAGATTTTCGGCTGAGCGTCCAATTCTGCGAGGGTGTCACCAAGCTGTACGATGTCAAACCCCTCTTTGAGAAACTCCCCGTATTTTCCAGTCTGAAGGAGAATCCTGCCGAGTTTGGCTGTGTTTCCGTCGATGTAGTCGGCTACGGCATCATCTGGGGGGATGAATTGGATTTGTCCTGTGATGAGCTTTGGGAGCACGGCGAGACAGTGGATACGCCCTTTGATGGGCTGATGGCCCTCAGTGATGCCACAGAATTGTGGGGTTTGAATGAAAGCACACTACGCAAAGCCATTTCCTACGGGAAACTGGTCAATGGCGTGGATGTCTGCAAATTCGGAAAACAATGGGTTGTTTCCGTGAATGCCATGAACCGGGAATACGGAGCCGGGGCTAGATAATCACACGCACGCAACGATATTGGAATGCCGGAGGGAAAAGAATCCCTCCGGCGTTTTCTGTTATGCGGACTTCTTGCGATTCGCGAAGATCAGTACAGCTACAGCGCCAGCCATCAGGAGAATGCCCACGATGGTGAACATCATGGTGCCGTTGTCGCCGGTTTCGGGGAGATCAAAGCCACGGGTGTTGACCACAGTCAGAGGGGCTTCCGCGTTGGCACTGCTGCCATCTGCCAGCATGGTCACGGGGTTGCCGTCCACCTTGGCAGAAGCAGTCAGCAGGTGATGCTCCACGCTGCCGGCAACATCATTACAGAGGGAAGCCGTTTCCGTCTGGGAAATGACCACTTCGATGTCCTCTTTCAGCAGCGTATAGCCATTATCAGTACGCACTTCGGTGATGCGGTAGGTGTCATCTTCCAGACCTTTTACGACCACCTTGCCGGAGGAAACGGGAACGAAATGGGTGGCATCCGCTTCATTGGCAACATGGGCAGTCACATAGTAGACACCCTCACTCTCATTCAGAGCGGCCTTAACATAGTAGTTGTCGGTGTCGTTGTGCAGGATGAATTCTACCTTGGAGAAATCGCCGTTGCCGTCGCTGAACTTCTTGGTCAGGTCAATGCCGTAGGTGTGGAGATGACAGTCATCCGCCAGCGTGTCATAGTAATCCGTCGAAGTACGCTTCCAGGTCAGGACAACATCATTGGGATTGCCATCGTCACCATAGGCAACAGAATTGTCGCTGTCCAGCTTGGCGGTATAGGTGATGCGCAGGGTCAGGTCGGAATAACCGGAATTGACCATACCGTCAGCGGAGTAGACGGTCTTGGAGGTGTTTATTTCTGCAAGACCAGTCTGGGTCATGGCGATGGTCATGGTTTCGCCAGCATCAACGGAATGATAGGAAACAGTGAACTTTCCGTCTGCCTCCGTCCACTTGGCAACGGAATCGGTGCAGGTGATATCCGTGAAGAACTCCAGCACTACATCGCCCTTGGCATAGGTCAGGCCCTTGGACAGGGTATCCACAAAGGTATAGGTGGTCAGATAGGTGGATTCGGAGGTGATAGTGGGCAGGGTGGAAATAATCTGGTATTCCACGGTATCGCCGCCGGAAGCGGTGCCGGTGTGGGCATAGCCATCCGTAATGCCAGCGGTTCCGTTATTCTTTCCGGTGTTGGAATTGCTTTCCCGCAGGGTCTTTTCCAGAGTGGGGTCGCCGGTCTGATTCTTGGGGTAGACAGTTACATCATAAATCCAGCGGGTGCCGCCGTCCACAGCGTTGGTGCCGTTGACGGAGGTCATGGGCAGGGAGATCAGGAAGGGGTCGGTGGTGGACACGACATTTTCGGGAACCTTGGTTTCCACGATGAGGTACAGACCCAGCGCCAGATTTTCCGCCTTGGTCTTGCCGTAGGAATCCGTCAGGGGCATGGCAGTGCCGCTGATGGCTGCGATATACTGCTCCATGGCGTTCTTCACCACAGTGGAGTTGGCAGTCAGGGCGGCGGACAGGGCCTGAATCAGCACATCAGACTGGTAGAAATACTTGGAGGAATCCATCTGGTCAGCGTTCTGATAGCGATTTGCGCCGTTTTCCAGCCCCAGTGCTTCCAAAAAGTCAGCACCCTGCACTTTGTCAATGGCGTACAGCACCTCTACATGATTGTCGGTACGGTTATCGGCGGTGGACTCGGTAAACTGGACGATATCCGCAACCTTCACGAAGCTGAACTCCACGCCTTCCAGGGCGTAGTTCTTCATGGCTTCGTTGACACCGTTTTCATCGGCAACGCCGGTGGAGACATAGGAGCTGTCCCAAATGCCGGCATTTTCGCTGCCCGTCAGGTCGTACTTGAAGATGGTCAGAGAACCCTTCTGGGATTCGTCGATGGGAGCGTCCGCGACTTCGGCGGCAGATACGGAGATGGCGCTGCCAAAGCACAGCACCAGAGCCAGGCACAGAGCAATAGCTTTCATGATCTTGGTTTTCATATTTTTCGTTTCCTTTCAAAGTAAAAATGTTATTTTCGGCTTGTATTAGGTCAGTTTACAAGGAACTACACGCAGACCGTGAAACGGGCTGCTGACAACAAACGGCGGTATGCTCCCGGAG
>CALXFP010000115.1 GCA_944387615.1 uncultured Oscillospiraceae bacterium | reverse complement strand
AAAAAAGCCCCCGACTTCCGAAGAAGTCGGGGGCAAGGAAAACAATATTAATACTGAGTGGGCTTGATGTGCCAGATTTCCTCAGCGTACTGACGGATGGTACGGTCAGAGGAGAACTTGGCAGCGGAGGCCACATTCATCAGGCACTTGCGGCCGAAGGCCATCCGATCGGCATAATCCCGATTGGCCTGGAGCTTGGCGTCCAGATAGGACTGGTAATCCAGCAGCAGGAAGTAATGATCAGCCTTATCCCAGCCGCTGCCGTCCAGCAGGGCATGGAACAACTCCCGCTGGCCGTCATCGGTGGGCACGGTACCGTCCACCAGGGTGTTGATGGCGCGGCGCAGGTCGGCGTTGGTGTCGTAGATGCCCCGGGCATAGTAACTGTCCTTGGCCTGGTTCAGCTGTTCCACGGTATGGCCGAAGATATACTCGTTCTCGATACCGGCCTCCTGGGCAATCTCCACGTTGGCACCGTCCAAGGTTCCCAGGGTCACAGCGCCATTGAGCATCAGCTTCATGTTGCCGGTGCCGGAAGCCTCTGTGCCGGCAGGAGAAATCTGCTCGGAAATATCGGCGGCAGGGATGATATGCTCAGCATAGGAGCAGTTGTAGTTCTGGACAAAGACCACCTTCAGCTTATCCGCCACGGCAGGATCGTTGTTGATCATCCGGGCAACCCGGTTGATATAGCGGATAATGGCCTTGGCCCGGGCGTAGCCGGGGGCAGACTTGGCGCCGAAGAGGTAAACCGTGGGATGGAAGTCCGGCAGACGGCCTTCCTTCAGACGGAAGTAGATATCCACCACTGCCAGGATGTTCAGCAGCTGACGCTTATACTCGTGCAGACGCTTGACCTGGACGTCGAAAATGAAGTCCGGATTCAGCATCACGCCTTCGTGCTTGGCAACCACGGCGCACAGCTGCTGCTTCTTCTGCCGCTTGATGGCATTGAAGCGGGTGACGGTTTCGTCATTGATGTGATCTTTCAGCTTAGAAATCAGCTCCAGATCCTTCAGGAAGTCGCCGCCTACCAGCTCCCGGATCATGGCGGTCAGTTCGGGGTTGCACAGGCCTATCCAGCGGCGGGGGGTAATGCCGTTGGTCTTATTCTGGAACCGCTCGGGGAAGGCATGGTACCAATCCTTGAAGCAGTCGTCCTTCAGAATCTGGGAGTGAATTTCCGCAACACCGTTGACATAGGTGCCTACATACACGGACAGGTTTGCCATGTGGGCGGTATTGTCCCGGATGATGAACAGATTGGGATGCTCCCACTTGAGCTTCTGGTCAATCTGGCAGATGATGTCCACAATTTCGGGCACCACAGAGCGCAGCAGATCCAGCGGCCACTTTTCCAGAGCCTCGCCCATAACGGTGTGGTTGGTGTAGGAGAAGGTCTTCTGAGCAACGTTGAAAGCCTCGTCAAAGCTCAGGCCCTCCAGCATCAGCAGCCGGATCAGTTCGGGGATGGACATAGCGGGGTGAGTGTCGTTAAGCTGCACAGCGTAGAAATCGCTGAACTTTCTCAGATCGCCGCCGTGGGCCAGCTTGAAGGTCCGCAGCATATCCTGCAGGGAAGCGGAAGACAGCACATACTGCTGCTTGATGCGCAGGCGCTTGCCTTCCCAGGTGGAGTCGTTGGGGTACAGGACACGGGTGATGTCCTCGGCCTTGTTCTTGGCATCCAGAGCCCTCAGATAGTCCTGGTCATTGAAAGCATTGAAGTCCAGTTCCTGCTCAGCTTCACACTGCCACAGACGCAGAGTGCCCACGTTGTTGGTATCGTAGCCGATAACCGGCACATCGTAGGGCACAGCCAGCACGGTGTGCTCGGGGAACTTGATCTTTACGGTATGGTTATACCGGCGGTAGGACCAGGGATCACCGAACTTGGTCCAGTCGTCAGCCTTTTCCACCTGGCTGCCGTTGCCATCGAAGCTCTGCTTGAACAGGCCGAACTTATAGCGCAGGCCATAACCGGACAGGGGGATGTTGGTAGAAGCAGCGGAATCCAGGAAGCAGGCTGCCAGACGGCCCAGACCGCCATTGCCCAGAGCGTCGTCCTCGATCTCTTCCAGCACAGCCAGATCCACACCCCGCTCGGCAAACAGGGTCTTCATCTCATCCAGAATGCCCAGGTTGAACAGGTTGCTGTAAACCAGACGGCCGATCAGGTACTCTGCGGAGATGTAGTAAGCCTTCCGGTTGGGCATACGGGTCTTCTTGGAACGGCTCCAGTTGTCGGAAATGGCCATCATAACGGCCTGACCCAGAGCCTCGTGCAGCTCCTGAGGAGTGGCCTCCTTCAGGGATACGTCGTAGGTATACTTCAGCTGTGCCTCAGTCCATTTCAGGATATTCACACAATTTATATTCATATTCGCTCTCCATTCTTAAAGCGGAAAACCGCAATTGCTGTTTCAGATTATGCAGCGCCGGAAATGCCGTGCCGGGCTGCCAAGGGTCTTGAAACGTTTCCACATTTTTTCAAGACACTCCTACAGAGTAATACTTTTCCAGCTTTTTGTCAAGTAAAACCCTGTACAAAAGCCATAACATTTCCTATTTTTGGCAGAATGTTCAGATTTTGCCCAAATATTTCGGTACATATACCCCGGCTTGCAGTCAGATCCGTCTCTGATTTTTCCGGCCCAGGGGAAAAAACCAGCCCCGCCGAACAGGCGGGGCTGGCAGAATCGATATGGACTTAGGCTTCCAGATTGATGCCGGTCTCCTTGGAGAAGACATGGCAGACATGACCGGGGAATGCGAACTTGACAGTGGAGCCGTTGGACAGGGCAGCCACTTCAGCGCCGGTCATATTCATGGTGGACACGACCATAACCACATCACGGCCCATGGAGGTGACGTGCAGGTGGACGGAGGAGCCCATCATTTCGGAAACGTCAACCTTGCCTTCGATGCCGGTGCCCAGCTCAATATGCTCAGGACGAACACCCAGAACCACATCCTGCTCAGCCACGTTGTTCTTGGCCAGAGCAGCCTGCTTCTCCTCGCTCAGTTCAACGGTCAGGCAATCCAGCTTCACAGCATACTTGCCGTTGACCTTAACCAGCTTGGCGTTTTCGAACATGTTCATCTGAGGAGTACCGATGAAGGTAGCAACGAACAGGTTGTACGGATGGTTGAAGACCTCCTGAGGAGTGCCGATCTGCTGGATGAAGCCGTCCTTCATGATGACGATCCGGTCGCCCAGGGTCATAGCCTCAGTCTGGTCGTGGGTAACATAGATAAAGGTGGTGTTGATCCGCTCACGCAGCTTGATGATCTCTGCACGCATCTGGTTACGCAGCTTGGCGTCCAGGTTGGACAGAGGCTCGTCCATCAGCATGACCTGAGGGGAACGAACGATAGCACGGCCGATGGCCACACGCTGACGCTGACCGCCGGACAGAGCCTTGGGCTTACGGCCCAGGTACTGGGTGATGTCCAGAATTTCTGCAGCCTGCTTGACAGCCTTGTCAATCTCATCCTTGGGGGTGTGACGCAGCTTCAGAGCGAAGGCCATGTTTTCATAGACGGTCATGTGGGGGTACAGAGCGTAGTTCTGGAAGACCATGGCGATGTCGCGGTCCTTGGGAGCCACGTCATTGACCAGGCGGTCGCCGATGTACAGTTCGCCTTCGGAAATTTCTTCCAGGCCGGCGATCATACGCAGAGTGGTGGACTTACCACAGCCGGAGGGGCCGACCAGGACGATGAATTCCTTGTCTGCGATCTCCAAGTTGAACTCCTGCACAGCCACGACACCCTTGTCCGTGATCTGCAGGTTGGTCTTCTTCTCGGGCTCGCCCTTCTTTTTCTTCTTTGCGTCGTCGCCGCTGTAGGGGTAGATCTTCTTTACGTTCTTCAGGGTCAAACTTGCCATACTGTTTTTGACTCAGAACACACCGAGCCTTTCGCGTGTGCTCTCGCATACCCGGAAAGCAAACTTCCGGGAGCATTACGACAGGTCTCCACACTGCCGCACCGTGAGTCAGACGGACTTTTCCTCCTTAAATTTAGCAGACTGGGCCTATTTCGTGGAGTAGACGCAATCCACCGGGATAGCAACATCATACCACATTTTTTTCCTTGGGGCAATGGTGGGTAATCACAGTTTTAACCGGTTATTTTTGGGTAATTTGACTGTTTTCCCCCGCCGGAAATTCCGTTTTCTCGACCCTGTCTGTCAGCGGAGAACATACCCGTCTTCGGACGCTTCCAGGGAAGTACTGTAGTAAGCCGCCATGGCGTCCTCCAGATACAGCACATCCGCCACAGCACCGGTTTCGTAGCAGCTGTGCATTGCCAGCTGGGCAAGGCCGATATCCGCCGTGGGCACGCTGACCTGACCCAGAGAAATCCGTCCCAGGGTAGAGCCGCCGGGCAGATCCGCCCGGTTATAGTAGCTCTGCACCGGCACATCCGCCTTGCGGCAGACCTTGCGGAAAATGGCAGCCGCCACGCCGTCGGTGCAGTAGCTCAGGTTTGCGTTGTGCTTGAGCACCACGCCGCCGCCCAGTACAGGGGCATTGCTGGGGTCGGCAAACTCCGGATGGTTGGGGTGGACGCCGTGGGCGTTGTCGGCGGAAATCATAAACGACTGAGCCAGCATCCGGTTCAGATCCAGTTCCCGGTTCCGGCAGATCCGCTCCAGCACCTGATACAGCAGCGTGGAAGCAGCGCCCTGGACGGAGCCGGAGCCTACCTCTTCGCTGTCAAACACGCACAGCACCGGGATTGCCTGGCTGTCCCGGGCTTTCAGGAAGCCCTGGGTGCAGCCCCAGGCGCATTCCAGATCATCCAGCGCCGGAGCGGAAATGTACTCATCCGCCGCGCCCCAGATGCTGGCCTTCTGCCGCACATACAGATACAGGTCATGGCCCAGGATTTCTCCCCCGGCCTGCTGGGA
>CALXFP010000114.1 GCA_944387615.1 uncultured Oscillospiraceae bacterium | reverse complement strand
ATCATGCCGGTAAAGGTAGCCGACACCATCAGCAGCATCAGCCAGGGAATCCGGTGCTTGAACAGATCCAGGGGGGTGCTCTTCAGGTAGCTCTTTTCCGAAGGGGTCATAGCGGCCATGATTTCCATGTCCTCGGTGGCCTCTTCTTCCATAACGTCCATGGCGTCGTCGAAGGTGACGATACCTACCATCCGGTTTTCTCCGTCCACCACCGGCAGGGCCAGGAAGTTATATTTGTTGAACATGATGGCAACTTCTTCCTGGTCGGTCTGGGTGGTGACGTAGATCAGGTTGGTCTGCATGATGTCCTGGATTTTGATTTCGTCATCCTCTGCCAGCAGCAGGTCTTTCACCGTAACCAGACCAAGCAGTGTCCGGTCGGTGCCGATGACGTAGCAGGTATAGATGGTTTCCTTGTCCACACCCTGGCGGCGAATCCGCAAAATGGCTTCCTCCACCGTCATATTGGGCCGCAGGGAAACGTATTCCGTGGTCATAATGGAACCGGCGGAATATTCAGGGTAGCGCAGAATCTGGTTGATGGAGCTGCGCATTTCCGGATCGGCGTGCTTCAGGATACGCTTGACCACGTTGGCGGGCATTTCCTCCACCAGGTCGGCGGCGTCGTCCACATACAGCTCATCCAGCACTTCCTTCAGCTCGTTGTCGGAAAAGCCCCGGATCAGAAGCTCCTGGGCATCCGGCTCCATTTCCACGAAGGTCTCCGCCGCCAGCTCCTTGGGCAGCAGACGAAACAGCAGCGGGATCTGCTTTTCGTCCAGTCCATCAAAAATCCCCGCGATGTCCGTGGGATTCATGGTCACCAAGATATCACGCAGGGTGGAATACTTCTTTTCTTCCAGCATCGCCAGAAGGGTTTTTTCTACAATTTCAAAACGTTCAGCCATGATTATCCTCCTTTTTCTTATCATGAAAAGAGGCAATCATACACGAACCGAAAAGGCTTACACGCCCACCAAGGCGGGCATTCGTCTACTTCGGCCGGGTATATTGCCGCTGCTGCCAGCATCCATGGTGGTTCCTCCTTTTCTTATTGGCATAGCCAAAAATATTGTACCCAAAAGTAAGGGAAATGTCAACGGGGGCCGAGGGGGTTTCCTTTGGTAAATTGTTTGTAAAGTGCCCGGCGGCGCATTGACACTCCGGCGGGGATATGGTATGCTGAAGCCATCGAAGAAAAGGGTGGGTGCGCTTTATGACACGCTGGCAGGAAACAGAAGGTGACAGATGCGGGCGTGCCGCCATTTTTGCATGTTCAGATTCTTTCCCGGCGGGACCCATACCCGCCGGGCTTTTTCCGTTGTCCTGCCGGGGATTTCGGATGCAAACGCCGCCGGAACAGGAAAATGGGACGGCTGAGGAGGGGAAATTATGATTCGATCGGCCACGGAGGCGGATTTGCCCAGAATGCTGGAAATTTACGCTCCTTATATTCTGCACACCACCGTGTCTTTTGAATACACCGTACCCACAGCGGAGGAATTTTTGGAGCGGTTCCGGGACATCACCGCTCAGTTTCCCTGGCTGGTGTGGCAGGATGAGCAGGGCACTGTCCAGGGCTACGCCCATGCCAGTGCGCCCTTTTCCCGGGCGGCCTACCGCTGGTGCGCCGAGCCGTCCATTTATCTTGCACCCCAGGCCCGGGGGAAGGGAATCGGGGCAGAGCTGTACCGGGTGCTGGAGGAGATTCTGCGCCGCCAGGGCTACCGGGTTCTGTATGCGCTGATTGCTTCGGAAAATACCGATTCTTTGCATTTTCATGCAAAAATGGGATACCATTTTGTGATGGAACTGCCCCGATGCGGCTACAAATTTGACCATTGGATCGGCCTTACCTGGATGGAAAAACGGTCGAAAATTGTTGAAAATCCCAACAACGTTCCAAAGCCCTGGAGGGATGTTGTGCAAAATACAAAAAACTTAAGTGATATTTTAGACAATTTGTCCCTTTTCTAATTTACAAAAATATGATATCGTATGAACGTGGAGAAATGTGCCTCCAGTGACCATTTTCCGTTCTTGATACAAGAGCATCCAACAATTCATATAAGGAGCTGTGACCATGTATTTTCAGAAAAAACGTGTAATCGCTATGCTGCTGGCCGGCGGCCAGGGCAGCCGTCTGAAGGTTCTGACGGAAAAAACCGCCAAGCCTGCCGTCCCTTTCGGCGGCAAGTACCGCATCATTGACTTCCCCCTGAGCAACTGCGTAAACTCCGGCATCGATACCGTGGGTATCCTGACCCAGTATCAGCCTTTGGAACTGAATGAGTACATCGGCAACGGCCAGCCCTGGGGTCTGAACAAAACCCACAGCTGCGCCCAGGTTCTGCCTCCCTACGAACGCCATGACAAGAAGTCCGGCTGGTACAAAGGCACTGCCAACGCCATTTACCAGAACATTGACTTTGTAGACCGCTTTGACCCGGACTATGTGGTGGTGCTCTCCGGCGACCACATCTATAAGATGGACTACGCCGCCATGATCCGCTACCACGAGGAGCACAACGCCTCCTGCACCATCGCCGTGCGCAATGTGCCTCTGGAAGAGGCTTCCCGTTTCGGCATCCTGAATACCAATCCTGACAACTCCATTTATGAATTTGAAGAAAAGCCCCCTGTCCCCAAGTCCACCAACGCCTCCATGGGCATCTACTGCTTCAACTGGAGCGTGCTGCGCAAGGCTCTGGTAGAGGACGAGGAAGATGCCAAGTCCTCCAACGACTTCGGCAAGAACATCATCCCCAAGCTCCTGGCGGAAGGTCACAAGATGATGGCTTACCCCTTCGACGGCTACTGGAAGGACGTGGGAACCATCGACTCTCTGTGGGAAGCCAACATGGAGCTGCTGGGCAAGGAGCCTGCCTTTGCCCTGCGGGGTGACGAGCGCAACAAGATCTACGCCCGGAACTCTGCTCTGCCTTCTTCTTACATTGATGAAAGCGCCAAGATTGTCAACGCCTTCGTGGCGGAGGGCAGCGAGGTCTACGGCACCGTGAAGCACTCCATCATTTCCATCGGCTGCACCATCGGCGAAGGCTCCCTGGTGGAGGATTCTGTGGTCATGCCCGGTGTGGTGATTGAAGCCGGCGCCATTGTCCGCAACGCCATCCTGGGTGAAAGCTCCAAGGTCTGCAAGAACGCAGTGGTAGGCGGCGCCTTCGGCCCCAAGGACAAGAGAAAAATCAGCGTTACATCCAAGGGCGCTGTGGTAGAAGCCAACACCGTGCTGCTGCCCGGTGAGATGCTGTAAGAGGAGGATTCCGCAATGAACGTAATGGGTATTATTTTTACCAACGATGCCAGCCTGGGTGAGCTGACCGACAAGCGCACCATGGCTTCTCTGCCCTTCGGCGGCCGTTACCGCCAGGTGGACTTTGCTCTGTCCAACTTGAGCTGCGCCGGCGTGCGCCATGTGGGTGTCATTTCCCGGCACAATTACCAGTCCCTGATGAACCACATCGGCGACGGTGAAGAGTGGGGCCTGGAGCTGGAAGAAGGCGGTCTGGAATTCCTGACTCCCTACGCCATGTCCGTCACCCATACATACCGAGGCAAGCTGGAATCCCTGGCCCATGCCATGGACTTCCTGGAATACGGCGCTGACGATGAGCTGGTGGTGATGATCGACTCCGCGGTTCTGTCCAACATTGACCTGAACAAGGTCCTGGCTGCCCATGTCCAGAGCGGCAAGGATATCACCGTGGTGACCAAGGCCGGCGTGTGCAACGGCGAAAAGATCATCGACCTGGCTCTGAAGATGGAAAACGGGGAAGTCACCGACATGGTGGTTGACTACGCCGCCGGTGAGGACTACCTGGCTTCCATGGATATGTTCGTGCTGAACAAGAAGTGGATGATCCAGCAGGTCAAGGAAGTCATCGCCCGGGACAAGTTCCATATGGACCGGGACCTGGTGCTGGGCGGCTGGCAGCGGGGCAAGGTCTCCGTCAACGTCTACCAGTTCGAGGGCGTTGCCCTGTTCAACGAGTCTGTGGAGGAGTACTACTATAACTCCCTGGCACTGATTAACAAGGACATCCGCCATGATGTGTTCCATGGCGCTCACCCCATTTACACCAAGGTCCGTGACCGGGTTCCCACCTACTACGGCGAGGGCTGCGACATTGAAAACTGCCTGGCTGCCGATGGCTGCATGCTGGAAGGCCAGGTCAAGAACTCCGTGCTGTTCCGCCAGGTTACCGTGAACAAGGGCGCCGAGGTGGAAGACTGCGTCATCATGAACGATGCGGTGATCGGCGAGGGCAGTGAACTGAAGTACGTCATCCTGGATAAGAACGTAACCGTAACCCCCGGTGCCAAGCTCATCGGCACCAAGAAGAATCCCATCATTGTCAAACGGGGTGAAACTGTATGAAAATTGCCATCTGCGCTTCCGAAGGCGCCCCTTACGCCAAATCCGGCGGTCTGGGCGACGTGATGGAAGCTCTGCCCGCTGCGCTGGCCCGGATTGAAGGCAACGAAGTGGTGCTGCTGCTTCCGTACTACAACAAGATCAAAACCAATCCCGCTTACGAAACCGAAAAGGTGGCCCAGTTCCGGGTCACCCTGGGCTGGCGGAAGCAGTACTGTGCCGTAATGAAGCTGTTGGGCCGCACCGACGGCGTGCAGGTCTACTTCCTGGACAACGAGTACTATTTCGGCGGCCGTACCGGCGCCATCTACGGCGATATGGACGACGGCGAGCGTTTCGCCTTCTTCTCCCGGGCCTGCCTGGATGCCCTGCTTGCGGTGGAGTTTATTCCCGATGTGATCCAGTGCAACGACTGGCAGACCGCTCTGGTGCCCACCTACCTGAAGGCCATGTACTTTGAGCAGTTCCCCAAGACCCGCTGCATGTACACCATTCACAACATTGAGTATCAGGGCTGGGCCAACGCCAACTTCTT
>CALXFP010000113.1 GCA_944387615.1 uncultured Oscillospiraceae bacterium | reverse complement strand
CGCGGCGGTCTGCTGCTGTTCGCTCTGACTTCCGACTTTATCCGTAAGCGCAACCGTGAGCGTATGCTGCTGGAAGCCAGCAAGAAGAACGCCTGATATTTTCGCTGTCCATATGCCGCAAAAGCGGCTTTGGAATAAAAATTCATTTGACGGAGGACGAAAAAATGAAGAAACTGTTCGCACTGGTTCTGGCTCTGACCATGCTGGTCGGTCTGGTAGCTTGCAGCGATCCCGCTGCAGCTCAGCCCACCGAAGCAAAGCAGGAAACCACCGCTGCCCCCGCCGGCGAAACCGAAGCTGCCGCTGCTGGCGAGAAGGGTGTCATCTACGGCATCTACAAGGCTGGCGACCAGACTTGGTTCATCGACGAAGGCGACGCTGCCAAGGCTGCTGCTGAAGCTGCCGGTTACAGCTTTACTTACGTCGACGCCAAGATGAGCCCCGAAGAGTACCTGAAGGCCATCGACAACGCCATTGCCAACAAGGCTGCCGGTATCGTTACCTGCGTTCCCGATCAGACCATGTCTCAGACTGTGGTTGACAAGTGCAAGGAAGCTGGCATCCCCCTGGTTGCTGCTGACGACGCTCTGGAAGTCAACGGCGAGAAGCTGGTGCCCTGGGTTGGCATCAATGCTTACAAGATCGGCGAAGCCAACGGCGAGTGGCTGGCCAACTACGTCAAGGAAAATGTCACTCTGGGACCCGATGTTGGTCTGCTGCTGATGACCATGGACACTGTTTCCAGCTGCGTTCCCCGTGCAGAAGGTGAGTACGACAAGTTCACCGAGCTGGTTCCCGAGTTCGACACCAACCTGATCTTCCGTGCTGACTACGACGGCACCACCGAGAAGGGCAACACCCAGGCTGCTGCTGTGATCACTGCTCATCCCGAGATCAAGACCTGGCTGGTCACCGGTGCTAACGAAGAAGGCTGCATCGGCGCTGCCCGTGCTCTGGAGAGCGCTGGCCTGGATGCCAATGCCTGCGTTGTTGGTCTGGGCGGCTACATGGCTAAGGACGAGTTCAAGAAGGACGGCGGCTCCTGCGTAAAGGCTTCCGCTTACTTCTCCGCTGAGTCCGTGGGCGCTGGTTCCATCGATGTCCTGCTGCAGCTCATCGAAGGCAAGGAGCCTCCCAAGGAGACTGCTGTTGACGCCGTGGTTGTCACTCCCGATAACTACGTGGAAGTCATGGGCAAGTACGCTGAATAATTCTCACCCCATAACAAAGCGGTGCGCCAATCGGCGCACCGCTTACCTTATATATAATGTATTTATATGGATTTGCGAAATTCCTGGGGAGTCATGCCGAAGGTGCTGCGGAAGCGGGTGCAGAAATTGCTTTCGCTATTGAAGCCGCAGCGGAAGGCGGTCTCTTTGATGGTTAGGTTACTGGTGCGCAGGATGTAACGGGAAAAGTCCAGCCGCACCATAACCAGATACTTGTGGGGGGATACGCCGGTTTCCTGCTTGAACAGACGGGAAAAATAGTAAGGACTCAGGGAAAATTCCTTCGCCAGCTGTTCCACGGAAATGTCCTTGTCCAGATTGCTGCTGATGTAGCGCACGCAGTCATCAATAATGGTAGCGCCGTGGGACAGTCGCTCGTTGTCTCCGGACAGGATGACGCTGTTCAAAAGATCCGTTATCTGCTTGGACAGGAGAACATCGGAGGTGCTGGCGCCAGTTTCATAGACGCGCAGCAGTTTTCGCAGATCGTGGGTTGCGGGGTAGTGGTTGGCGATGCGAAGAAGCTGACCATTTTTACAGATCCGGTCAAAATAGGGGCGGGCCATAGGGCCATCGAAATGAATCCACTGAATCTCCCAATAGGTGTTGGTGCCGTATTTGTGGGGAATGTAGCAGTCCAGAAGGAGGATGTCCCCAGCTTGCAGAGGGTAGTAGTTACCCTGAGCTTCGGCGTATCCTTCTCCGGATTTCACATAGATCAGAATAAAGCTGTCGTAGGATTTGCGGTCAACACTGTACTGGCTGTTGCACTTGAACTCTCCCAAAAACAGGGGGTAGAAAGGTACAGAAGAAGGCGTATGTCCCAAAATGTTGGCGTAAATAACGAAGCCGGGAAGGGTGCCGGGATCATGGGGGCGCATAACATCGCTCCTTTCCGCAGATGATACTGTATATTATACCATCTTCCCCCGGGCTTGTCAAAAATTGCGGGAAAAACGCCTGCGCAGGAGAATGGTCAGCAGGAAAGTAAAGATTTCTGCAGCAGGAAACGCCAGCCATACGCCGGTGATGCCGAAAGCATTGGACAGTACAAAGGCAAAGATCACAATGGCTCCCACACCCCGGCAGAATGCGATGGCGGAAGAAGCCAGCCCCTTGCCGATGGCGCTGAAAAAACCCGCCTGGATGATATTGACCACAGCGCAGAGAAATCCCAGGAAATACAGCCGGATTCCCGGCCCTGCATAGCCGGCCAGCTGGAAAGAGCCTTCGCTGTTGAACAGGGCAACCATCTCGTCGCCCCAAATCCATACCGACGCCACCAACGCCAGGGCAATCCCCATGCCGATGCGCAGAGAATACCGGTAGATTTGGGTTTCTCCCTGGGTGTCGGACTGGCCATGAACCAGACTGGCCAGGGGCTGAAGCCCTTGGGAGATTCCGTTAAAGAGGGCAGTGCCTACCAGAGCGATGTTGGCAACCACGCCGTAGGCTGCCACGGCGATATTTCCTCCCAGCCCCAGCAGCAGAAAGTTGAAGACCATGGTGGTCAGGCCGCTGGAAATCTCTCCCACGAAGGCCACAAATCCCAGCACACAGGAGCGAACCAGTTTTGTAAATGAGGGCACCTGCCAGCGGAATTTTACGTTATTTTTGCCGGACAGATAATGCACCATGCAGATGCTCATGCTGACAATGGGGGAGATGCCGGTGGCTAGGGCGGCACCTACCATTCCCAGACCCATGGGGAACATGAAGATATAATCAAATACAATATTAAAAAGACCACTGACCAAAGTAGCGGTCATGGCAATGTTGGGAGCGTTGTCGTTGCGGACAAAGGCGGTAAAGGTGTAGTTGAGCATAAAGAAGGGAGCATAGCACAGGGCAATCCGAATGTAAGAGGTGCCGATGGCAACGATGGTATCGTCGGCCCCCATCCACCGCAGAACGGTGTCCGGAGCGAAAATTCCTGCGGCCACGAAGGGCAGACTCAGCAGCAGCGTCCAGAACAGAGAATTAAAAAAGTAACTCAGCGCCTCCTCCGGGGAAAAGGATTTGCACAGAGAATACCGGGTGGCAGAGCCAATGCCCACCATGGCACCCAGAGCGAACATCAGTGCGTACAGCGGCAGCGTCAGATTCAGTGCGGTGATGCCGTCGGCGCCGGCCTGGAGAGAAATGAAAAAGGTATCCGCCAGTACATAGCAGGAAATGCCAACCATTGCCAGAATATTTGGCAGGATATAGCGTCTGAGCTGTTTTTCCATATTGTCCTCCTGTAAAAAACAGCACCCTTCTTTACGACTGCGATGACCTAACGCCGTAAATTCAGATGCTGCAACCATCTTGCTGCCCGGTGGCAGTATATTTCTGCAGGGATTGTATCATAATTGAGGTATCAATGCAATATTTTTCTTTTTTTATGCAAAATGTCTGCAATATGCGGACAAATGCTTTTGCAAGAAAGAATTTGCAAGGAAAAGATTTTTTTTGCGACAATATTCAATATTTTTTAAGGAAATGCGCCTTACCTCTTGATTGTTTCGGTATTTTCTGATAAAATACATTAGATTTCAACGCATGGACACCGGCGTAGTGTTTGGGCATGTCCGCCCACGGTGTCCTCCGGGGAATCAGGCAAAAAACAAGAAAGGAAGAAAAACATGAACATGAGAAAACTGCTGTGCGCTGCTCTGGCTGTTGTGATGGTGTTTGCTCTGGTCGCTTGCGGTCAGCAAAATGTCGTCAGCAACTCCACCAGCGAAGGCACTCAGGCAGCTGTGGAAGCTACCACTGCTCCCGAAGCCGGCAAGCCCACGGAGCCCACTGGCCAGCTGGTCATCGGTACTACTACCGATCTGGAGAACGACTTCTATGATACCAGCTTCTCCAACGCTGCCACCAACTACAAGCTGTATGAGCTGATCCACGGCTATGGCACTGTCGTTTCCGACAAGGAAGGCGCCTGGATTTACGATCCCACTGTGGTTGCCAGCCACGAGGAAGTGGAGAATGAGGACGGCACCAAGACCTACACCGTCACCATCAACGACGGCTTGGTTTGGAGTGACGGTACCCCCATCACCGCTAAGGACTATGTCTTCCAGCTGCTGCTGGAAAGTAGCCCTGAGATGAACCAGGTTGACGGCTATCCCAGCCAGGCTGGTTATCCTCTGGTGGGCTATGACGAGTTCTTCGCCGGTGAGACCAAGAACTTTGCCGGTGTGCACCTGGTCGACGACATGACCTACTCCGTCACTGTCAAGGCTGAGGAGCTGCCCTACCACTACGACATCACCTACGCCAGCGCTGCTCCCCGGCCCATGCACATCATTGCTCCTGAGTGCGATGTTGTGGATGCTCCCGAAGGCGCTATGATCACTGGTGACTTCACTGCAGAACTGCTGATGAAGACCATCAACGATTCCAAGACCGGTTACCGTTACAACCCCAGCGTTGTGTGCGGTCCTTACCTGTTTGAGTCTTACGACATCGCCAGCCGTCAGGGCACCCTGGTTGTCAACCCCAACTACGCCGGTGACTACCGTGGTGTGAAGCCCATGATCGAGAAGATCGTTGTTAAGACCGTTAAGAGCGATACCATGATCAACGAGCTGGCTTCCGGCTCCGTGGATCTGCTGTTCCAGAGCAGCGGCGCTGATACCATCAATGCCGGCCTGGACCTGGTTGACCAGGGCAAGGCTCAGTACAGCACCTTCTTCCGTAACGGTTACGGCAAGGTGCAGTTCGACTGCAGCCAGTTCCCCACCGACTCCGAGAATGTCCGTA
>CALXFP010000112.1 GCA_944387615.1 uncultured Oscillospiraceae bacterium | reverse complement strand
CATTTTTCTGTGCTACCATAACGAGGATAGTCAAAAGCAATGATTGGGCCGCCTTGTATTGGCTTTGCCCCACACAGCGAAAGCGGGATGGTGTGAGCCGCTTGGGTGCAATACCGGGCTTTCTCCCAGGAGCTGCCGCCTGAACAGCAGTAGGGTGCGCCGGGTGACGCCGTTATCGGTCTTGGATGTGTCTGCATCTGAAAGTGCGCCGTTTCGGCGAATTGCGGGTGGTACCGCGGAAGGATTGCCTTTCGTCCCGATTTTGGGATGAAGGGTTTTTTTATTTACTTTTTGTAGTCAACCTTTCAGGAGGAATCAACATGAAAGAACAATTGGAGCAGATCAAATGCAATGCTCTGGCTGCGCTGGACGCTGCCGATACCCCTGCGGCTCTGGAAGAACTGCGGGTGAAACTTCTGGGCAAAAAAGGCGAGCTCACCGCTGTGCTGAAGCAGATGGGCAAGCTTTCTGCCGAAGAGCGCCCGGTGATGGGCCAGCTGGCCAACTCCGTCCGGGCTCAGATTGAGCAGAAGCTGGAAGACCGGAAAGCCGCCATTCACGCCGCTGTGCTGGAAGCCAAGCTGGCTGCCGAAGCAATCGACGTTACCATCCCCGGCGAAACCGTACCCCTGGGCCATCAGCACCCCATGAACCAGGTGCTGCAGGAGATCAAGGACATTTTCGTGGGCCTTGGCTACCAGGTGGTAGACGGCCCCGAAGTGGAACTGGCCAGCTACAACTTTACCCGTCTGAATATCGAGGAAGGCCACCCCTCCCGGGACCGCTCCGATACCTTCTACTTTACCGATGACGACAGCGTTCTGCTGCGGACTCAGACCAGCCCCATGCAGATCCGTTTCATGGAAAACCACAAGCCCCCCTTCTGCATGCTGGCTCCCGGCCGGGTATTCCGCAAGGACGAAGCCGACGCCACCCACTCTCCCATGTTCCATCAGATTGAGGGCTTGGTGGTAGATGAGCACATCACCATGGGCGACCTGAAGGGCGCGCTGATTACCATGATGCGCAAGATTTATGGTGCCGACTCCGAAATGCGGTTCCGTCCCCACCACTTCCCCTTCACCGAGCCCAGCTGCGAAATGGACATGCAGTGCCACAAGTGCCACGGCACCGGTGAAATCGACGGTCAGGTTTGCTCTACCTGCCACGGCGAGGGCTGGATTGAGCTGCTGGGTGCCGGTATGGTGCATCCCACCGTTCTGGAAAACTGCGGCATTGACCCGGAAAAGTACTCCGGCTTTGCTTTCGGCATGGGCCTGGAGCGTATGGCCATGGGCCGGATGAAGATCAATGACCTGCGTCTGATTTTCGACAATGACATCCGGTTCCTGAACCAGTTCTAAGGAGGAACAATCGTATGAAACTGAACAGAAAATGGCTGAATGAAGAATTTGTGGATCTTTCCCACATTTCCGATAAAGAATTTGTGGACACCCTGACTGTTTTCGGTCAGAAAGTGGAAACCTATGAGCGGATGGATGCCGAAATCAAAAATGTGGTTGTGGGCAAAGTGCTGTCCATGGTGCGCCATCCCAACTCCGACCACATGTGGATTTGCCAGGTGGATGTGGGCAAGGAGGAGCCTGTGCAGATTGTCACCGGCGCTCAGAATGTTCACGAGGGTGACCTGGTTCCCGCTGCTCTGCACAACTCCTGGCTGCCCGGCGGCGTACACATCACCAAGGGCAAACTCCGTGGTGAGCCCTCCAACGGTATGCTGTGCTCCTTTGCTGAACTGGGTCTGACCCAGAACGATTTCCCCGATGCTTACGCGGACGGCATCTGGATTCCCAACAACGAAGATTGCCAGGTGGGTCAAGACATCAATCTGGTCATCGGCAACGACGACACTGTGGTGGATTTTGAAATCACCAACAACCGTCCCGACTGCTACTCCATCATTGGTCTGGCCCGGGAAGCCGCCGCTGCCTTTGGCAAGCAGATGAAGCATCATGAGCCTGTGGTACAGGGCAGCAGCGCCGGCAGCATTTATGACTACCTGGATGTGGAAGTGCCTGCCACCGAGCTGTGCAACCGCTACTCTTCCCGGATGGTTGCCAATGTCAAAATCGGCCCCAGCCCCAAGTGGCTTCGTCAGCGGCTCCGTGCCAACGGTGTGCGGCCCATCAACAACATCGTGGACATCACCAACTATGTAATGCTGGAGTACGGCCAGCCCATGCATGCTTTCGACTACCGCTATGTTTCCTCCGGAAAGATCGTGGTGCGGGAAGCAGAAGAGGGCGAAACCCTGACCACCCTGGACGGCAATGTGCGCAATTTGAAAGCCGGCATGCTGGTCATCGCCGATGAAAACCGGGCCATTGGCCTTGCCGGTATCATGGGCGGCGAAAACTCCGAAATTCTGGACGATACCACCATGGTGGTCTTTGAATCCGCCAACTTCAACGGAACCTCCATCCGTCAGACCGCTCTGGCGCTGGGTATGCGTACCGAAGCTTCCGGTAAGTTTGAAAAGAGCCTGGACCCCATGATGACCATTCCCGCTGTGCAGCGGGCCTGCGAACTGGTAGAGCTGCTCCAGTGCGGCGATGTGCTGGAAGGCACCATCGATGTTATCAACTACGTTCCGGAAACCAGAACGCTGCCCCTGGAATGCGACAAGATCAACCGTCTGCTGGGCACCAATATTTCCAAAGAGGATATGGTCAAGTACCTGAATCTGCTGGAAATCCCTGTAGAGGGCGATCAGATTCTGGTTCCCTCCTTCCGTCCCGACCTGGTGCGAATGGCGGACATTGCGGAAGAAGTGGGCCGCTCCTACGGCTACAACGAAATCCCCACCACTGCCTTCAAGACCTCTACTCAGGGCGGCTACACCAAGGAAATGAAGCTGGAAGCCAAGTCTGGTACTCTGTGCCGGGGCATGGGCTACAGCGAAATCATCACCTATTCCTTCGTATCTCCCACGATCTTTGACCAGATCCGGCTGCCGGAAGACTCTCCCCTGCGCAATGCCCTGCGGATTCAGAATCCTCTGGGTGAAGACACCTCCATTATGCGTACCATTGCCCTGCCTTCCATGATGGACATTCTCTCCCGGAACAACGCTTACCACAACAAGGCAGTCAAGCTCTACGAGCTGGCAAAGATTTACCTGCCTGTGGAGGGTCAGGCCCTGCCGGAAGAGCCGAAGATGCTGCTGCTGGGCACTTACGGCGCAAATGAAACCTTCTTCACCCTGAAAGGCGAACTGGAAGCCATTTTTGCCGGTCTGCGGCTGAAAAAGGCCAGCTATACCGCCCAGAAGAACAACCCCAGCTATCATCCCGGCCGCTGCGCCACCGTCAGCATCGACGGCGTGGAAGTGGGCGTACTGGGTCAGGTGCATCCTCTGGTTGCCAAGAACTATGGCATCGACGCCGACGTTTACTGCGCAGAAATCAATTTCACCAAGCTGATGGCCTTCCTGCTGCCCGATGCCACCTACACCCCGCTGCCCAAGTATCCCAGCGTATCCCGGGATTTGGCATTGGTGTGTGATGAAGCCGTGACCGTAGCCCAGGCTGAGGATGTCATCACCGCTGCCGCCGGAAAGCTGCTGCGGGGTGTGAAGCTGTTCGACATCTACCGGGGCACCGGCGTTCCCGAAGGCAAGAAGAGCATGGCCTTCTCTCTGGAACTGCGGGCTGATGACCGCACCCTGACAGACACCGATTCCGAAACAGTGGTGAACAAAGTCCTGGCCGCCCTGAAAGAGAAGCTGAACGCCGTTTTGCGGTAAATTCCCTTTTCTGCTAAAAAACCGCTTCGTTAAGAAAACTTCACAAATAAATCCGTAGTTAGGACTTTACAGTGGTGTAAAATTCGGTTATAATGACCACATCCTACTTCTGAGGAGGCTGAAAACATGACGGATATGAACACACAGAAATTCACGGTTGCCTGCGACGACAAAGAGAATATGCGGCGCATTCTCCGGAGCGTGTATGAGGCCCTGACGGAGAAGGGCTACAATCCCATTAACCAGATTGTGGGCTATCTGCTGACGGAAGATCCCACCTATATCACCAACTACAACAGCGCCCGCAGCATGATCTGCAAGATCGACCGGGACGAGCTGATGCAGGTTCTGGTGCAGGAGTATCTGTTCCAGCGGAATTAACCGTAGGCCATCAGGCTTTCTTACAAGCTGCAAGAGGCTTTTGCGATGGGCAAAAGCCTCTTGTTTTATAGCACACCTCTCTTTCCGGCACCCAAAAATATACGGTGCCATGCAGCTTGAAAAGTTCATACTTTCCCCTCCGTCTTGCCAGTTTTTTACCATTTATTCCCATAATGTTACGTAAACCTTCGAGTTTCTCGGGTTTTCGAAACATTTCTTCTTGACAAGAGCGTAACAATATGTTACAATCTGATTACATTTTTGCAGGAGGTATCTCTCATGGCTGACGAAAATGCAGTTTTGATGTATAAGGGCCGTCCCCTTATGCGCAAAGACAATTTTGTTTACTACGGTTCCATGGCCGACAGCCACATCGTTATGCTTCAGATCCTGGAGACCAAAAAGCAGGGCGATATGGACATTGCAACCCGGGTTTCCGTGCAGCTGCAGCTGACTGATCCCGCTGCCAAGAGCCGGTCCCGCATCGTAAAGAAAAGTGAAAAAGACGGTCTGTATACTGCCCTGGATGTGGGCTGTGTCTGGCTGGAACGCGCGCTGGCAGGCAAATAAGCCTGCCGCTTTTTCAGGGACTGTGAGCAATAGCCCCAGTCTCTAACAAAGACGGAGGACAAAGTATGAAACGCACCCATCGACTTTTTACCCTGATACTGGCACTGATTTTGACAGTTGGCACTGTGATCGTCCCTGCCGCCGCAGCGGAAGATCTGATGTACGGCATTGGTTTTGTGAACGCCTCTTCCCTGCGGCTTCGCTCCGCACCGGACACCAACGCTTCCACCATCGCCACAGCTCCCCGGAACGACTGCGTGGTGGTCATCAGCAAAACCGGTCAGTGGTATAAAGTCAACTACAATCTCCAGGAAGGCTACATGCATGAAGACTACCTGGATGTACTTACCAAAGAAAACGCAGAACTGGGATACGGAGAA
>CALXFP010000111.1 GCA_944387615.1 uncultured Oscillospiraceae bacterium | reverse complement strand
GAAGGCGGCGCTGATGTTAGAAGAGGACAGCATGGGAATATCAACCAGGCCTCTGAAGATCCGGCGCCGGATAATTATTACCTGACCCGGGCAGAATTCCAGTTTGCCCCCAATGGGGAATTGCTTGACTTGGACGTCAAGTCGCCTATGGATACCACAGTGGTCAGCAGAACCAATGCGGTCTACTCGGTGGCGGATTTGCTGAAGTTGGCGGAAGAAACCCTGAAAAATGCTGACATCAATGGCTACGGATGGGATGTAGATGAAATGGAGTACGAGGAGGCTAAATGCGATGTGACCATTTCGGACATTCAAACCGGAATGGCCCGAGTCCGGGTGGAGGGAACGAAGGAGATGTATCGGTATGTTCCGGCATTGTCGCTGATTGGCACTTGTACCTATACTGTGAATGGTGGTTCCCCATGGGAGCCGGGAAATGGTTATCAGGTGAATTTTCTCACCATCAATGCCATTGACGGCAGCATCATCGACAATCCGGGAGCGCCAAGAACCTGATTGCAGCGTAAGAAACAGAAAACAAGCGGAATATAACTATCAAAAGGTCTTGAAACCGAGGTTTCAAGACCTTTTGATATGTTATCAGAAATTATTCCCCCTGCAGAAGTTCCAGCAGTTCCTGGGTTGTATGGGCAATGGCAGCAGCGCCGGCTTCCAGCATTTCATCAATCTCTCCGTAGCCCCAGCTGACGCCGATGGTGGGGATGCCGTGAGCCTTCGCACCGATGACGTCGTACTTGGTGTCACCAACCATGACCATGTTTTCGGCGCTTCCATTTTGCTCCAGCAGGTAAGCGATCACAGCCTCTTTGGAACTGCGGGAGGTATCCATGGAGGCGCCGCAGATTCTGTCAAAGTACCGTGCCAGATCAAAATGTTCCAGAATTTCCACCGCCATAGGCTCCGGCTTGGACGTGGCCACGAACAGCTTGTGCCCCTGGGCTTTCAAAGTTTCCAGCAATTCCGGGATGCCGGGGTAGGGGGCGTTCTCAAATTTGCCGATGGGGATATAACGGCTGCGGTAAATTTTCGTGGCGTTCTCCAGCTGGTCGGCAGGGACTCCGAAACGGAGGAAGGTATCATGCAGGGGAGGGCCAACAAAGACCCGCAATTCCTCCCGGGAGGGGATTGCAATGCCATAATGCTCCAGGGCAGGGATCACGCTGTTGATAATTCCCTCGCCGGAATCGGTCAGGGTTCCGTCTAAATCAAACAAAATCGCTTTTTGCATAATGGATATTCCTTTCGTGCGGGATTACGCCAGCAGGAAGTCGGACAGCAGCATCAGACAAAATCCTGCCAGCAGAGCATAGGTTGCGCCGCTCTCGGCGCCGTGGGCGTGGGTTTCCGGAATCATTTCGTCACTGATGACATACAGCATGGTGCCTCCGGCAAATGCCAGAGCAAAGGGGAGAATAGCGGTTGCCACACTGACCGTCAGATAACCCACCAGAGTGCCGATGACCTCCACCAAACCAGTGGCAAAGGCGATGACGAATGTCCGTTTGGGCTTGATTCCGGCAGCCAGCATGGGGGCAATGATGACCATGCCTTCCGGAACGTTTTGCAGCGCAATGCCGCCAGCGGTCAGAAGGGCATCGGCATTGTTCCCGGAGCCGAAGCTGACACCGGCTGCGATACCTTCGGGCAGATTATGGATGGCAATGGCGGAAACAAAGAGCAGAACCTTATCCAGGTTTGCGCTGCCAGGGTGATGCTCTGCATCCCCGCCGGCCAGATGGTGCAGATGGGGCACCAAGCGGTCAATCAAATTCAGGCAAACTGCGCCGGCAAAGATTCCGGCGATGGTAATGACAATACCCATTTCCCCGCCGTAATCCAGGGATGGGAGAATCAGACCCAACACAGCAGCAGCCAGCATAACACCGGCGGCAAAGGCAAGTACCACGTCACTGAACCGGTGAGAAATTTTTTTGAACGCAAAACCAATCAAAGCACCCAGTACCGTTGCACCGCCAACGCCCAGGGCTGTTAAAAAAACCAGTTTCATACGCACCTCCTAGTATTTGCGTCTCATTATAACATATGTGACGGAAAGATACAATGTTTTTGCGTAATTGCTGAAAATTTACAATTTTGGCAAGGAGAAATTTGAATGGCAATTGCCAACAATATAATACGAAAAAATCTCCCAAAAGCTGCTGAATCCCGGTTTCTCAGCGACTTTGGGGGAGTATTCAATGCTTTTCAAATCGACGGGCGTAACCACATTTGCGGCAAAGTTCCTCGGCCGCTTTTCTTCTGCCAAATCCCTGATAGATTGCTTGGGCTCGGGGAGTGGCTAGAATCTGTTCCAGTGAATCGGAAAATAGATTCCCCAGGGCCAGATCTCCCTCGTGGTCCAGACAGCAGGGAACCACAGTGCCATCACAGAGAATACCAATTTGGTCCCGCAATCCGTAGCAGAATACCTGATCTCCGCCTTCCGGTGCCGTGAGATCCGGCCAGTCAAATTTTTCGCCATATTCCAGGAAAATTCGGTTTCCAATTTCGGTTCCTCGCCGCTGCACATTCCAAGGTTTTGGAAAGACTGCTTCCATAGCAGAAAGAATTTCTTCATTTCGTGCTTCGGCGCCGCCTTGATTCCACAGACGATATACTACCAGTTTTTGTCCCTGCGCCGCCTGTCCAAAGGTGAAGCATTGTCGTAGATATTCAGAAAACGGAATGTCCAAATCGTTCGCCTCAAAGGCATGCAGGGAAATGTTGACTTTATGTAGGGCAGTTGCTTGCAGAAGGGTTTCCTGCTGCTTTGCCAGCAAAGTACCGTTGGTAGTCAGAATCACTTTGAAGCCAAACTGCCCCGCCAGAGACAAAAATTCTGCCAGCTGGGGGTGGCAAAGCGGTTCGCCCATAATGTGAAAATACAGAAAATCCGTCCACGGCCGCAATTTCGGCAGGAGGGAGGCAAATTCCGTCTCTGTCATAACCTGAAGCTTCCGCCGGGTACCAGGGCAGAAACTGCAACGCAGGTTGCAGACATTGGAGATTTCCACATAGATTTTTTGAAAACGTCTCATAAGACTCCTCGTCATGTGTTTTTCACCAGTATATCATAACCGTCACATGCTTTCAACGAAACGGACAGTTTTCGGTTATTTTTTCTCAACAGGGTTTCTTTTGCCAAAAGCCGACAGCTGTTTTGTGGTAAACTGACTGCAGGCAAAGAATATGCGGCTTCATAGCCGAATCTGGCAGAACGGGGGAGGATTTCGATGGGGAACAAACGCATACGATGGCTTCATCTATTATTGGTATCAGAGTGCATCATCTGCCTTTTCCTTCTCTATGCCCCGTTAAAGGCATATGGTCAGGATGGAATACCTGCCATAGAAGAAACGCAAAATCAGATTCTTCTCTGCAATTACCAGACTGGGCTCGAAGCAACCGGAAAAAGCGATACCATTTTCCCTGGAATTTCCCGGCAGGAAGTTACGGTTGTTGGTGGACTATTGGTTTTTTGCGCAGGCGGACTGATCCTCAGCAATCATAAGAAATGGATGTGATGCTGCTTGAAACGAAAGAGGCAGCTGATATGGATTCTGTTTCTGATCGAAGTTGTGGGATTTCTGTTTGGAGCAGGGAAGAGAATAGAATGGAAAGTCTTTTTCGAAAGCAGAAACTACCTAACAACAGTTCAGGAAGAAACCCTGAGCAACAAAAGACAGCCAAGTGAAGTAAGCCAAGAGTGGAACTTACAAAGAACATCACAGAGTCAGGTCAAGATACAGACCACAACGCTTACCCAATCTCTTACAAAACTATTGATTCTATCCATCACGCTTCCGCTGAGCACCGCTGGGCTGGTACTTACGGCATTAAATATTCGCAGGGACAGGAAAAGATAAAGAAAAGAGGCTGGATGTGCTCCAGCCTCTTTATTGGGTTTGGTTAATCCAGATCTACGTAATCCATGGAGATCCAGCCCTTGTCAATGTTGCCCCAGGTGGTATCGCCAACCGTGACTTCGTACAAAATTGTGACACGGTCACCGGAGTTCAAGCTGCCGACAGAGCCGTAGCCAGTGCCAGGACCACTGCGGATATTCAGGTTGTCACCAGTGATGGTGCCTTCCTTATCGTTGCCGGTGCCGGAGCCATCCACATAGACATACTCCATAGAGATCCAGCCGTTCTTAATGCAGCCCCAGGTGGTGCCGTTATAAGTGAACTGCTCCAGTACATCTACCCGATCACCAGCATTCAAGCTGCCAACAGCGCCATAGCCGGTGCCGGGGCCGCTGCGGACGTTCAGAGCATTGCCGGTAACAATACCGCCGGTAGCCTTGGAACCCTTGGTGCCATCCTGATACACATAGTTCAGACTGATCCAGCCATCTTTGGTACGGCCCCAGTCACCGCTCTTTTCCAGAATTTCCACACGGTCACCAAAGGACAGGCTGCCAACCTTGGTACCTTCCGTGCTGGCGCTGCTGCGAACGTTCAGTTCAGATGCGGTAACAATACCCTTGAACTGAACGGTAGTGCTGCCATTACCGGAGGTGTTGCTACCAGTGTTGCCGGCGTTACCAGTGCTGCCGGTATTGCCGGTGTTGGTGCCGGTACCGGTGGAAGTGCCGCTGGTATTGACATATTCCATCTTGATCCAGCCCTTGCTGGTGCGGCCCCATCCATCCTTGGTTTCCAGAATGGTAACGACATCGCCCTTGTCATAAGAGCCCTGAATCGTACCATTGATACTGGCTTCGCTGCGGATATTCAATCCGTTTGCGGTAACCACGCCTTTGGTGTTGGTTGTATTGTTGTTGGTAGTGGTATTGCCGCTGTTGCCGCTGGGTTCGGTAGTAGCGGGAGGTGTGGTCTCGCCGCCGGCAGGGGTGCTGGTATCGCTGCCTTCACTGCCGTCAGTGGGAATGTCCATCTTCACATACTCCATGACGATCCAACCGGCCTGGGGGGAGATGATGTATGCCCAGTTAATACCGACGAGTTCTTCCCGACGGCTGATTTCCACTCTGTCACCAGGGTTCAGGGTGCCAACGATATTGGCTTCCGTGCTGGGTGAACTGCGGATATTTATCTGGCTGATGACAGTCGCGGTATTTTCATTGATCTCGG
>CALXFP010000110.1 GCA_944387615.1 uncultured Oscillospiraceae bacterium | reverse complement strand
TCCAGGCAGTTATAGTAGGCCAGCACCGCATTCATGTCCGCAGCGTAGCGGACATAGCGATTATCCACCCAGGGCCGCTTGGTGATGGGATGCAGCCAGCAGGCATTTTCCCCGCCGGTTTCCTCCGGTTCGTACAGGCTCATCAGCAGCAGGGCCAGAAAGGCCATATCGTAACTCAGTGCCAATCGGGAAGCCTGGGAGCATTGCAGCCGCATCCGGCGGCAGATTCCGCAGTACACCGCACCGTAGCGCGTCTGTTCCTGCCGGGTCAGCTCCTTCCAGCTGGCGGTAACATAACCGAACATCCCCATTCCCCCTTTTTGTATTATCCTAAAGAAAAACTATGAACAAGCCGTAAACGGGTCGAAAGTTTACAAAATCGCCACATTTAGTGTTCCATCAGATACCGGTTCAGCGCTCCGCCGTAAAAGACGATGGACATGCAGCAGTACAGCCACAGCATGGACAATGCCACCGCGTACACCGAACCGTACACGTTGGTCAGCCGGGCAAACCGCTCCACATAAATGGAATACAGATCCGAAAACACCAGCCATCCCAAAGATGCCAGCACCGCACCGGGCAGGCTGTCCCAGAACCGATTGCGCCGGTTGGGCAGCACCATGAACATGGCGCAGAAAATCCCGGTCTGGACAAACAGCAGCAGGAAAAACCGAAGATCAATCAGGTTCAGCAAGAACCAGAAAAATGGTGCTCCCGACCCTTCCAGCAGCCCTAACAGGCTGGTGCCGAAGACATGCAGACCCAGGGTCAGCAGCAGCACCAGCAAAAATGCAAAGGTGTACACCACGCTGAGCAGCCGGGTATAGACGTAGCCCCGATCCTCCGAAACATCATAAATGGCATTCAGCCCCGTAAGCAGGCCGTAGATTCCCCGGCTGGCAGACCAGAGGGCCGTCACTGCGGATAATCCCAGGGCAGCGCCGGAAGTATTGTCGTAGGTCAGCAGAATCAGTTCTTCCGCCGGGGCCAGCAGGACCTCCGGCAAGATGCCCTCCAGCATCTCTCCTAAGCGCTCCACTTCCAGAGGCGTATAGCGCAGCAGACCCAGCAGCACCAGCAGCGCCGGGAACACTGCCAGCACAATAAAGTAGCAGGCATTGGCGGCATACACCGGCACCCGCAGCCGGGACAGGTCCCGAACCAGATGCACCGTTTTTCCAATGATGCCGCCTCGGGGAAATTCCCGCATGGCACTTCCTCCTTTCGGCTCCAAAGTTTCAGAAGCCAGCAGATTCCTGTGGAAATCTATGTGTTTGCAGGAAATGTATGTGGCAAATTTCGCAAAAAAGCAACCAGCCCGCTGCCCAGGGGGCAGCGGGCGAAAACAGGTTTATTCTGCGGAAATCAGGTAGTAGTACACCGGCTGACCGCCGCTGAGCAGATTCACATCCGCATTGGGGCAGATATCTGCAAACAGATCCGCTGCCTTCTGGGCATGCTTTTCCTTCACGTCGGCGCCATAGTAGATGGTGATATACTCCTTGCCGTCGTCGCGGATCTTCTCTGCCAGGGACTTCAGCAGCACCTTGATATCCTGGCTGGTGCCGAACAGCTGGCTGCCGTACAGAGCCAGGTAGTCACCTTCGTGGATATCGTAGCCGTCAAAGTCGGAGTTCCGGGCAGCGTAGGTAATCTGCATGGTGTCCACGGTACCCAGGGACTCGGTCATGGCTTCCACGTTCTCTTCCACGGTTCCCTCGGGGTTGAAGTTGAGCATGGCAGTCACGCCCTGGGGAACGGTCTTGGAGGGAATCACCACCACGTTCTTGGGGGTCAGGTCGTTGACCTGCTCCGCAGCCATGATGATATTCTTATTGTTGGGCAGCACGAAAACCGTCTCGGCAGGCACCCGGTTGACAGCTTCCAGGATGTCCTGGGTGCTGGGGTTCATGGTCTGGCCGCCGGAGATGATGGCGTCCACGCCCAGGTTGGTGAACACGTCCGCCAGGCCCTCACCGGCGCAGACGGAGACAGCGCCCAGGGCCTTCTCCGGCTCGGCAATCTGGGGAGCCATTTCGCTTTCGGACATGACCTTCTCGGTGTGCTGCAGACGCATGTTCTCAATCTTCACGGTGACGAAGGAGCCATACTCCACCGCCCGGCTCAGAGCAGCACCGGGATCGTTGGTATGGACGTGGACCTTGATAATTTCGTCATCGTCCACCAGCACCAGGCTGTCGCCCAGACCGCTGAGGAAGGAACGCAGCTCCTCCGGGTCCTTGTCATTTTCCCGGTCGATGATAAACTCGGTGCAGTAGGCAAAGGTAATGTCGCCGGTGTCAAAGTCGCCGAAGTCGGCAGCGTCCTTGACCTGGACAGCTTCCGCGCCCTCGGCCAGAACCACGTCATTGCCCTGCAGGGAGGACATCATGGCCTCCAAAGCAACCAGCCAGCCCTTGCCGCCGGCGTCCACCACGCCGGCCTTCTTCAGTACCGGGTTCTGGTTGACGGTGTTGGCCAGAGCGGTCTTTGCCTCGGCAATGGCAGCTTCCTGGACAAACTCGATATGATTGTTCTCCCGGGCAGCCTCGATGGCCTTGGCGGCAGCCAGGCGGGCAACGGTGAGGATGGTGCCTTCTGCGGGCTTCATAACCGCCTTGTAGGCAGCGTCTACGCCTTCCTGCAGAGCCTGAGCCCACAGAACGCCGTCGCTGGTCTCAGTGCCCTTGAGCTGCTTGGAAATGCCCCGCAGCAGCAGGGACAGAATCACGCCGGAGTTACCCCGGGCGCCCCGGAGCATGGCGGAAGCCGCAATCTTGGCAGCCTGCCCCAGGTCCGGATCTTCGGCCTTGCGCAGGTCAGCCGCGGCGGCATTGATGGTCATGGACATATTGGTGCCGGTATCGCCGTCGGGGACGGGGAATACGTTCAGTTCGTTCAGCGCCTGCTTATTCATTTCAATGGCGGCAGCCGCACTGATCATCATTCTGCGAAAATCGGCGCCGTTAATGATTTGCTTCAATTCATTTCCCTCCGAATTCTTAACCGATCATCATAGAATCGATATACACGTTCACGGCACGGACTTCCGTTCCCGTGCACTGGGTAACCACATAACGAACCTCAGAAATAATGGAGGCGCCCACGGCGCTGAGGTTGACGTTGTTGTCGACGATGATGTGCAGATCAATGGAAATGGAATTGTCCTCGTTGAAGTGAACCCGGACGCCCTTTCCCATGGATTCCTTGCGCAGCAGGTGGTAAACACCATCGGTAACACTGCGGGCAGCCATGCCCTTGACACCGAAGCAGTTGGTCGCGGCGGTACCAACGATGTCGGTATAAACATTGGTGCTGACATTGATGCTGCCGTTTTCATTCTCATGACGGATCATAAATCAGACCTCCTAAAAATTTGGTTGAATCAGGGGGAATCTTTCGATTCCCCCTTTGTGTTTCCTTGGGGCAATCAAACCATGCTCTGCTCCCAGCAGTCAGGAGCGGTCAGGCCCATCATCTTGACAATGGTGGGAGCCACGTTGGCAAGGCCGTAAGCGCCGTCCTTGATGACCCAGGTATGGTCCTTGTCATAGATGATGAAAGGCACCGGGTTCAGGGAGTGGGCGGTGCGGACGGAGGTCTTGCCCTTCTTGGTCTCGGTCATCTGGTCGGCGTTGCCGTGGTCAGCGGTGACCAGCACGGTGTAGCCGTACTTGTCGGCAGCATCCAGAATGGCCTTCAGGCCGTTGTCCACGCACTCCATGGCGTAAACCACAGCGTCCATCACGCCGGTGTGGCCCACCATGTCGCCGTTGGGGAAGTTGCAGCGCAGGAACTGGAACTGCTTGGAAGCCATGTTCTGCACCATCTTCTCGGTGATTTCCTTGGACTTCATGGCAGGAGCCTGCTCGAAGGGAATCACGTCGGAGGGGATCTCCTCGTAGACTTCCAGATTCTCGTCTACCTTACCGGAGCGGTTGCCGTTCCAGAAATAGGTCACATGGCCGTACTTCTGGGTCTCGGACAGGGCATACTCGTGGATGCCGGCCTTGCACAGCACTTCGGTCAGGGTGTTGGTGATCACGGGAGGCTGCACCAGGTAATGCTCGGGGATGTTCAGGTCTCCGTCATACTGCAGCATGCCGGCAAACTTCACGCCGGTGTAGTCGCCCCGGTCGAACTTGTCAAAGTCCTTGCGGTCAAAGGCCAGGGAGATTTCCTGGGCACGGTCGCCCCGGAAGTTGAACAGGATCACGCTGTCGCCGTTGGCAATGGTAGCCACAGGCTTGCCCTCCCGGGCAATGACGAAGGCGGGCAGATCCTGGTCGATGCAGCCGGTTTCCGCACGATAGGTTTCGATGGCCTCCTTGGCGGAAGCGAACATCCGGCCCTGACCCTGAACATGGGTTCTCCAGCCCTTTTCCACCATGGCCCAGTTGGCTTCATAGCGGTCCATGGTCACCTGCATACGGCCGCCGCCGGAGGCGATGGCGTAGTCGCAGCCTTCGGTGTTCAGCTCAGCCAAAGTCTTTTCCAGCATATCCACATACTCCAGAGCGGAGGTGGCAGGCACGTCACGGCCGTCCAGCAGGATGTGGCAGTAAGCCTTCTTCACGCCCTCGGCGTGGGCCTGTTTCAGCAGAGCAATCAGATGATGGATGTTGGAGTGAACGTTGCCGTCGGACAGCAGGCCCAGGAAATGCATGGCCTTGCCGGACAGAGCGTTGGCAACCAGATCCTTCCAGGTTTCGGAAGCATACAGAGCGCCGTTTTCGATGGACTCGCCCACCAGCTTGGCGCCCTGGGAGTAGACCTGACCGCAGCCCAGTGCGTTGTGGCCGACCTCGGAGTTACCCATATCCTCATCGCTGGGCAGTCCGACGGCGGTGCCGTGGGCCTTCAGATAAGTATGGGGGCAGGTTGCCAGCAGATGATCCAGAGTCGGGGTCTTGGCCACAGCCACAGCGTCGCCGCTGCCGCCGTCACCCTTGCCGACGCCATCCATGATTACCAGAACAATGGGTTTTTCCATAACAGTATTCCTCCCAAAAGCGAGTAGTACGCATAATTTTTCAGTTTATAGTTCAAGTTATTTTACATCATTTTTCGGAAACTTACAACTACTTTTTTATTTTTTCCGTTCCCCACAAAAAAACCTCCGGGAAAGG
>CALXFP010000109.1 GCA_944387615.1 uncultured Oscillospiraceae bacterium | reverse complement strand
TCCACCAACGTGCTGGAGCCCTGCGGCAACGGCTGCCCCAAGCCGGTGCTGATGATGAAAAATCTCACCATCGAGCGCATTACCATGGTCGGCGGCGGACGGCATATGCGTCTGCGCCTGCGCAGCGGCCGCCACGGCATCAACGCCATTTATTTTTCCGCCGACCCCCAGAGCGCGTCTGTTCAGACCGGCGATCTGGTGGACATTGCCTTTACGCCCCAGATCAACGAGTACCGGGGAGAGCGCAGCGTGCAGATGAATGTGCTGGACATCCGCCCCAGCTGCGCCGCAGCCTGCTCCATGGATGTTTCCGGCTATCGTGCCCTCCAGGAGAATCGGATCACCCCCCAGGCCGCCGCTCAGCTGCTGCCTGCCAGATCCACCCTGGCCATTGTGTGGAAATATCTGGCCTCCGGCGGGCCTTCCATTCAGGAATCTCCCATCTGCCTGTGCCGGAAAATCGTCCGCTGGTCCAACCAGCCCCTGAGCCTGGGCCAGATGATGACCTGCCTGGATATTTTCCGGGATGTGGGTCTGCTGGAACTGACCCGGCTGCATAAGTACATTGCCATTCGGCTCACCCCGGCACCGGGCAAGGCCGACTTGAATACAAGCCCCACCATGCAGCACCTGCTGCAAGCGAAAGAGAGCTGATACACCGTGGAAACTTTTGAAGAACACTATACCTCCATGAAAGCCGCCCTTTCCAAGCACCTGACCGAGGCGGACATGGAACTGGTTGAAAAAGCAGTCGAATACGCCAACGCCAAGCACCGCTATCAAAAGCGTAAAGACGGCTCGCCCTACATCATCCACCCTCTGGCAGTTGCCCAGATCGTAGCGGAAATAGGTCTGGACCGGGATGCCATTCTGGGCGCTCTGCTCCACGACTGCATTGAAGATACCGACGCTTCCCATGAAGATATTGAAAAAATCTTCGGCTCCACCGTGGCCGAACTGGTAGAAGGCGTCACCAAACTGACCCGGGCCAATTTCTCCACCTCCGAACAGGAGCAGATGGAGAACCTGCGCAAAATGTTCATGGCCATGAGCAAGGACATCCGGGTGGTGCTGATCAAAATCGCCGACCGTCTGCACAACATGCGCACCATGCAGTACCAGACCCCGGAAAAGCAGATCAAAAAGTGCCGGGAAACCATGGACATCTACGCCCCCCTTGCCCACCGTCTTGGTATGCAGCGGATCAAATGGGAGCTGGAAGATCTGTCCCTGCGCTATCTGGCCCCGGCAGCTTATGATGAGATCATGTCCTACCTGCAGGCCCACAAAGAGCAGGACGAGACCTTCATGAACACCATTCAGCAGAAGATTACCGAGCGCCTGAACAGCATGGGCATCCGCAACAAAACCTACGGCCGGATCAAGCACGTCTATTCCATCTACCGGAAAATGCAGGCCCAGGGCAAAACCATGGACGAGCTGTACGATATCTACGCTTTCCGGGTGATTGTGGACACCATTCCCGACTGCTACAACGTGCTGGGCCATATCCACGACCTGTTTAACCTGGTTCCCGGCCGGTTCAAGGACTACATCTCCACCCCCAAGCCCAATATGTACCAGTCCCTGCACACCACCGTCATCGGTTCCCAGGGCATTCCCTTTGAAGTGCAGATCCGCACCTGGGAAATGCACGAAACCGCCGAATACGGTATTGCTGCCCACTGGAAGTACAAGCAGGGCACCGGTGCCGGCTCGGAAAAGGATTTCGAGTGGGTTCGCCGTCTGCTGGAAAGCCAGCAGGATTCCGACGCCGAGGAATTTGTCCAATCCCTGAAAATCGACATGTTCGACGACGAAGTTTTCGTCTACACCCCCAAGGGCCGGATTGTCTCCCTGCCTGCCGGCTCTACCCCCATTGACTTTGCCTATGCCATTCACTCCGGCGTTGGCAACTCCATGATCGGCGCCAAGGTCAACAACCGCATCGCCAACATCGATGCCAAGCTGAAAAACGGCGACATTGTGGAAATTCTCACTTCCAAATCCGCCAAAGGCCCCAGCCGTGACTGGCTGACCATCTGTAAGAGCAATCAGGCCCGTACCAAGATCAAGCAGTGGTTCAAGAAGGAGAAGCGGGAGGAAAACATCATCCACGGCCGCGCCTCCTTTGAAGCAGAAATGAAGCGGGAGGGCCTGCCCCTGACCGCTCTGTTCGACCCGGAACTGGGAGGCCACCTGCTGAAGAAGCTGTCCTTTGAAAACTGGGACGATATGTACGCCGCCATCGGCTACGGCGGTCTGACTGCCACCAAGGCCGTGGGCCGGATTCGCGACGATGTCAACCGGGCGGTGAAGGCCCAGTCCATGGAGAAGCTGCCCCAGAGTCCTCTGCGGGTCAAGCCCGACTCCGAGGCCGTGGCCCAGAACCGCCACGCCGTCAACGGTGTCATCGTGGAAGACATCGATTCTTGCATGATCAAGTTCGCCAAATGCTGCACCCCCGTTCCCGGGGATGCCATTGTTGGCTTCATTACCAAGGGCTTCGGCGTCAGCATTCACCGGGCCGACTGCCCCAATACCCAGAGCCGCAACGATCCCCGTCAGGCCGCCCGCTGGGTGCGGGTACGCTGGGCGACTCAGGAGGAGCAGCCCTTTGAGACCACCCTGGAACTGGACTGCATCACCCGGGACGGCCTGCTGCTGGACGTGGCCACGGTGATGACCTCCGCCCGGGTCCGGGTGAAGGAACTGGTGGGCAAAGACCTGCCCGGCGGACGCAGTATGTTCACCGTCCGCTTCGAGGTCAAGAACGTCAGCGAGCTGGAAACCATCCGCCAGAAGCTGCTGAACATCCGGGATGTCACCGGTTCCCGCAGAGGCCAGAATTAACCCCATAGAAGGAGATACAAAAAGATGCGTGCTGTGTTAACAAGAGTATCCTCCGCCAGTGTCACCATTGACAATCAGGTGGTGGGGCAAATCGGCAAAGGCTTTCTGATTCTTCTGGGCATCGGCCCGGAGGATACGGAAGAAAAGTGCCGGTATCTGGCAGAAAAGGCCCTGAGCCTGCGGATTTTTGAAGATGACCAGGGCAAAATGAACTTAGGGCTGGATCAGGTTGGCGGTCAGGTGCTGGTGGTCAGCCAGTTCACCCTTTACGGCAACTGCCGCAAGGGCCGCCGCCCCAGCTTTACCGAAGCTGCCCCGCCTCAGCTGGGCAACAAACTGTACGAGAAGTTTCTTTCCATCTGTGCGGAACTGGGCTATCCTCCCCAGCACGGTCAGTTTGGTGCGGATATGAAGGTTGCCTCCGTCAACGATGGCCCGGTGACCCTGATTCTGGACACCGACCAGCTGATGGACACCCCCAGACGCAGCTAAGGAGGATTTGTATGCGCACCATTCATCCTCTGGTTCTGGGGGCTTACCAGACCAACTGCTACATTCTCCATGACGCGTCTTCCAAGACCTGCTGTGTCATCGACCCGGGCTACACCCCGGAGGTCATTCTGGACACCCTGGACAACCTTGGTCTGACCCTGGAAGCCATTTTGCTGACCCATGGACACTTTGACCATGTGGGGGCGGTAAAGGATCTGGCCGCCGAAACCCAGTGCCGGGTGTATCTGTGCCCAGAGGATCTGTCCATGCCTCCTGCCATGACTGCCGGTGCCCTGTACCGTACCGATGATCTTCACGAGGGCACCCAGCTCCATCTGGCAGGACTGGATATCACCGTTCTGCACACCCCGGGGCATACTCCCGGCTCCGTCTGTTTTGCAGTGGAGGACGTGCTGTTTTCCGGCGATACCCTGTTTGCCGGAGGCTGCGGTCGGACGGACCTTCCCGGCGGCGACTGGAACGCCATTACCAAATCCCTGCACCGGCTGTCAGAGCTCACCACCGATTATTGGGTTCTGCCCGGCCATGGAGAATCGACAACATTATCCGAAGAAAAGCGGTACAATCCGTATATGCGTTGAAGAAAAACCGGCCTGAGTTCCGGTTTTTCCTCGCCTGTGAGGAATTTTATGAAGCTAACACTTGTCGGTCACGATGACCGCTACGCCGTGGAGCAGCTGCAGCTGGCGCTGTTCCCGGAGGGCAGCCAGGGCCAGGCCACCTCTACCCTCCACCGGGGAAACACCTGGCTCACCGCCACCGCCAAAATCACCCTGGAGGGCAAGACCGCCACGGCGTCCCGTCGAATCAAGGCCAGCGAGGAAACCGTGCGGCTGCGCCGCCGGGCCTTGCAGCAAAGCTACTACCTGGCCGCCCGGCAGCTGCTGCCGGAAGTTCCCGCCTGGGGTGCTCTGGCCGGAGTTCGCCCCACCAAAATCACCACCAAACACATGCTGGAAGGCGGCACCCCCAAATCTGCGGACAAGCTGCTGAAAGATGTGTACTACGTCACGGAAGACCGGCGCAAGCTGGCGGTAGACTGTTCCCTCTCCACCGTCCGGGCTGCTGAGCTGCTGCAAGACAGTGACCTGTCGGTTTACATCGGCATTCCCTTCTGCCCCACCCGCTGCGCTTATTGCAGCTTTGTCAGCCGCACCATCGGCAAGAAAACCGAGCTGCTGGAACCTTACCTGGAAGCCCTGCTGCAGGAAATCCAGCTCACCGGGAAACTTCTGAAGGATTCCGGCAAACAGGTACGCACCCTCTACATCGGCGGCGGCACACCCACCACCCTGTCCACCCCCCAGATGATCCGCCTTCTGGATGCCATCCACGCCAGCTTCGATCTGAGCCGGTGCCTGGAATTTACCGTGGAAGGCGGCCGTCCGGATACTCTGGATGCAGAAAAGCTTCTAGCCATCCGCACCCACGGTGCCGACCGGATGAGCATCAACCCCCAGACCATGGAAGACGCAGTTTTGCGGGCCTGCGGTCGGATTCACAAAACCGAGGATATTCTGCGGGCCTATGACCAGGCGGTAGACGCCGGTTTTTCCGCCATCAACATGGACTTGATTGCAGGACTTCCCCTGGATACCCTGGAGGGCTTCTGCCGCTCCCTGGATGCCGTGGGAAATCTTCGCCCTGCCAATATCACCGTACATACCCTGGCCCTGAAAAAAGGGGCCGATCTGTTTGAGCGCCGGGACAATCTGCCCGATGCCGACACCGTCCGAAAGATGGTTGCCTACGCCAACCAGTCCCTTCGCGCCTGGGGCTACAAGCCCTACTACCTCTACCGCCAGAAGTACATGTCCGGCAGCTTTGA
>CALXFP010000108.1 GCA_944387615.1 uncultured Oscillospiraceae bacterium | reverse complement strand
CCAATTGTGCAAGGAGATTTTCCTGCTGGAATGAATTGATTTCCAGGGACGGATATGCTATACTCTATGCTAGAAATTCAGACAAGAGAGGAAAACAATTATGGATTATCAAGCTTTAGCGGATCTTCTGTTTCCTGATGTAACGGATACGCCGGAAGCCTTGGAAGAGCGGTTCCCGGCCCGTCAGGTGCCCGAAGGCGCCGTTGTCACCCGTATGGCCCCTTCCCCTACCGGTTTTGTCCACTTGGGCAATCTGGTGCAGGGCCTGACCTCCGAGCGGATGGCTCATCAGTCCGGCGGTGTTCTGTTCCTGCGGGTGGAAGACACCGATGCCAAGCGGGAAGTTCCCGGCGCTGTGGAAGTGCTGATTAACACCTTGAAGCACTACGGCATCTGCTTTGACGAAGGTGCTACCATGGAAGGTGACAAGGGTATTTATGGCCCCTACCATCAGCGGCAGCGGGCAAGCATCTACCATGTCTACGCCAAGAAGCTGGTTGCCCAGGGTCAGGCCTATCCCTGCTTCTGCACGGAAGAGGAGCTCGCCGCCATGCGGGAAACCCAGGAAGCAAACAAGGAAAATACCGGCTACTATGGAAAGTATGCCGTCTGGCGTGACCGTTCCATGGAGGATATTCAGGCACAGCTGGACGCCGGTAATCCCTGGGTTCTGCGTTTCCGCTCCACCGGCAGCATTGAGCACCAGTTCAAATTCGACGATCTGGTGAAGGGAAAACTCACCATCACCGAAAACGATATTGACCATGTTCTGCTGAAATCCGACGGCATTCCCACCTACCACTTTGCCCATGCCGTGGACGATCATCTGATGCGTACCACCCATGTGGTCCGCGGCGATGAGTGGCTGCCTACCCTGCCCTTCCACATTCAGCTGTTCCAGGCTCTGGGCTTCAAACTGCCCAAGTATGTCCACATTGGACCGCTGATGAAGATGGACGGCAACTCCAAGCGCAAGCTCAGCAAGCGGAAAGACCCGGAGCTGGCACTGACCTATTACAAGGCGGAAGGCTTCCCTGTAGCTGCGGTTTATGAGTATATCATGACCCTGCTCAACTCCAACTTTGAAGACTGGCGCAGAGCCAATCCCGACGCTCCTGTGGACAGCTTCAAGTTCAATCCCAAGAAGCTGAATCCCGCCGGCTCCCTGTTTGATTACGCCAAACTGGTGGACGTTTCCAAGAATGTCATCTCCCGGATGTCCGCAGAAGAGGTTTACAGCCTGCTTACCGAGTGGGCACAGGAATACGATCCGGACTTTGGCGGCAAGCTGGCAGCAGATCCGGAGTTTGCTACCCGGATTCTGGCCATCGGCCGGGGCGGCAAAAAGCCCAGAAAAGACCTGGCCGTCTGGAAAGACGCCAAGGAGTATATGGGCTTCTTCTATGATGATTACCTGGAAAAGCCGGATTTTGGCACCGCATTTGACAAGACTGTCATTGCAGATGTGCTGAACCGTTTCCTGGCCTCCTTTGACATTGGCGATGATGCCAACACCTGGTTTGAAAAGGTCAAGGCCATTACCAATGAAATTGGTTTTACCACCGATATGAAGGCCTACAAAGCGGATCCCTCTTCCTTCCCCGGAACGGTGGCAGATGTGTCTACCTTCATTCGCCTTGCTGTAACCGGAAAGACCAATTCCCCCGATCTGTACACAGTTATGCAGATTTTGGGAAAAGACCGCACCATCAGCCGGATTCAAGCCGCCATTGCCCAACTGAACTAACGCACAAACGCCCCGAGACGATTGTCTCGGGGCGTTTTTTCTGTACAGTCAAGCCAAAACCTGGTCGTTGATTCGCAGCCGGAAAGTAAAGCCAAGGCGCTTCGCCGCCTGGCAGCATAGCAGCATACGCTTCATAAAGATTTCAAAATACTCCATTACGGAGCTGACCTGGGTATCTACCGTCAGCTTCAGTTCAATGATTTGCTCTTCCTTGTTGATCTGAAGTACGGACTCTGTGACGGAATAGTTGACCCGGTCGTGAATATCAAAGGCCACACTTTCCTTGCTGCGGACTCGGGAGCGGCGCACGTCGGATTTATCTGCTAGGAACAAAGCCGCAGCTACTGCATTGACCGGCACGCCGTTTCCTTCATCATGGTTGCCAATGGCTGTTACAATGGACGCAATCTCCTCCGGCGGGAAATTCATGCGGTCCAAAATCCGGAAAGCCATCACGGCTCCGCTCTGGCTGTGGTCAACCCGATTGACGATGTTGCCGATATCGTGCAGATACCCTGCAATTTTCGCCAGTTCCACTGTCCGCTGGGGATAGTCCAGCGTTTGCAGAATATTTCCCGCAAGTTCTGCCACACGGGTTACATGGGCAAAGCTATGCTCCGTAAACCCCAAAGCAGCCATGGAGGCATCTGCCTGGGCAATGTATACTTTTACCGCCGCATCCTGGCGGACTTCGTCATAGGTCATTGCGTTTCTCCTTACTTCTCACATTTTAGATATTCAAATACAAGTATAGGATACCCGTTTTCTGTAAAATGTGCTATACGTTTTTTGTAAAATCCCGGCTAAAAATGCGATTGCTTTCCCCTGGATATTTCTTTACAGAATTCTGTGACCATGCTATAATTTGAGTACGAAAGATTCCCATACTTTCATTGTAAGGAGCATGTGTATTCTATGTACGAACGTTACGCAGACCTGGCATTTGAGGCAGAATACACCTATACCGGCGCAGATTTGGGCTCGGTTTGGACACCTGATGCAACGTATTTCCGGCTGTGGGCGCCAACCGCAGAGGAAGTAACCATCAACCTGTACCAAAGTGGCGAGCCGGATGTACAGGACCTTGTGGGTCAGCTGCGGATGCGCAAGGATGTTCACGGAACCTGGGTTGCCGTTAAAGAAGGAAATTGCAGCGGACTGTACTACACATATTTGGTTATGGTAGATGGGCAGATGAACGAAGCCTGTGATCCTTACGCCAGAGCAGTTGGCATCAATGGCCTGCGAGCCATGATCGTGGACTTGCCCTCTACCAATCCAGCCGGCTGGGAACAAGACTGCAACCCCAACGCCGGAAAAAGCATCACCGATTCCGTCATTTATGAGCTGCATGTCCGGGATTATTCTATGGGTAAGTCCAGCCGTATGACCAACAAAGGAAAATTTCTGGCCTTCACCAATTCCGGCATCACGACCAAGGGCGGCAAGCCCATTGGCCTGGAGCATATCCGGAATCTGGGCGTGACCCATCTGCATCTGCTGCCGGTGTTTGATTTTGGATACACCGATGAAATCCGCCGCTGCCCTCAGTATAACTGGGGTTACGACCCGGTGAACTTCAACGTTCCGGAAGGTTCCTACTCCACCGATCCCCATCATGGAGAAATGCGCATTCGGGAAATGAAGCAGATGGTAAAAAGCATCCATGATGCCGGTATCAGTGTGGTGATGGATGTGGTATACAACCACGTTTACGACGCAGGAAGCTTCTGCTTCAACAAAATCGTCCCGGGTTATTTCAGCCGCATTGGCTCCGATGGAACATACTCCAACGGCTCCTTCTGCGGCAATGACACCGCCTCGGAACGTGCTATGGTGCGCAAATACATTGTGGACTCCGTCAATTATTGGGCGGATGAATACCATATCGACGGATTCCGGTTTGACTTGGTAGGACTGCTGGATGTGGTAACCATTCAGGAGATTGTCCGGACGGTGCACCAACGGCATCCGGATGTTATTTTTTATGGGGAAGGCTGGACCATGCAGACCACGCCCACAAAACCCGGCGTTGCTCTGGCAGTACAGGGAAATTCCTTCCAGCTTCCCGGTTTCTCTTTCTTCAGTGATACCATCCGGGATTTGCTTCGCGGTTCTACCTTTTACCAGGATGCTCTTGGCTTCGCTTCCGGAGCGCTGTGCGCCAAAAGCGAGTTGGAGGCCAGCTTCATGGGAATGCCTTCCTGGGCCGCACAGCCGTATCAATGCGTTAACTATGTTTCCTGCCATGACAATCACACATTGTTTGACAGACTGTCTCTGTCGGCACCGGAAGCCCCCCGTGATGTACGGATTCGGATGAATAACCTGGCCGCAGCGTTCTGCCTGCTGTCCCAAGGTGTTCCCTTCTTCCAGGCCGGAGAAGAGCTGCTGCGTACCAAGCCCGGAAAGAAAGGGCAGTTTGATGATAACAGCTATCGCTCCCCCGACCGGGTCAACGCCCTGCATTGGGAGGATCTGGATAAACCGGAATACGCCCGGACAGCAGAGTACTACCGCGGCCTGATTGCCCTGCGCAAAGCTCACCCAGTACTGCGGCTTACGACACGGGATGAGGTCTGCGCCAGAGTCCATCCCATTGGCTGCGGAAACGGCCATGTAGTCGGATTCTATCTGGACGACCAGAAGGAAGAGCTGCTGATTGTATTCAATGCTGATACCAGCGAAACTTCCCTTCCCCTTCCGGAAGGCCCTTGGCATGTCAATGTCCGGGATCAGGACGCGGGCACGGAATCTCTGGATGTCCTGCGGGACAGCGCTGTTATCCCTCCCATTTCCACCCTGGTTCTCAGCAGAAAAAAGCCGGTGGATGTGGTTGCTGCGCTGATCTGGGAAAAAGACAAATTCCTCATCTGCCAGCGCCCAGCCAACAAATCCCGGGGGCTTCTGTGGGAATTTGTGGGTGGAAAAGTAGAGCCGGGAGAAACCAAGCAGCAGGCACTGGCCCGCGAGTGTGCAGAGGAATTGGCCATTACTGTGGAAGTTGGAAATCAGTTCATGCAGGTCATGCACGAATACCCCGACATGCTGATTCGGCTGACCCTGTTCCACTGCACCATTCCCTCCGGATTTCCTCAGGCGCTGGAGCACAATGCCCTGTGCTGGATTCACCCCAGTCAGGCGGACAACTATCCCTTCTGCCCAGCAGATACGGGAATCGTGCAGGAGGTCAAGCGGATTTACGGAAAGAATCCTCCGCTGTAAGTCTATTTTTCCGGCGTTCTCCTGGCGATTTCCAGAACGTCTTTCATTTTTCCACAGATTTTCTCGTAATTTTCCCTGCGATGGGGATGCAGGCACCGGGAACAATCCTTGATTCCATTGTCCAGATAGCGGTAGCTGCCGCCGCACTTGTCTGCCAAGCAATACAGCGGGCAGTAGCAGAACAGACAGCTGAAGGTATCCGGATTGGCTCCTTCATGGCAGGGAAAATACTCACATTCCCGATTTTGGAAAAAGTCATAGTGGCTCATACAAATTCTCCTTGAAAC
>CALXFP010000107.1 GCA_944387615.1 uncultured Oscillospiraceae bacterium | reverse complement strand
TGTTATGATGCCCTGGTGCAGATGCTGCAAGACTGCAACAATGCCGGTATCGACTATATCTTCAACTCCGCCTACCGGACCGTGAAGGAGCAGACCACCATTCTGGAAAACCGCACCCAGGAATATATGGAGAATCTGGACATGGACTTTTCTCAGGCCCGGGAGAAGGCTCTGGAAACCGTGGCTGTGCCAGGCACCAGCGAGCATCATCTGGGTCTGGCAGTAGACCTGCTGGGTGACGAAGCCGTAGCTTGGTTTCAGGAGCACTGCTGGGATTACGGTTTCATTGTACGCTATCGCTCGGATAAAGAATACTACACCGGCATCATTGACGAGCCCTGGCATTTCCGATATGTGGGCAAAGAGGTCTCCTTGGATCTGAAGGATTCCGGGCTGTGCCTGGAAGAATATCTGGGTGCCGCTCCGGTAAAAGGATGATAAATCTTCCCAATAACAAAAGAATTTCCGGAAAACCAAAGGGTTTTCCGGAAATTTTCTGCTTTTTCAGGACAGCACCATTTTATCGTCCACTTCGTCGGAGCCGGAAGCCTGGCTGAACAGGTTCAGCAGCTGCTCCACCGTCAGCTTTTTCTTTTCCTCACCGGACACGTCTACCACCACATGGCCTTCATACATCATAATCAGGCGGTTGCCGTAGGCAATGGCGTCGCGCATGTTGTGAGTAATCATCAGGGTGGTCAGATTGTCCTTCTCCACAATCCGCTGGGTAGCGTCCAGAACCTTGGCTGCGGTTTTCGGGTCGAGGGCTGCCGTATGCTCGTCCAGAAGCAAAAGCTTCGGCCGCTGCAGGGTGGCCATCAGCAGCGTCAGCGCCTGACGCTGACCGCCGGACAGCAGACCCACCTTGGCAGTCATCCGGTTTTCCAGACCCAGGCCCAAGATTTTCAGCTGCTCCATATAGGCTTCCCGCTCTGCCCGGGTGATGCCTGCCCGGAGGGTGCGGCTCTGGCCTCGGCGGGCTGCCAGTGCCAGATTCTCCTCAATCTGCATGGTGGCGGCGGTGCCCATCATAGGGTCCTGGAACACCCGGCCAATGTACTTTGCCCGTTTATATTCCGGCAGATTGGTCACATCCACCCCGTCAATCAGAATTTTTCCCGAGTCCACGCCAAAGACACCGGCCACGGCGTTGAGCATGGTGGATTTTCCCGCACCATTGCCGCCGATGACGGTAACGAAATCCCCTTCCTCCATGGTCAGGCTTAAGTTTTGCAGGGCTACTTTTTCGTTGATGGTGCCGGCGTTGAAGGTTTTCCAAATATTTTCCAGTTTAAGCATTCTGTCTTACCTTGCCCTTCTTGTGGAAATACTGCTGCTTCCAGTAGGGAATCGCCAGGAACAGCGCCACGATCAGCGCGGAAATCAGCTTCATGTAGTTGGTGTTCATCTTGAACTGGCTGATGACGAACTGAATCACCACATAGTAAATGATGGCGCCCAGAGATACCGCCAGCAGTTTCAGTCCGAAATTGCGGAACAGCTTGCCGAAGGCCACCTCTCCGATGATGATGGCGGCCAGGCCGATGACGATGGCGCCCCGGCCCATGTTGATCTCCGCGAAACCGTTGTACTGGCACAGCAGAGAGCCGGACAGGGCTACCAACGCGTTGGCCAGCGCCAGACCCAGCACCTGGTTGAAGCTGGTGTTGATGCCCTGGGCCCGGGCCATGTTGGGATTGGCGCCGGTAGCCCGGATGGAGCAGCCCCGCTCGGTGCCGAAGAACCAGTACAGCACCCCGATCACCGCCAGGGTGAACACGCTCACCACCAGGATGGGATGCTGCCAGAAAGGACGGGTCCCCTTCTGCACCTCCTGCAGATACCGCAGGGAGATCAGCACGTCATAGTTATTCACGTTCAATGGGATATTGGACTTCATGTCCATAATGGCCAGGTTCACGGACCACAGTCCCAGCTGGGTGAGAATGCCGGACAAAATGGCTGGGATGCCGCACTTGGTGTGGAAAAAGCCGGTGGCCAGGCCCGCCAGCATACCGGCCAGGGCCGCCGCCAGCATGGCAACCCACACGTTATAGCCGGCGGTCATCATCACCACGCATACCGCGCCGCCGGTACAGAAAGAGCCGTCCACCGTCAGGTCGGAAATGCTCAGAATCTGATAAGTCAGATATACGCCAATGGCCATGATGCCCCAGATCAATCCCTGGGCCACCGCACCGGGCATGGCGTTTAGAAAGCTCGTCATAAAAAAGTCCTCCGAATGGATTTCGCCAGAAGTGGGCGAGGTGGCACAGCCGCCTCGCCCGCTTGTTGGATTGGTTTGGAATCAGTCAACGGCAACCGGCTCATAGCCTTCCAGGGGGGTAATGCCCAGGGCTTCGCAGATGGCGGCGTTGTACTTGGGGGTGAAATTGTCGGCGTAGGCGATGGGCATGGTAGAAATGTCCGCCTCGCCGGTGAGGATCTGGGCTGCCATCTCGGCGGTCTTCACGCCCAGGTCATAGTAGCTGATGGACAGGGTAGCCACACCGCAGCCCTTGCAGATGCCTTCTTCACCGGCAATCACGGGAACACCGGCGGGCTGGCAGATGCCGTCCACAATGCCGGCGGCAGAAGCCACGGTATTGTCGGTGGGCACATAGATCACATCAGAGTTATCCGCAGCAGTCTGGGTGACGGCCTGCAGGTCATTGGAATCGGCGAAGGGGTACTGGGTGCAGGTGAAACCCATCTCCTCCAGGTAGCTCTGAACGGTGTCCACCTGGTACTGGGAATTGGATTCCGCAGAGCAGTACAGCAGGCCCACGGTCTTGGCATCCGGGAACCAGTCCTTCACCATCTGGGCCTGCTGGTCCAGAGGCGCCAGGTCGGAAGTGCCGGAGACGTTGCCGCCTACGGTGCCGTTGAAGTCCTCAATGCCCATGGCAACGCCATACTCCGTGATGGAGGTGCCCAGGATGGGGATGTCGGCGGTGGCGGCGGCGGCAGACTGGAGGGAGGTAGTGGCGTTGGCCATAATCAGGTCCACTTCGTCCGCCACAAAGGCGTTTACAATGTTGGCGCAGGTGGCGGAGTCACCGGCGGCAACCTGAACGTCAAATTCCACGTTGTCCTCGCCCAGCAGCTCGGTGAGCCGGTCTACAAAGCCCTGGGTGGCGGCATCCAGTGCATCGTGAGGTACCAACTGGCACACACCCACAACATACTTTTCACCGGCAGAGGCGGTGGCAGCTTCGGTGACCGCTTGAGTGGCAACTTCAGCTGCAGCTGCCGCAGTGGTTGCGGTCTGAGGCTCTGATGCTCCGCAGGCAGTCAAGCCCAGCAGCATCAGCGCAGAAAGCGCAAGGGCAATAATCTTTTTCATAATCTTCTCTCCTTCTCTTGCAATCCTGCGTACATTTGTGCGCACAGGAAATACTTGATGGGACATACTATAGCACTCGGAACCGGCGATGTCAACGCGTATTTATGAATCTATCATAAGCATTTAAAAATTAAATGCTCAGATTGGCACAAAAGCACCCCCGCCGAAGCGGGGGTGCGCTGAACTTAACCATCAATGGGGAGTGTGCAGCAGTTCGTGAGCTTTGCCCTTGAAATAGCCGTTGTAGAAAATATCCATCAGCGGGTTTTCGTCGGACTTCTTGATGACCATGTCTCCGTCAGCGGCATACAGGCCCTTGGTGCGAGCCTTGGCCTGACGCTCCTTGACACCGTCGGTGGGCTGACCACCGCCCATGACGCAGCCGCCGGGGCAGGCCATAACTTCGATGAAATGGTACTGCTTTTCTCCGGATTTGACAGAATTGAGCACCTTTCTGGCATTTTCCAGTCCGGAAACCACGCAGATGCTGATGTCCATACCCTGGTAAGGAACGGTGAATTCCTTAATTCCCTGATCTCCCCGGACACCGCAGTCGGCAATGGCGTTGAGGGTTGCGGTATCGTGGCTGTCCACCAGCCGGCGCAGCACTGCTTCGGTAACACCGCCGGTAGCGCCGAAGATCACACCGCCGCCGGAAGCAATGCCGAAAGGCATATCGCAGGCTTCGCTGGGCAGGGTTTCAAAGTTGATGCCATGACCGTCGATCATCCGGATCAGCTCTACCGTGGTCAGAACGGAGTCGGTATCCTTCTCGCCCTTGGTGTAAGCATCCGGGCGGCGGGCCTCCATCTTTTTGGCCGTACAGGGCATGATGGACACCACGAAGGTCTTTTTGCCCTCGCTGTTTACCGGGTCACGGTAGTAATCCTTGATGACCGCAGAGAACATCTGCTGGGGACTGCGGCAGGTGGAGAGATTGGCCTTGAAATCGGGATATTCATTTTCCACGAATTTGACCCAGGCGGGGCAGCAGGAGGTCAGCAGCGGCAAGGTTCCGCCCTTTCCAAGCCGTTCCAGGAACTCCGCAGACTCTTCCATAATGGTCAGGTCAGCAGAATAGGAGGTGTCAAAGACCTCGTCAAAGCCCATCCGGTGCAGTGCCGCCACGATCTTACCCATGGAGTTTTCTCCTCTGGGCAGCCCGAAAGCCTCACCCACGGCCACACGGACGGCCGGCGCAATCTGCGCCACCACCCGGGTGTTGGGATCGCCCAGTGCCTTCCAGACTTCTTCCATATTGTGGTGAATGGTCAGAGCGCCGGTGGGACAAACTACCCGGCACTGGCCGCAGCTGACACAGTTGGTTTCCGCCATATTCCGGTTGAAGGCGGGGCTGACGGTAGCCTCCGTACCACGGTGGGCAAAGCCCAGCACGCCCACGCCCTGGATTTCATTGCAGACCCGGACGCAGTTGCCGCAGAGGATGCACTTATTGGGGTCCCGGACGATGGCGGGAGAAGAGAAGTCCACAGGCTGGACTTCCCGGTGATTTTCAAACCGGACGCCGTTGATGCCCATCTGGTAGGCCAGCTTCTGCAGGGTGCACTTGCCGTGCTTGTCACAGGTGGTGCAGTCCCGGCAGTGGGCCGCCAGCAGCAGTTCCACAATCAGCTTGCGGTGCTTGCGCAGCCGCTCGGTGTGGGTATAAATCACCATGCCATCCCGGGGTTCCTCAGAGCAGGAAGCAAAGCAGCGGCCCCGGTCATCTTCCACCGTACACAGGCGGCAGGCGCCGAAGATGGAAAGCTCCGGCTGGTAGCACAGCGTGGGGATCTCAATGCCGGCCTTGCGAATGATGGTCAGCAGGTTTTTTTCGTTGGTAAATTCTACCTTTTTTCCATTGATCGTAATCGTACCCATTGTATCCCCTCCTTATGCTTCCACATAGATGGC
>CALXFP010000106.1 GCA_944387615.1 uncultured Oscillospiraceae bacterium | reverse complement strand
TCAGGACGCTCGTAGCGGATAATCTTTGCCACATATTCCAGGGTCAGGGGCTCCATGTAGACCTTGTCAGCGATGACGGTGTCGGTCATGATGGTGGCGGGGTTGGAGTTGCACAGCACAACCTCGTAACCTTCTTCCTTCAGAGCCAGACAGGCCTGGGTGCCGGCGTAGTCGAATTCCGCAGCCTGACCGATGACGATGGGGCCGGAGCCGATGATCAGAATCTTCTTGATATCCGTTCTCTTTGCCATAATGTGATATCCTCCTAAATTAGTCCTATATAGAAAAGTTTGGTTGACGAAAGTTATTTGGCCTGGTAGACCAGTTTGCCATCACAGACGGTGGCCATACATTGTCCATTGACCTGCCAGCCGGTAAAGGGCGTGGCTTTTCCCTGAGACAGGAAGTCTTTCGGGTCGATGGCGTAGCTTGCCTCCAGATCCCACACGGAGTAGTCGCAGCCCAGGCTCAGGCCGAAACGCTTGCGGGGATTGATGCACAGAAGCTCCACCAGCCGATCCATGGACAGGATTCCCGGTTTTACCAGGTAGGTGTAGAGAATGGGGAAGGCGGTTTCAATGCCCACCACTCCGAAGGCGCTCTTTTCCAGGCCCCTGGCCTTTTCCTCGGCGCTGTGGGGAGCGTGGTCGGTGGCAATCATGTCGATGGTGCCGTCCAGAATGCCCTGCACCAGAGCATCCCGATCTTCCCGACTGCGCAGAGGGGGATTCATTTTGAACCGGCCGTCCTCTTGCAGCATGCTGTCATCCATTACCAGGTAGTGGGGGCCGGTTTCGCAGGTGACGTCCAGTCCCTGGGCCTTGGCCTGGCGGATCAGCTCCACGCTTTCCTTGGTGGAGATGTGGCAGACGTGGTAGGAAACTCCGGTCTTTGCCACCAGCTCCAAGTCCCGGGCAATCTGACCCCACTCGCTTTCGGAGCAGATGCCCCGGTGATTGTGGGCCTTGGCGTAGCTGCCGTCGTGAATGTAGCCGCCCCGGAGCAGGGAGTTGTCCTCGCAGTGGGCCACAATGAGCTTGCCCAGAGCCTTGGCCCGAAGCATGGCCTGCTCCATCATCTGAGTTGACTGCACACCCCGGCCATCGTCGGAGAAGCCTGCCACATAAGGTGCCATGGCCTCCAGATCAGCCAGAGTTTCCCCCTTTTCGCCTACGGTAATGGCGCCGTAGGGGTAAACGTGAATGCAGGCGGAATTTTCAATCAAATCCAGCTGCATGTTCAAATGCTCCAAACTGTCCGGAACCGGATTCAGATTGGGCATGGTGCATACCGCAGTGTAACCACCCCGGGCGGATGCCAGACTTCCCGTTCCGATGGTTTCCTTGTATGAAAAACCCGGCTCTCGGAAATGCACATGCACATCACAAAAGCCGGGGAAAACCACGAAACGGGGAGAGTTGAAAATGGAAAGGGTGGAAATGGAGGCACCAATGGTGTCGATGAAAGAACTGCCCAGGGAAGCGGAAATAACCGTTGCCTTGATCCGATCAGTCATAGTTGTCTCCTTTCGCTGAAATACCTAAAAAAATGTCCTGCCGAAGCGGCAAGACGGAGTGCGGCGAGCCGCTGAACCATATTTATCCTTGAGATTATAGCATGGCTTTCTGCACTTGTCAACCATAATGTGACATGGTTTTCAAAAACACCGGAAGGGCACTTAGTATACTGCCGTTTCCCAAATTTATACTATATATTATTATATAGAAAACCGCCGGAAAATGCAAACGCAAATTCCGGCGGGAACTTATGATTTACACGTTGAACAGGAAGTTGACAATGTCGCCGTCTTTCATGACGTATTCCTTGCCTTCGCTGCGCACCAGGCCCTTGGCCTTGGCGGCGGCCATGGTGCCGCAGGCTTTCATATCCTCAAAGGCAATGACTTCGGCGCGGATAAAGCCCCGCTCGAAATCGCTGTGGATCTTACCGGCGGCCTGGGGAGCCTTGGTGCCACGCTTGATGGTCCAGGCCCGGCACTCGTCGCTGCCGGCGGTGAGGAAGGAGATCAGACCCAGCAGGGCATAGGAGCTGCGAATCAGCCGGTCCAGGCCGCTTTCGGTTACCCCCAGCTCTTCCATGAACATGGCCTTTTCTTCCGGATCGTCCAGTTCGGCAATGTCGGCTTCCAGCTTGGCGCAGATGGGCAGCAGCTGGCTGCCTTCGCTGTCAGCCAGACCCTTCAGGGCCATGTAGTGGCGGTTGCTTTCCGGGTCGTTGACTTCGTTTTCCGCCAGGTTGGCAACGTAGATGGTCTTTTTCAGGGTCAGCAGGTCAGAGGTGGCAATCAGAGCCATATCTTCGTCGCTGCCGTCAAAGGTGCGGGCCAGCTTGCCTTCGTTCAGGTGCTTCAGCAGCTGGGAGAATACCTCGGCTTCGTGGGCAAAGCGCTTGTCGCCGCCCTTGGCAGCTTTCTGGCACTTGTCAATCCGGCGCTCCACCATTTCGATGTCCGCCATCACCAGTTCCAGGTTGATGATGTCCACATCCCGCAGCGGATCGGTGCTGCCTTCCACATGGGTAACGTTGGCATCTTCAAAGCATCGTACCACATGGACAATGGCGTCGGTGGTGCGGATGTTGCTCAGGAACTTGTTGCCCAGACCTTCACCCTTGGACGCACCCTTGACCAGACCGGCGATGTCCACGAACTCAATCACAGCGGGGGTGAGCTTCTTGGGGTTGTGCAGCTGAGCCAGCCAATCCAGCCGCTCATCCGGCACGCTGACCACGCCCACGTTGGGGTCAATGGTGCAGAACGCATAGTTATCCGCAGGCACACCTGCGTTGGTAATGGCATTGAACAGAGTGGATTTTCCCACATTGGGAAGTCCGACGATTCCTAATTTCATATTCTCAAAAACTCCTTTACTTGCAACGGTTTTTTAATTTCAGGGATGTATTCCGCACCAATTGCGCACCAATTTTGGTAATTTCAGGCATCCAATCGCACCTGGGCGGATGCGCCTTCAAACTGTCTGACAGCGTTGACCAGGGCATGATCGGTAACGTGAACATAGCGGTCCATGGTGGTTTTGATACTGGCGTGACCCAGCAGTTTTTGCAGCACCTTGGGCTGAACGCCTCGTTCAATGGCCCGGGTGGCATAGGTATGGCGCAGGGCGTGCATGGAGATTTTTCTGATGTTGGCTTTTTCACACAGCTTATAAAGGTGCATGTCATAGGAGCTGTTTTTGGTCGGCTCCCCTGTGCGGTAGTTGATGAACACCAGATCCTTCATCCTCAGGCGGCCCATTTGCCCGGTTCGCCGGTCCATGTACTCCAGGACTTTCGAAAGGGTTTCGGACTCCTTTCGCACAGTACGCTCGTCATAGCACGATTTCAGGATTTCATATGCCTGGTTGGTAAGGGGAATGGTCCGATAGCTGGTGGTGGTTTTGGGTGGCCCGGCGCGCCATATACCCTCCTGGTGCCGATACTCCAAAGTCTTGTTGACCGTAAGAGTTCGTCTCTTCCAGTCAATGGAATCCCAGGTAAGACCAATCAATTCCGACGTCCGCAGTCCGGTTTCCAGCAGCAAAGCATATTGCCGGTAGTTGTGGGATTTCTTTGCCGTTTCCAGGAAAGCTGCCTGTTCTTCCAATGTCAGAAACTTGATATCATCTACCGCCCGGACGGGTTTGGAATATCGAACGCCGTCCATGGGATGCTTGAAAATGATATCATTCATGACCGCAGCCCGGAGCATGGTGCCCATGCAGATGTAGACCTGCCGAATGGTAGAACCAGCATAGCGTGCATCCATTCGGTTCAGAACCATCTTACAGTGCATGGGCTTCAGATCCGACAGATACATGGAGCCAATCACTGGCTGGATATTGTAGATGTACCGTTCACGATAGTTCCGTCTGGTATTGGGTGCCAGATCTGCCACCAGATTGTTGAGCCAGAAATCAAACCACGCATCCACAGTCATTCCGTTGGATGCCTTGCGGACCTCCGGTTCTCCTCCGCTTTGCATACTGGCCAACCAATTTCTGGCCTCCGGCAGAGTTTGAAAATGTTTCTCTCTCCGGGTACCACCTTTTGCGGTAAAACGCGCCGCATACTTTCCGTCTTTACGCTGACAGATTCCTTTGCCGCATTCTTTGCCTTTCAGATTTTTGCCCATTTAATGAACTCCTTTCTTACAGCCAAGAAAAGAAGGTTCATCACGATTTTTTATTCTACCATAGAGAACGGGAACTTTCAATACAATTTCCCGTTTTTGGTGCGCACCACATTGCACGAGAAACATTGCCTAAATCGCCACCTTTCCGTCAATATACGCTTCAAACGCTGCACGCTTCACCAGCTTTTTGGTTCCGACATACAGTACAAACGGACAGTTGGGCTGTTTCAGCATGGCGTCGATTTTGTTGATGCCGATGTTGCTGTACTGTGCTGCTTCACGGATGGTCAGCAGCATTTTCCGATCGATAGGCAGGTTCTGATCCTGCTGAATCAGATTTTCCATAATCGTTTTCTGAATATATTGTATTGGTAAAGTTTTTCTGAAATTTTCGCTGAGCTATGTTTTGGGGCTTTCTGTGGGTTAAAGGAGAACAGGATCCCTAAGTGAGGAAAATTCCTTCCCCACTCAGGGCCTGTTGGGTGTTCCCCCAATCCCCGACGGCCTCCGGCTAGTGTTTTTTACTGGAGAGGAAAGAAAAATTATCTCTCCCGTTCTCTTGCCCGCTGCCGATTTTTTCCGGTCTGATTGCCTTCCCAACAGGCCGAATTCTTCCCTCCGCGACGATGCGCGACGGTTGCGACGATTGCGACGATGTTTTTTGGGGTGGTATTTTATCGTCGCATCGTCGCGTATCATTGCACGGCAAGGGTTCAGCGACATATTAGTGGGCTGTCCATCCGCCTGAGTATTCAGCCCTTGATCCCACTGGGGCTTTCGAAAAAAATCTCGGGAAGGCAAAAAGTTTTCGTTGAACTTCTCTTCTGTTTCTGCTATACTAGGTGTGTACGTTTTGGACGACTGCCCTCCATCTGCGCCAACAGATGGGCTCAGGGCGGTCGTTTCTTTTGCTTTTGACATAGCTTCTCCTTTCTGCTCGATTGTGTGTGCGCTTCGAAAATCTGTATTTTTCACCCTCTTTCTGTAATGCAAAAAGTCGTTGGGCAGTCAAGCCCAACGACAGCGCACTATGCAAAAGCCGTCGGGCGGTCAAGTGCCCAACGACTGGGCACTATTATACGAAATTGCTGAGTGAATGTCAAGCGGTTGCCGAGTTACAAATGCGCTTGACAT
>CALXFP010000105.1 GCA_944387615.1 uncultured Oscillospiraceae bacterium | reverse complement strand
TTTTCCACGATGATGCTCATAACCGCTACCCGTGTTTGCATAGAACCCCTCCAAAATGAAAAATTGCCGTGACCCAACGGCACGGCAACGGCAGTATCCCCGGCAGGATTCCGGGGAAGAAACACCATATTCGCACCTTTCACGCAGCGCATTTCGCTTAATGTCAGGATCACGGCATCATCATAGCACACAAGTTCTGTTTTGTCCAGCAGAACAAATGCAGACAGCCTGCCCCTTACCTTCGGGGCAGGCTGTATTTTGGACTTTCCACCCGGCATTTTCCGGGATATGACCATTAGTTCCAGGTTTCCAGCAGTTTTGTAATCCAGCGGCAAAGTTTTTCACTGGATTGCTCCGCAATGCGCACCACTTCTTCGTGGCTGTGCTTTCCTGTACGCAGTCCGGTGGCCATGTTGGTGATGCAGGCGATGCCCAGAGTCTTGATGCCCAGGTAGTTGGCGGCGATGGTTTCCGGCACCGTGGACATGCCGATGGCATCGCTTCCCAGGGTCTTGTACATCCGGATTTCGGCTGCGGTTTCGTAGTAGGGGCCCTGGAAGAAGGTGTACACGCCGTGCTTGGTTTCGATTCCCAGGCTATCTGCCGCTGCCTTTGCCTTCTCCCGCAGGGCAGTGGAGTAGGGTTCGGACATATCCGGGAACCGGGGGCCAAACCGCTCGTCGTTTTCTCCAATCAGCGGATTGGTGCCGATGGAGTTGATGAAATCATCGATAATCATCAGATCTCCCGGGGCAAATCCCGGATTGATGCCGCCGCAGGCATTGGTGACAATCATGTTTTCAATTCCCAGCAGCTTCATCACATACACCGGGTAGGCCACTTCCTTCAGGGAGAATCCTTCGTAGTAATGAAACCGCCCCTGCAGAGCCAGAACCTTGGTCTGACCGATTTTGCCAAAGACCAGATTGCCCGCATGACCGGCTACGGTGCTTTGGGGGAAGTGGGGAATCTGCTGATAGGGAATGGTCTTTTTCTCTGTCATGGCATCCACGATTTTTCCCAAACCGCTGCCCAGAATCACCGCCACATCCACCTTCTGTCCCAGCTGGGACTGGATATAGTCGGCGCTCTCTTTTACCTGATCGTAAAACATTTTTTAACCTCCAAGTTTTCTATTACATCAAACGTGCTGGCCTGGTTTCCCAGGTCAGCACGCTTCCCTTATTTCACCTTCAGTTCCCGGCGTTCCTGCTTGGTTTTGGTGAACCGCTCCAGCTGGGGAATCAGCAGAACGCAGATCAGCGCCGCAGTGAAGCCGCCGTTATACAGGCAGAAGCCGCCGTGCAGGTTGGGTACGGAAGTCACCAGCATGTAGTGCATGCCGCCTGCCAGAGCGCCAAACTGCCAGCCGTACTTGCTGGATACCGGGCTCAGGCCGTTGGCGTAGCACAGTCCCACGCAGATGGCCTGGGCATTGATGGCCTGGGCAAAGGTCCCCCCTGCCAGGCCCGACAGCCAGCCGAACACCACCGAGGCCAGGAAGTAACCGACCATAATGGGCCAGACATTGCCCGGGTGAGAGCCGGAGTTGCAGGTGGAGAGCATGCAGAAAATAATGCCGAAGGTCACGCCGTTGAAGGACGCACCGATAAGATTATAGTATCCCAGAATGAACAGGCCGAACACGCCCACATTCATCAGGAACACCGCATTGCCGTAAGTAGAGGAGAAATTATTCACCGCTGCCTTATCGGTCAGCAGGCGCCAGTAATCCCGGGGCTTGCATCCCAATGCCAGTGCGCCCAGCACGCAAAGGCCAAAGACAATGCCGCAGAACAGGTTCACCGTCAGCCGGGAAGCAACCTGAAGCTGGGCAGCATCGGCGCCGTCAGGCAGGGCAACACCCATGGTTTTGAACAGCACCGCATTCAGGAAGAACGCCGTCATGCCAATGGGCAGTGCGGCAGAATACAGATCAAAGCCCTTGTGAATGCCGGGAGAAGCCGCCATACCCGCCGGCAGGAAAAATCCAATGACAATACCCACCAGCACAGCCACGCCGATACCCGGCAGGTTGAAGCCCACCGCCTCGGCATAGGGGTAGCGGATCATCAGATCCGTAATCAGCGGCGCAATACCGGTGGAGAACATCATGGCATTGACCAGGCTGCCGAAGGATTCCTTCTTCACCAGGCCGTAGAGCATCACGCCGAAAATGGTGGGCCAGATGTTCAGGATGTTGATGCCCCAGGAGCAGAAGCCCACGGTCAGCACCACTGCCAGGGTGGAAACATTATTGGCCTTGCCCCGGAACACCACAAACAGCCCCAGGCAAATCAGCCCCACCAGGCCCATATTCAGGAAGGTAGCCGCATAGCCGCCCACGGCAAAGTAGTTGGTGGTAAGTTTGCTGGGCTGACTGATGATCTGCCACAGGCCGGAAAACATGCTGCCCCGATCGGGCATACACACAGCCCCAACCAGGAAAGTCAGGCTCAGCAGCCCAAAAAACAGCTTCAAAAAGTCGCTTTCGGAGAGATTTCTGATTTTTTTCATAATGCACCCCTCGATTCTTTGTGTTGACGCACCCGTTGTCTTCCCGCCTGTTCAGAATCTTTATGAACAAAAAGGGCGATCCAGTTTGGTAACCAGATCGCCCAGACGGTCGGCATTACAGCTCTTACACTTCCCCTGCGTTAAACCGCATTCGTCCGTCAGTCATGTAAGATGGTACATTCATTGTAAGCAATTCGGATGGTTTTGTCAACAGGAATTTCCTGCAGCGAAAGGGGCATTTTGCCGAAGTTAGGCCTCGTTGATTTTTCTTGCGCTGGTACGGCCCTCGGGCTTGATTTCGCCCACTGCCAGCAAAGACCGCTTGGTCAGGTTGGGTCCGATCAGTTCGTAAACCAGGACGCTGAACAGCACCACATTCCGGGCCAGGGCGCCATCGGGCAGTGTAGCCGCTGTCATAGCCATGCCCAGTGCCACACCGGCCTGGGGCAGCAGGGTGATGCCCAGATGATCCGTAATGGGCTTGGGCTGCCGGGTCAGGCGGCAGCTCAGGGCAGCGCCGTAGTACTTACCGGCAGACCGGGCCAGAATGAAGGTCACGCCCACCAGCAGGGTAACCGGCTGGGCCAGCACATTCAGATCCAGCTCTGCGCCGGAGATCACAAAGAACAGCACGTTCAGGGGCATAGTCCAGCCATCCACACGATTCATCAGTTCTTCGGAAGTGTCGCAGATGTTGCAGAAAATGGTGCCGGTCATCATGCACACCAGCAGCAGAGAAAAGCCCAGGTGAATCCCGCCAATCTCAAACTCCAGCATGGACAATCCCACGGTCAGCATCACAAAGGCAACGGAAATGCTCATACGCTTGCTGCGGGAGTGGAAGAACTGCTCCACCCAGTTCATCAGCCAGCCCATGGCGCTGCCCAGAAGCAGGGATGCCACAATCTCCAGAATCGGCTCCACCACCACAGCCAGCACGCTGACCTGTCCGCTGGACAGGGCCGTGGCAATGCCGAAGGAGGCGGAGAACAGCACCAGACCCACCGCATCGTCAATGGCAACCACCAGCATCAGCAGCCGGGTCATGGGGCCGTCGGCCTTGTACTGGCGCACCACCATCAGCGTGGCAGCAGGGGCGGTAGCCGAGGCGATGGCGCCCAGGGTAATGGCACAGGGGATGGAAATCAGCTGCGGGAAGAGCAGGTGCATGGCAACCAGCACAATATCCACCATCAGCGTGGTAATCACAGCCTGCAAAATACCAATAGTAATGGCCTTGGCACCGGTGGCCTTCAGCTGGCTCAGCCGGAACTCATTGCCGATGGTGAAGGCGATGAAGCCCAGAGCCGTCTGGGTCACAATGCCCATGGTTTCCACCTGCTCCAGCGTATTGAAGCCAAAGCCGCTGATCTTCAGCGCACCCAGGCAGAACGGTCCCAGAATCAGGCCCGCCACCAGATAAGCCGTAACGGCAGGCAGGTTAATTAACTTGGTCAAACGAGAAAGCATCAGGCCGCCAACCAAGGCAACGGCCAGGCTGATCAGATAAATTTCCAAAGTGATTCCCCCTGATATTGATTTGCGATTGCCGCAATGGAAAACGCTCCTATTCCGGCAGGCACATGATACCACCATTTATCCTTCGCCGCAAGATTTATTCCCGCCAAAGTTTTTTGGAAATACAAAAAAACTTTGTGCAATTTACAAAATGATCCTCCTATATTATTGTGCATTCCAACGAATGATCTTCCTTTTCCTGTTTCATATTCTTCCGTGCTTCTTGACTTTCCGGCCAATACCAAGTAGACTGAAAGCAAATTCTGACAGGAGGTAACCACAATGGCATCCAAAGTTTATTTTACCGATTTCTGCACCGGTACATCTGAGACACTGCCCCAGAAACTGGCCCGGCTGTGCCTGAGCGCCGGCATGGATCAGATCGACTTCAAGGACAAATTTGTTGCCATTAAGATTCACTTTGGTGAACTGGGCAACATGGCCCACCTGCGTTCCGGCTACGCCCGGGTCATCGTGGATCTGGTAAAGGATCTGGGCGGCAAGCCCTTCCTCACCGATGCCAACACCATGTACGTCGGCTCCCGGAAAAATGCCCTAGATCACCTGGAAACTGCTTACCTGAACGGCTTTACCCCCTACTCCACCGGCTGCCATATCCTCATTGCCGACGGCCTGAAGGGCACCGACGATGTAGACGTGCCTGTGGTGGGCGGCGAGTATGTGAAAACGGCAAAAATCGGCCGGGCCATTATGGATGCCGACATTGTCATCTCCCTGAACCACTTCAAGGGCCATGAAGAAGCCGGTTTCGGCGGCGCTATGAAGAATCTGGGTATGGGCTGCGGCTCCAACGCCGGCAAGCGGGAGATGCACTCCGAAGGCCGTCCCGAAGTGGACCCGGAAAAGTGTATCGGCTGCGGCACCTGCGCCAAGTACTGTGCCCACGACGGCCCCCAGATGGAAAACGGCATTATGCACATCGACTGGACCAAGTGCATGGGCTGCGGCCGGTGCATTGACGTATGCCCGGTGAAGGCCATTTCCCCCGCCTATGCCCAGTCCGCCACCATCCTCAACTGCAAGATTGCCGAGTACACCAAAGCCGTATTGGACGGACGCCCCCACTTCCATGTGAGCCTGGTTCGGGATGTCAGCCCCTACTGTGACTGCCATGCGGAAAACGACATTCCCATTGTTCCGGATGTAGGCATGTTTGCTTCCTTCGACCCGGTTGCACTGGATCTGGCCTGTGCCGAAGCGGTAAACGCCCAGAGCATCATGCCCAACTCCAAGCTGG
>CALXFP010000104.1 GCA_944387615.1 uncultured Oscillospiraceae bacterium | reverse complement strand
TGAAGCTGGCGAAAGCCTGCGGTATGTATGAGGGGGATCTGGTATGAAAAATGCAGTAGGACGTGATATCCCGGATTACCTGCTGGTTGACGGCAAGGAAGTTTACCAGGGAAAACAGTATATGGATGGCAAGTACATCCAGAAAGTCGGCCCCCGTACCCGCCGCTATGAAAAGCCCCAGGAGACCAAGGTGGTTGCCTCCCTGGTGGACGCGCTGAAGCTGTGCGGCGCCAGAGACGGCATGACCTTCTCCTTCCACCATGCCCTGCGCAACGGTGACTTCGTTGCCAACATGGTTATGAAGGCCGCCATTGAGGAAATGGGGCTGAAGGATCTGACCATTGCAGCCACTTCCCTGGGCGATGCCAACGACCCCATTGCCGATTACATCGAGCAGGGAAAGGTGATTGGCATCCAGACCTCCGGCATTCGCGGCCGGATGGGTGAAGTGGTTTCCGCCGGTAAGCTGAAAACCCCTGCCATTATCCGCAGCCATGGCGGCCGTCCCCGGGCCATTGAAGCCGGAGAGGTACATATTGACATCGCTTTCGTGGCAGCACCGACTTCCGACTGTGTGGGCAACTGCCGGGGCATCGGCGGTAAGTCCAACTGCGGCAGCCTGGGTTACGCCATTACCGACTCCCGGTTTGCCGACTATGTGGTGGTTGTGACCGACTGCCTGGTGGATTTCCCAAACTTCCCGGCCTCCGTGGAAGCCATTGACGTGGATGCGGTGGTTGTGGTGGATTCCATCGGCAACCCCAAGAAGATTGCTTCTGCCGCTGCCCGGATCAGCCAGAACCCCCGGGATCTGATGATGGCAGAAAATGTGGCAAAGGTGATTGCCTCTACTCCCTACTTCAAGGACGGATTCGTATTCCAGACCGGTGTGGGCGGCCCCTCTCTGGCAGCCAACCTGTTCCTGGAAAAATATATGGACGAGCGCAATATCCAGATGGGACTGGCTGTGGGCGGTATCTGCAAGCCCATGGTGGAGCTGCTGAAAAAGGGCAAGGTTCGTGCCGCAGTAGACGTTCAGGACTTTGACCTGGATGCGGTCAACTCCATCAACCAGACCCCCGGCCACTTTGAAATGTCCGCTTCTCAGTACGCAAACCCCGCCAACAAGGGCGCCTTTGTCAATAAGCTGGACTTTGTGGTGCTGGCCGCTCTGGAAATTGATACAGACTTCAACGTCAACGTTCTGACCGGTTCCGACGGTGTTCTCCGGGGCGCTCCCGGTGGTCACCCCGATACCGCCGCAGGCAGCAAGGTGTGCATCATCGTTACACCTCTGATCCGTGGCCGGATGGCAACGGTCTGCGAGAAGGTTGTCACCGTTACCACTCCCGGCGACTGCGTGGATGTGCTGGTTACCGACTACGGTATTGCGGTCAATCCGCTGCGGCCCGATCTGGTGGAGTGCCTGGACAAAGCGGGGATTCCCCATGTCAGCATTGAGAGCCTGAAGGAAAAGGCCTACTCTCTGGTGGGTCGTCCCGACGATCTTCAGTGGGAAGATCAGGTGGTTGCAGTGCTGGAAGCCCGGGATGGCACCATCCTGGACGTGGTCCGCAAAGTCAAGCCTTTGGAGCTGTAACATCATTTCTTACCGGAAAATCCCGGAGGAAGATACCGGCATGTTTGCCGGGGAAGAAAAAAGCGGTTGGCGCATTTCCAACTTCATCACAAGTATTCAATTTTGTCACCTTTGGGCCAACTGCTTGCTTCTTCCCGTTTCGCAATCAACAACAAGAAGAGAGTTAACTTGGAAGAACAGAAATGCCGGAGCTGTTTGAACAAGTTGCCGATACACAAATTCACAAGGGGGAACTACAACCTATGACAATGACGATTATCGCCTGGGCAATGATCATTGTGTTCCTGGCACTGGTCATGACCAAGAAAATGCAGCCCTTTACCGCGCTGCTGCTGGTGCCGCTGGCATTTACCCTGCTGGGCGCCTTCCTGGGACAGTATACCGATCTGGTAGCTGCTGCCAATGAAGTCGATGCCGCCAGCGTAACGCTGTGGGATCAAATTAAAATCATCGGCGACTGGACGGTGGCTGGCGTACAGCAGACCTCTAAAACCGGTATCATGCTGCTGTTCGCTATTTTGTACTTCGCCATCATGCTCAACGCCGGCCTGTTTGAGCCGGTGACCCGTGCCATGATCCGCTTCGCCAAGGGCGATCCCGTGAAGGTTCTGCTGGGTACCGCCATTGTGGCTGCCTGCGTTTCCCTGAACGGCGACGGCACTACCACCACCCTGATCTGCTGCACTGCTTTCATTCCCATCTACAAGAAGCTGAACCTGAAGATGATGAACCTGGGCGTTCTGGTGATCCTGATGAACACCATCATGAACCTGCTGCCCTGGGGCGGCCCCACCGCTCGTGTCATCTCCGTGCTGCAGGGCCAGCCTGGTGTGGATGAGCAGACCATCCTGCGGGCTCTGATTCCCGGCATGGTGCTGTCTGTGATCTACATGCTGGGTGTTGCCGTGTTCCTGGGCATGAGAGAGCGCAAGAGAGTCGGCATTCAGCATCTGTCCAATGAGGAACTGGCTGCACTGATGGCTCCGGAGTCCGAAGAGGATGCCGCTCTGAAGCGCCCCAAGAACGTATGGATCAATGCCATCATGACCATCGCCATTGTGGTAATGCTGGTTCTGGGTACCTTCCCCTCCATGTTCCTGTTCCTGGTTGGCACCGGACTGGCGCTGATGATCAACTACAAGTCCATCAAAGAGCAGAAGGCCCGCATCTCCGACAATGCCGGTGACGCCCTGCAGGTGGTTATCTTGGTGTTTGCCGCCGGTATCTTCATGGGCCTGTTCACCAACTCCGGCATGTCCGACGCTCTGGCTGCCAGCCTGATCTCCCTGATTCCGCCTCAGCTGGGCCGGTTCTGGGGCCTCATCATGGCAATCGTTTCCGCCCCCGGTACCTTCCTGCTGTCCAACGACGCATTCTACTACGGTGTTCTGCCTGTGTTTGCTGAGGCCGGTTATTCCTACGGCTTCACCGCTCTGGAAATCGGCACCGCATCCCTGCTGGGCCAGGCCTTCCACCTGCTGAGCCCCCTGGTCGCTTTCATCTACCTGCTGCTGAACCTGACCGGTCTGGATATGGGCGAGTGGCAGAGAGAATCTGCAAAGTGGGCCGTTGGCATCTTCGTGATCTTCATCCTGACCGCTGCCGTTACCGGCGTTGTCCCGCTGATGAAGTAATCTTTCTCTCCGGCGTAACCACGGGACCTTTCGCTGGGAGCAACCTACCAAGCTGCTTCCCAAGGACCTGATCCTTCCTCTCTTTGCCCCGGTTTCCCTGAATGCCGTTTGGGGAAACCGGGGCACATTTTATATTGTACTTTTTGGGAAAATGTGATATAATCCAGGTGCTTTCTATGGTTTTGAGGTGATATTTACGAAGAAACAAAACAAATATGGCACGCTCCTGCTGGAATTTCTCCGCTTCGGAATTTTTACCTTCGGCGGAGGCTGGAGCATCATTGCCCAGATGCAGCAGCTGTATGTGGAAAAAAAGAAGGTCATTACCTCCCAGGAACTGCTGGATTTGACCAGTGTGGCCAAGAGTCTGCCGGGGACCATGATCGCCAATGTGGCAATGCTCTACGGCTACCGGGTGGGGGGCATTTTGGGCGGCCTGACCTGTGTGTTCGGCATGTGTTTTCCGCCTATGGCGGTGCTGATTGCCATCAGCTTTGCCTATAACGCCTTCCGGCAGAATCCCTGGGTGCATGCCGCCATGTCCGGTATGCAGGCGGCGGTGGTGCCGATTATTCTGTGCGCCGCCCTGGGGCTGGCAAAGGGCAGCGTAACCTATCCGCCCTGCCTGCTGGTGGTGCTGATCTGCCTGGGAATTTACCTGTTTACCTCGGTGAACCCGGTGCTGCTGGTGGTTCTGGGCGTGGTATCCGGTTTGATTATCAGCAGTATTTACGAGCGGAGGGAGGCGGAGAAACATGGTGCTGCTTAAATTGTATTGGAGCTTTCTGCTGATTGGATTTGGAAGCTTCGGCGGCCTGTCCATGATTCCCCAGATTTCCAACCAGGTTCTCAGCAACGGCTGGATGACGGTGAATGAGGTGACGGACATTGTGGCCATTGCGGAAATGACCCCCGGCCCTCTGGGACTGAACTGCGCCACCTTCGCCGGAATGCAGGCAGCGGGAATTTTCGGCGCCGTGGCTGCCAACCTGGGGGTACTGACCCCCACGCTGACCTTGTGCGCCCTGGCGGCTGTTTGCTTTCAGAAATTTAAAGACAGCCGTATCATGCAGCGGGTTTTGGTAGGCGTCCGGCCTGCCTGCTTCGGCATGGTGCTGGGTGTTTTGATTTCTTTGAGCATGAGCAATTACATTTCCGCCGGGACGCTGCGGCTGCCCAGTCTGGCCATCGGCATTGTGGACAGCGTGCTGCTTCTGAAATACAAAATCAGCATTCCCAAAATTCTGCTGCTCAGCTGTGGCGCCGGACTGATTCTGTTCGGAGTGCTGCACCTGGCATAACGTAAGCGGGAAGGAGAAACACTTGATGAGCGATGTAGTAGAATCCATTTCTTCCAAAAGCCGGGACATGGCCCAGGTGGAAGCCCTGCTGGAGCAGGAAGGCATCCGCCTGGACGGCAATCTGGACTACACCTGCGGCATCTTTGACGATGACGGGGAACTGATTGCCACGGGAAGCTGCTTTCAGAATACCCTGCGCTGTCTGGCGGTTTCCGGCAGCCATCAGGGAGAGGGCTTGCTGAACCGTATTATCAGTCACCTGACAGAGTACCAGGCCATGCGGGGAAATTTCCGGCTCTTTCTCTACACCAAAGTCAAAGCATCGAAATTTCTGTCGGATCTGGGATTCTATGAAATCGCCCGGGTAGATGGCAAGCTGGTTTTCATGGAAAACCGGCGCAATGGTTTTTCCGGCTACTGCGCAAATCTTTCCAAAACCCGCCGGGAAGGGGAGCGGATTGGGGCAATCGTGATGAACGCCAATCCTTTTACCCTGGGACACCGGCATCTGGTGGAGCGGGCAGCAGCGGAAAATGACGTGGTGCATCTGTTCGTACTCAGCGAGGAGGCAGGCCCCATTCCTTTTGCCGTCCGCAAGCAGCTGGTACAGGCGGGAGTGGCGGATCTGCCCAATGTGGTGTGCCACGATTCCGATGCGTATATGATCAGCAGTGCCACCTTCCCCAGCTATTTCCTCAAAGATGCGGACGACGTGATCCAGACCCAGGCGGCGCTGGATCTGGCGGTGTTTGAGAAAATCGCCAAAACCCTGGGCATCCA
>CALXFP010000103.1 GCA_944387615.1 uncultured Oscillospiraceae bacterium | reverse complement strand
GCCACTTCGTAGCCTTCCCGGCGGAGAATGCCGATGGCGGTGATGTTGGCGGAAGCGCCGATGGGGGTGATGTTGCCGCCCAGGGTAGCGCCGGAGAGCAGGCCGAAGTACAGGGGGATACCCACCAGCACCGGGTCCACACCCAGACCGGGAGCCAACTGAGCAGCCAGGCCGCCGATGACGGGAATCATGGTTGCCACATAGGGGATGTTGTCAATGAAGGCGGAAATCAACACGGAAGCCCAGACAATGATGGTAAACATCAGCAGCAGGTTGCCGCCGCCCAGCTTTGCCAGCAGTCCGGCCAGAGCATCGATGACGCCCATGTTGGAAATGCCGCCGATCATCAGGAACAGTCCCACCAGCAGGCCCAGGGTTTCAAAGTCGATGGCCTTCAGGGGGCCAACCACGGACTCTACCGTCTTGTTGCGCAGGTAGTTGTAAATCAGGCCCACCACCAGCAAAGAGCAGCAGATGATGCCGTTGATTTCCGCAGGCAGGTTCCAGCTGTCGGGAGCGAAGGAAGCACAGATCAGCAGGCCGATGGCACCCAGCAGCAGGAAGGTTGGAGCATAGTCGGAAACCTCGGTCAGGGAAGCGGCCTTGGGGATCTGGCCCTTTTCCTTCCGGAAAATCCAGTAGACAATGCAGGCAGACAGCACAGCGCCCAGCTCCACTGCGAAGAAGATGGAGGGCTTGCCGTAGTACCAGAAGAAGTCCATGAAGCTCATGTTCAGAGCAGAGCCCAGCATAATGGCGGTGGTGTCACCTACCAGAGTCGCGGCGCCCTGGAGGTTGGAGGAAACGGCGATGGCAATGAGAATGGGGATGGGATTGGTTTTCAGCTTCTTGCAGATTTCCAAAGCCACCGGTGCCACCATCAGCACCGTTGCCACGTTGTCCACAAAGGCAGAGATCACACCGGCAAACAGGGACAGGCACACCGCTGCCCACTGAATGGTGGGGACCTTGGCCATAATCATATCAGCCAGACGTTCGGGCATGTGGCTGTCAATAAACAGCTGCACCAGACCCATGGTGCCGCCGATCATCAGCAGAACGTTAAAGTCCAGAGAGGGAATAATATCGCCCAGCGGCAGCATACCGGTAACGATAAAAATCAGACCGGAGCACAGGGCGATGTAGGGACGGTATTTGCTGAAGGTCAGCATGAGGACATAGGTTGCGGCGAACAGTAAGATGGCAGGGATCATTTCTCATTTCCTTTCGTTATGCAATATCGTTTTATTATAGCGAGGCGCCCTTTTCTGGTAAAGAGCAGCCGCGGCAAAGATTCAGTTAAGAATCAGCAAGGAGGGCTTTCGCCCTCCTCACATTCTTTATTTACCCTCGGTCAGCTTGTTCAGCAGGCTGACAACTGCAATGATCACGCCGGTGACAATGAAGATGCCCAGCATGCCATTGCCCATAATGGGCAGGGCTTCCATCAAATAATCCACATGCAGCTGCATAACATTAACCTCCTACCAAAGCCAGGATCAGGCCGCCGGCGATAACGGAGGCGATCTGACCGGAAACGTTGACGCCGATGGAGTGCATCAGCAGGAAATTCTGGTTGTCCTCCTCCAGGCCCAGCTTATGTACCACACGGGCGGACATAGGGAAGGCGGAAATACCGGCAGCGCCGATCATGGGGTTGATCTTCTCCTTGACGAACAGGTTCATGATCTTGGCGATCATCACACCGCCGAAGGTGTCCACAATGAAGGCAACCAGGCCCAGGCCCATAATCAGCAGGGTCTCAAAGCGCAGGAATTCCTCAGCGCTCATCCGGGAAGCAATGGTAATGCCCAGCAGAATGGTAATCAGGTTTGCCAGCACATTCTGAGCAGTCTCAGACAGGGAGTTCAGTACGCCGCACTCCCGGATCAGGTTGCCGAACATCAGGAAACCGATCAGGACAACGGCATCGGGAGCCACCAGGCCCACAATGATGGTAACCACAATGGGGAAGAGGATCTTGGTCCGCTTGGAAACAGGCTTGCCCTTATACTGCATCCGGATCTTCCGCTCAGCCTTGGTGGTGCACAGCTTGATGATGGGCGGCTGGACCATGGGCACCAGAGCCATGTAGGAATAAGCGGCAACCATGATGGCAGCGGTGTAGTTGGAGTTGAGCATCTGGGAGACGAAAATCGAGGTGGGGCCGTCGGCAGCGCCGATGATGGCAATGGAAGCAGCATCATTGAGCTGGAAGCCGAACAGGGAAGCCATGCACAATGTGAAGAAAATACCGAACTGTGCCGCCGCACCGAAAATCATCAGCTTGGGGTTGGTCAGCAGGGGCTGGAAATCGATCATGGCGCCGATGCCGATGAACAGCAGCAGGGGGAACAGCTCGTGCTGGTTGATGCCGATTTCAAACAGGTGCTCAATCACTGCCGCAGCGCCGGAGTTGGGCAGGTTTACCAGGATGGCGCCGAAGCCCATAGGCAGCAGCAGGGTCGGTTCCATCTCCTTGACGATGGCCAGGTAGATCAGCACACCGCCGATGACCCACATGACCATTTGCTGCCATGTGATGTCATACAGATTCTGAATCAATACTTCCATAGTTTCCTCCGTTTGTCAAAATATAACGAAAATATTATAGCGCCCCCCTGGTAAAGATAGGGTAAAACTTTTGGCCCTTCTACAAATTTTTCTTGCTCTTTTCTCTGCACCCTTCCTTTTTTCTTTTGCGGACAATGATGCGCAGACAGCGGACAGTTGCGGCAGGTGATGGAGATTTTGCCCCATTCCTTGCAAATTTTCGTCACTTTACAGCTTGACCCTGTAGAAAAGCTATGCTAAAATTTATGATTAAGAAACAGAATGTTTTGTATCTTTCCAATTTTTTCTTTTTCCTGGGAGCATATGGTATGCATACTGCAAAAAAGGTCTGGACCTATCTAGTCATCGCCTTCGTCGCCCTGGTGGGCGCAGTGAATTACGAGCTGTTCGTCTTTCCCAACCAATTCGCCCCGGCTGGTCTGAATGGTATCTGCACCATGATTCAGCACATCACCGGCATCAGTGTGGGTTATCTGAGCTTGTTCATCAATGTCCCTCTGGCGCTGTGGTGCTACTATGAAGTGAGCAAGCCTCTGGCGGTGCGCAGTATGGTGTATGTGGTGGTTTTCTCCGTGGGCTTGCTGCTGTTGGAGAAAATCGACATTTCCGCCATTGCCTATTCCACCGACAGCGGCACCAGCAAAATTCTGGGACCCATGGTGGCCGGTATTATTCAGGGCTTTGTCTATTCCATTCTGGTCAAGGCCAGCGCCTACACCGGTGGCACGGATTTCATTTCTGCCATTGTCCACAAGCGCAGCCCGGAGAAATCCTTCTTCAGCATGAACTTCGCCATTAACTCTTTCATCGCCGTCAGCAGCTACTTTGTCTATGGCTTCCAGATGGAGCCGGTGATTCTGTGCATCCTGTACTGCTTCCTGTCCTCCACCGTGGGCGAGCGGCTGATGAAGTCCGGCCGGGAGGCCATCTCCTTTGAAATCATTACCGATTATCCCGAGGACATTTCCAAGGAGCTGATTAACAAGCTGCACCATTCCACCACACTGATTCCCGCCAAGGGTATGTACTCCGGACGGGAGACCAGCGTGCTGATCTGTGTGGTGAACAAAACCCAGGCTCCGGCGGTTGCCCGGATTGTCCGCAAATACCCCCACACCTTTGCCATTGTGGACCCAGTCAGCGAGATTCTGGGCAACTTCAAGCATCTGAGCAGCGACGGCAAGGTTGTCCGGGAAGTGCTGGATGCCGGTGACGGTGAAACGTTGTAAGCTATTTTCAAATCTATATATATATTAGGAGGAACTACCCATGGCGTACTATTATCCGGAACCCAGTCACACCTTCAGCGAGTATCTGCTGATTCCCGGCTATACTTCTGAAGATTGCATTCCCGATCGTGTCAGCCTGAGAACGCCCCTGGTCAAGTACCGCAAGGGTGTGGAAGAGCCTGCTCTGTCTTTGAATGTGCCTTTGACTTCCGCCGTCATGCAGTCCGTGTCCAACGATACCCTGGCCATCGCCCTGGCGAAGGAAGGCGGCATCAGCTTCATCTTCGGTTCCCAGACCATTGAGAATCAGGCCGCCATGGTTGCCAAGGTAAAGGGCTACAAGGCCGGCTTTGTTACCTCCGCTTCCAACCTGACTCCCGACGCTACCCTGGCAGACGTGCTGGAGCTGAAGGCCAAGAAGGGCTTCTCCACCATGGCCATCACCGACGACGGCACCGCCAACGGCAAGCTCCTGGGCATCGTCACCAGCCGTGACTACCGGGTTTCCCGGATGAGCGCCGACGAAAAGGTTCGGGATTTCATGACTCCCCGGGAAAAGCTGATTACCGCTCCCGCTTCCACCACCCTGAAGGAAGCCAACGACATCATCTGGGCCCACAAGCTCAACAGCCTGCCCATTGTGGATGAAAACGACCACCTGATGTACTTCGTATTCCGCAAGGACTACTCTTCCCACAAGGAAAATCCCCTGGAACTGCTGGACAGCAAGAAGCGCTACCTGGTGGGTGCGGGCATCAACACCCGGGACTACGCCACCCGGATTCCCGCTCTGCTGGAAGCCGGTGCGGATGTGCTGGTCATCGACTCCTCCGAAGGCTACACCTGCTGGCAGAAGAAGACCATTGACTGGGTTCGTCAGAACTACGGTGACAAGGTCAAGATCGGCGCCGGCAACGTGGTAGACAAGGACGGCTTCCGGTTCCTGGCTGAGGCCGGTGCGGACTTCGTTAAAGTGGGTATCGGCGGCGGCTCCATCTGCATCACCCGGGAGACCAAGGGCATCGGCCGTGGTCAGGCAACTGCTTTGATTGAGGTTGCCGCAGCCCGGGATCAGTACTTCCGTGAGACCGGCATCTATGTGCCCATCTGCTCCGACGGCGGTATTGTCCACGATTATCACATGACCCTGGCTTTGGCTATGGGCGCAGACTTCCTGATGCTGGGCCGGTACTTTGCCCGGTTCGACGAAAGCCCCACCAACAAGGTGATGATCAACGGCGCTTATATGAAGGAGTACTGGGGCGAAGGCTCCAACCGTGCCCGGAACTGGCAGCGCTACGACCTGGGCGGCTCCGCCAAGCTGAGCTTCGAAGAGGGCGTTGACTCCTACGTCACCTACGCAGGTTCTCTCCACGATAATGTGGAAGCATCCCTGTACAAGGTCAAGTCCACCATGTGCAATGTGGGCGTGACCAACATCCCCGACCTGCAGCGCGACGCCAAGCTGACTCTGGTTTCCTCCGTCTCCATCGTAGAAGGCGGCGCCCACGACGTGACCCTGCGTTCTACCTCCAATGT
>CALXFP010000102.1 GCA_944387615.1 uncultured Oscillospiraceae bacterium | reverse complement strand
AGGGTGCTGCAGGGAACCATGGTGCAAATTTCCGCCATGGTCTGCACGCTTCGCAGATACTGCCACTTATTCTGGGGGATGGGGTTGAGCCAGAGCACCCGGCCGCACTGCCGCTTGGCTTCCATCACCGCCCGCACTGCCCGGGGCTGGTCAATGGTCTTGGTATCGGACAAAATCAGCAACGTGGTAGCCTGATTAAGCACCGGCGGCTGCTTCAGGCACAGCTGGGCCAGGGCGGTTCCCACATCCGTTCCCCGTCCGTAGATGCCCAGTTCCCGGACGTGGCTGCGGAACTGATCCATATTCTGAAGCTGGAAGGCGTCCACCTCCACCATGGTTTCCGAAAACAGGAAGGTTCGGGAACTGTCCGACACCTGATTCAAGCTCTGAATGAACCGCAGGGCAAATTCCGAAAACTGCACCATGGAGCCGGAGACGTCGCACAGCAGCACCAGATGCTTGCGCTGGGCCCGTTTTTTCCGGTAGCGCAGCCGGTAGAAGCTGCCGCCGGTTTCCAGGCCCTTGCGGATAGTTTTGCGAAAATCCAGCTTCCCGGTGTGGGCGCTGCCTTTGCGCTTGACAGAGAGTTCTCCGTTGATCTGCCGGGCCACTGCCTGGATCATGGAAATGGCTTTGGGAATTTCCGTATCCTTAAACTCCGAAATATCCCGGTACAGGATGCCCATTTCCGGGTCAATCTCCTGGGCACCCACTCCCGCATTTTCCATCAGCATCTGCTGCTCCAGAATGGCCCGGGCAAATACCGAATGGATAAATTCACCGTAGAGTTTGGGATTGCGCTCTGCGGTACCCCGATACTTTTCCATGAAGCTGCGCAGTCGCTGACGGGCATCCTCCGGCATGGCAGCATAGGCTTCCCGTTGGCTTTCGTCCAAGTCCATGGGCTTGCCGTTGAGCTGCAATTCTTCCTCTGCCTCCTGGCGGTGCTGCTGCATCTCCTGCTCCCGCTGCATCTGCTCCTTGGCCTGCTGGCGCATCTTTTCTTCGGAGATGAAAAATCCATCAAAGCACCGATCAAAGGAAAGCTGCTCTTCCCGGGATTTGGCATAGACCGTCCTCAGGGCAGTTTTCACCTGCTCCCGGTCTGCCATCCCCAAGCCGATCAGCAGCCGGGCAGCATCCTCCGTTTCCTTGGGGCTGATGATTAACCCTTCCAGCCGCAGCATCCGGGAAAAAGCAGACAGCTTTTCCAGGTAGACCTGGGGGTCAGTCATGGTGGTGTCCTCCACAGCCTCCGCATTGACAGGCATGGTGGTCATCCAGATTCAGTTCGGCGATATCTTCGTTATTTTTCAGCACAAATCCTGCCGTCTGCCGCAGGGCATCCGGGGTCAGTTCCCGCAGGCCCAAGGCATCCAGTGCCGCCGCCCAGTCCAGAGTTTCCGCAATGGAGGGCTTTTTCAGAATGGTTTCGCTGGCACGCAGCTTCTGCACTGCCAGGGCAACCTGGGCACACAGCCGGTCATCCACATGGGGAAGCTTTGCCCGGAGAATGGCCAGTTCCTTTTCCATGTCCGGATATTCAATATACAGGTAGGCACACCGCCGCCGCAGGGCTTCGCTCAAGGGTCTTGCCCGGTTGGAGGTCAGCACCACAAAGGGGATTGACTTTGCCTTGATAGTACCCACCTCCGGAATGGATACCTGCATATCCGACAGCAGTTCCAGCAGGAACGCTTCAAACTCTTCATCAGCCTTGTCGATTTCGTCAATCAGCAGCACCACCGGCTTTTCCGACCGGATGGACTGCAGCAGAGGCCGCTCCAGAAGGTATTCGTCGCTGAACAGGGATTTGGTCAGTGCGTCCTTGTCCTGGGCATTCATATTCACCTGGATGGACAGCAGCTGCTTCTGGTAGTTCCACTCGTACAGGGCCTTGCTCTCGTCCAGTCCTTCATAGCATTGCAGACGTACCAGATCCCGGTCCAGGGCCGAAGCCATCACCTTGGCAATCTCGGTTTTGCCCACACCGGCAGCGCCCTCAATCAGCAGCGGCCGGCCCAGCTGCAGCGCCACATGCAGCACCGTTGCCAGGGTATCATCGTAGATATAATGGGCCTGATCCATTTTTTGTTTCAGTTCTTCTAAGGTCATGGAGTTTCTCCTTTTTCTTTTTATTATACCATACCCGGCAGCCAATGGGAAGCAGAAACTGCTGGCGGCTGCAGAAAACCCTCTTGACCGTTTTTCCGGTCAGGAGGGTTTATTGGCTTTTTGCTGGAATTTACTTGCAGGCGATGGCCTCGATTTCCACCAGAGCGCCCTTGGGAATATCCTTGACGGCATAGGCTGCCCGGGCGGGGCAATTTTCCGTAAAGAATTCGGCATATACTGCGTTCATGGCAGCAAAATCTTCAATATTTGCCAGCAGCACCGTGGTTTTCACCACGTCTGCACAGCTGTATCCGGCCTTTTCCAGAATGCTGCGGACATTGGTCAGGGACTGACGGGTCTGGGCGGCAATGTCCTCCCCGGCAAAGGTGCCGGTAGCCGGGTCAATGGGCAGCTGTCCGGAGACAAACAGCAGATTTCCCGCCTGCACTGCCTGAGAATACGGGCCGATGGCTGCGGGGGCATTTTCCGTGTGAATGGGATGGTTCATGCAACATACTTCCTTTCGTATTTTAGGATTCTGATTCCGTTTCCAGATACCAGCCCACGTTGTTGGGGGCATTGGGATACCGGAAGGCTTCGGCAATCAGTTCGTATGCAGGCAGCGGCGTAATTTCGTCCGTATCATACCGCCAGCCTACACCGTAAGGCTGAGAACCGGTAAAGGAGGACCAGCAGTCCGGGTGCTGGGCGATGAAGCGGTCCTGCTCTTCCTTGGGAATCCGGCTGCCGCCGGCAGGGTTCAGTCTGGCGCACAAATGGGTCAGAGGCAGATCGTCCAGCGGAGACAGATCCAGGGCGTGGGTATTGCTGATGTTCAGCATTTCCAGGCTTTCACAGTTTGCCAAAGGCGACAGATCCTCAATATACTCGCAGAAGGCGATTTCCAGGAACTTCAGCTTCTTGCAGTTTTCAAAGGGAGTCAAATCCTTGATGGGCGCGCCGGATACGATGATATATTCCAGGTTGGGCATTCCCGCCACAAAGGGCACTGCATCCAGAAATTCATTGTGGCCGATGTCCATAAACTGCACGTCTTCACAGTAAATCAGGTCATGGCAGTTGTCATCCACCAGGCCGTACACCGCCCGGATGACCTGGGCATCGGTCAGGCTGCTGCCGCCCTCGCCGAAGTACACCCGCCAGACCACCTTGGTCTTGTCCCGGTAGTCGTCCCGGATTTTGGCCAGAACGTCATTGGACATCTGGCAGTTTTCCAGCACGAAGCGGCTGCAGTTCTGCATCAGATCCAGAGCAAGTCGAACTTCCTGTTCCCCATCGTCGCCGATTTTCGTATTCTTGATGTGCACTTCCTCGTCGGTGGTGGAGATGGTCTGGCCGAAGAAGTCAAAGCTGTAATGGAACTTCACCTCCGGAGCGGTGTCCATCAGGGTTTTGACATCCTCCTTGGTCAGCTGGCTGATGCCTTCGGCGTTGGTCAGTTCCACACTTTCCAGATTGGGCAGCATGGCCAGCTTTTCCGCCACCTCGGCAATGCCATCGGAGGTCAGGGACGACAGATCCAGCTGGGTGGTCTGGGTATCGTACTCCTTGCCCATCAGTTCCACGGTGCAGGTAATATCGATGGCTTCATAGGCAGCTTTCAGCTGCTCCACCTCTTCCAACGACAGCTCCGGCATTTTCAGATTGATGGACTTTACCTGAGGAAGATACACCAGGTTTTCCATCAGAGCTTCCAGGGTGTACTCTCCATTTTCCAGCACCAAATCCGCAGTGTCCGGGGGGAAGGCTTTTCCGCCCAGGTCCACTGTATAGGTAACTGCGCAGTCCGGATTCTGATTCTGGAAGGCTTCCAGCTGGGCATAGTCATGGCAGGCAGAGGCATCCAGAGTCTTCAAGTTCGGAAAATATTTGCTCAGAATGTCCACATCTTCCTGGGTCAGGGTGCTGACGCTGAGATTTTCCGAATCACTGGAAACTTTTCCATTCTGGAACGGAACGTTCCAGACAATCTGGCACTGGGGCAGCTGGGCGTGAACCTGGTCGTAGTGGGCGGTGGAAATATCCTCCTGCCGCAGGTCCAGCGTAACTGCATGGATGGAATAGGCCTTTCCTTCCACAAAAATGTGATTGTCCCGGTACCACAGGAAGCCCACAACGCCTCCCACCGCCAGGGTCAGGATAATCACAATCACCAGAAGGACGGTCACAAGTTTATTCTTCACTGCATTGACCTCCAAATGATTTCAAACTGTGAAAAATCATAGCACATTTTTAACCGAATTGCAACCTTTTGTCAGAAAAACCGCAGGCACCGGAATGCCTGCGGTCTTTGCTTGTATCAATCCCGGCGAAGCGCCTCGATGGGATTCAGGTTTGCCGCCTGCACGGCAGGGAGCATGCCGAACACCACGCCGATCAGGGTGGAGAACACCACCGCCACGGCAATGGCCGGCAGGCTGATGGACACCGGAATCTGCACCATGCTGGAAATCAGCTGGGCCATAATCACACCGGTAATCACGCCGATCAGGCCGCCCATACTGGTCAGAACTGCGGACTCTGTCAGGAACTGAAGCAAAATCCGCTTCTTTTTCGCACCGATTGCCTTCTTCAGGCCAATTTCTGCGGTACGTTCGGTAACGGACACCAGCATGATGTTCATAACGCCGATACCGCCAACCAGCAGCGAGATACTGGCAATCCAGATCAGCTGGGTGTTGGTGGACTCGGACATCTTCTGCAGCTGCTGGGCCTGCTCCAGCATATCCTGGCTGCGGTACTGGAGTTTGCTGTTGGAACCGGCAATCTGCTTTTGATTCAGAAGATCCGCTGCATCCTGTCCGGCGCTGGTCATGGCGTCGGTGTTCACCACTTTGATGGCCACACTCTGGGGCTCGTCAAACCGGTAAGCCGTTGGCCAGACACTGTCCGGCAGGTAGACAGCGCCGGTGGAGTTGTTCATATACAGCTGATAGTCCTTCATGGAGTTGATGGTGGGGGCAAATTCTTCCGAAAGGGCCACCACGCCTACCACGGTAAAGGTATCGGCGTTCAGCTCAATGGTCTTTCCCACCGGGTCCTCTCCGCCGAAAAGGTTCTTGACGGTGTTGGTGTCCACCAGAACCACTTTGCGGTAGTTATCATAGTCGCTCTGGGTAAAGCCCCGGCCGCTTCTCACCTGGTAGCCGTACACGTCCAGATAATGCTCATCAATTCCAAAAATCTGCCCGCTGTAGCGGATGTTCTGGTAG
>CALXFP010000101.1 GCA_944387615.1 uncultured Oscillospiraceae bacterium | reverse complement strand
ATTTCCTTATCGGTTTCCCGCATGCCCTGACGGCCCAGCTGACCCACATTGCGGATGGTGGCCTCCACACCCTTGGTGACGATGCCGTCACCGGAGCGGAACTGCTGCCCGTTCAGGTACATATGGTAGCCCAGAATGCCCGCTTCCACGCTGGAAGCAATTTTGGCTGCGCAGCTGGGCTTGGCGCCGTCGCAGATAATGCCGGACACAATGGCCAGAGCGTTGACCAGAGTATGAGAAATGGCCCGGTAATCCCCGCCGTGCAGGTACGCAATGCCGCAGCCGGCGGCACATCCGGCGCTGACGGCACCGCAGTAGGCAGACAGCCGACCGATGCCGGTTTTTTCGTGAATGGCGATGAGATTGGACAGAGCCAGCGCCCGGTAGCAGGTTTCCTGGGGAACCTCCAGGGACCTGGCATATTCGATCACAGGCACGGACACCGTAATGCCCTGATTGCCGCTGCCGGAGTTAATCACCACCGGAAGTTCGCAGCCGCTCATCCGGGCATCGGAACCGGCAGCCGCTTTGGCAATGGCACGGTTGCGCACGCTGTCACCGTAAAATTTGAGCATGGTGGAGCCAACGTTGGCCCCGTAATCTCCCCGCAGACCTTCCTGGGAAATTGCCATGTTGTACTGAATCTGGGTATCCAGAATGGGGCGGATATCCTCCAGGTCACAGGTATCGGCAAAGTCGCAGATATCGGCAATGGTCAGCAGACTTTTGTCCGTCAAACCGCTTTCGGCGGGATTTTCGCCGTCGCATCCCGCAGGCTCCTCAGCGCTGCGGTCCAGCAGCACCTGATCGTTCTTTTGAATCAGCACAATGTTGGTATGATAGTGGCTGATGCGCACCACAGCCCTTTCCTCGCCCCGGTACAGGGTCACCAGAATGTCAAAGATGATGCCGTTATCCAGGGCCTTCACGGTAACCGGAACAGTTTGCAGGAAATGGCGCATCTGCTGCTTCTGCTCGCTGGTGACCTGCGCAATGACTTCCAGGGCTTTCTCCGCCTTGCCGGCCACGATACCGGCTACGGCGGCGGTTTCGATGCCTTTCATGCCGTCGGTATTGGGAACAATGACGCTTTTTACGTTTTTTATAATATTGTTGCTGACGCCGATGGCAACCCGGTCCGGAACAGCCCCCAGAACTTCCCGGGCTTTGGCGGCGGCATAGGCAATGGCGATGGGTTCGGTACAGCCCATGGCGGGGATCAGCTCTTCTTTCAGAATCTGTACATAGGCTTGATAGCGTCTGTCGGTTTTGTTCATTGGGTTTTCTCTTCCTTTCTGCCCGGCAGGAATTTTCCGATTATTGTCAATATAAAGGTTTTTTCCGGCCATGTCAACTGCCTGCCCCGGAAAATCAGGCTCCGCCCAAAAACGCGAAACGGAAAAGGCGCGTGTTCTGGCGGCTTCGGGCCGGGTTTCAGAACACGCGCTTATGGATTCAGGAAGTTGTTTTTCCGGTCATGTCCAGATAGTGCTCTTTGAGAATGCGCACGCATTCTTCCATACCCAGAGCGCTGCTGCTTAGACAAATGTCGTAATTTTCCGCATTGCCGAAGTTTTTCCCGGTAAAGTAGCGGTAATAGGAAGACCGCTTTTCATCCGTGGCTTTCAGCTGGGTCAGGGAGGGTTGATCGGTTTCCTTGTACACGTTCTGGATTCTGTCCATGCGGCTTTGGGGATCGGCGTAAATGAACACCCGGAACACCGCCGGACGGTGGGACAGCACATAATCGGCGCACCGGCCCACAATGATGCAGTTCCCCTTCTCGGCCACCTCCCGGATTACCTTGGCCTGGTGCAGGAAGGCTTTTTCTTCCACGGAAAGATCGTGCCGCAGATTGGCGGACAGCTCATGCAGCAGCCCGCCTACGTCGGATTCCTCGGCGGTCTGAAAATAGCTTGGGTCAATCTCGCTGGATTGGGCAGCCAGGTCAATCAGTTCCTGGTCGTAGAAGGGAATGTGCAGCTGCTTTGCCAGCAGTTTGCCGATTTCCCGTCCGCCGCTGCCGTGCTGCCGGCTGATGGTGATGACGGTCTCCTGGGGGCCGCTCGCCGGATGCTCCGGATGCACCCCCTGGTCAAATTCCCCTGCCCATTCAAAGCCTTTCTTGGCAACGATGACCGCAATCACTTCGTTGATGACCGCAGCTGCCGCAATGGTGCCCTGGACAATCTGGGCGCATTCCGGAGCGGGAGCGCTCAATACAGAAACGGCAATTCCCGTAAATACCAGGGAGACACCGGAATGGGGCAGCAGGGTCAGTCCCAGATATTTTTTCACGGTGGTGGGAGACTTGGTAATGGCAGCACCAAAGTAGGCACCGAAATATTTACCTGCCGCCCGGGAGACGATGTACACAGCGGTAAAGATACCCGCACCCAGCATCAGATGATAATCCAGCGGCGCGCCCAGATTCAGAATCACCACAATCATCAGAATGTTCAGAATCGGGTTGAACACCTTCATAATCTGTTCCAGCCTGGTTTCGCTGATTAAATTGGAGAAGGTAGCGGAAAATGCCATGCCGATGAGCATGAAGTTCAGCACCGGGCTGGGCATGAGCACATAGTTAAAGAAAAATCCCACACCGGAGGTAGCCAGAATCAAGGCAATCAGCAGCGCCAGGGTCTGGGAATCGCTGCGCTGCTTTTTCAGCAGCATTCCGGCGGCGTATCCGGTGGCGATGCCGATGGCCAGAGGCAGCACTACCATCAGAGGAATCATATAAAGGGGCATCTGTCCGGCGGACAGACTGCCCATGACGCAGGCAGTCACGCAGAAAAAGACAATGCACCCCACAATATCATCCAGGGCGGCCATGGGAATCAGAGTTTTGGTAACAGGGCCGTCGGTTTTGAATTCCCGGACAATGGACAATGCCGGAGCCGGAGCGGTAGCCAGGGCGATTCCGCCGAAAATCAAAGCCAGGTAAAGGGGAATGTCCGAAAAATAGAAAACGATGCCGAACACCAGCGACACCAGGAAGAAGGTTCCCAGAGATTGGGTCAGGGTGGTGATGACAATGGCTTTGCCGGAGCGTTTGATCTTCTTCCACACCAGCTCGGTGCCGATCATCAGACCCACGGCACATTCCATGACGTGAATCGTGTTCTGATACCAGGCGGCATCCAGCAGTTCCTGGTTGATTAAGGAAACCGCATGGGGTCCCAGGATCATGGCGCAGATCAGCCAGCCCAGAATGGAGGGCAGTTTCAGCTTGGCAATCAGCCTTCCGCACAGGAAAGCAATAAAAATGGTAACGCACAGTCTCAGCAGTAACAAAAGCATGCTATCGGGTCCTTTCCAGTTCCTTCTTACTTTTGGGGTTACGCTTCCGGCTGCTTGGCAAGACCGTAGAGCAGAATGTCAAACAGCTGAGCCATTTTCCTCTCGTGGGCATCAATCAGGGTCTTGTAGTCCTCGGTTTCCAGGGCTTTGTTCTGAAAATACCCGTTGTACATCTCGGAAAAGATCAGAAAGCAGGAAAGAGCGGTTTCCGTGGTGATTCCCTCCCGCAGAGGAAGTCTGCACAGAAATGTTTTCAGATGCCGCTGATAGTAAGCATCAAAATCCTTCCGGATGGCATGAATCTGCCCAATCAGGTGCTTGGGCGGCTGCAAAACGGTGTTGAAGAAAATGTTGCTGTAATGGGGATGTTCCGCAAAGAAGCTCTGGCGGATGGCCAGCCATTTGGGAATGTCAAAATCCCCGGAGTCAGTCTCCCGCTGCTGAATGTAGGACAGCATTTCCTCATAGCACAGGGAAACGCATTGCAAATACAGTTCGTCCTTGCCTTTGAAATTGTGATACAGCAGCCCCTTGGATACCTGGCTCTCGGCACAGATGGTGTTGATGGATGCGCTGTCGTAGCTTTTTGTGCCGAATTCCACAATGGCTGCTGCCAGAATCCGCTCTTTGGTGCGCTGGGTTTTTTCCTCCTTTTTCATAGGCCACCTCCGTTATAGACTTTGTGGTCTATTATAATCAAAAAAGACCAGGTGGTCAATAATACAGCTGTGAATTTATTGTGAAGCTTTTTCCGGGAGCAGAAAAGGTCGGGTGTCTTTGGCATAATTTCCCGGGGCTTTGGAATATACTACTTCCGTATTTTGGATATTGGAGGTGGTTTCCATGAAAAAATCCCTGACCTATTGGCAGACGGTGGGATTTTTCTTCGTCTCGGTGGTGGGTACCCTGCTGCATTTTCTCTTTGACTGGAGTGGGGAAAACCGGGTGGTGGCTCTGTTTGCCCCGGTGAATGAGTCAATCTGGGAGCATATGAAGCTGGTGCTGTGGCCCATGGTGGTGTTTGCCCTGGCGCAGTACCGGAGCATCGGCAAGGAGATCGGTAGATTCTGGTGCGCCAAACTAAAAGGGCTGCTTACGGCGCTGGTGCTGATTCCCGCAATCTACTACATCTATACCGGAGCCCTGGGGGCACACTGGATGTGGTTTGATATTGCCATTTTCTTCCTGGCTACCGGAGCAGGCTTCTGGGTTGAAACCAGAACCCTTACCCAGGGAAAGCCCTGCCGGATTCCCAATCAAGCGGCCGCCGGGGTGATTGTGCTGATTCTGGTGGTGTTTGCCCTGGTTACCTTCCTGCCGCCCCAGATTCCCCTCTTCCAGGACCCCCTCAGCGGAGGCTACGGCTTCCCGGGGTAAGGATTCCCCTTGTTGACTTTTTTTCTCCGCCTTGGTATCATCAAGAAAACACAAGGAGGAGAGATTATGGAATATCGTTTGGAGCAGGACTCCATGGGGCAGGTCAAGGTGCCTGCCGATAAATATTGGGGCGCCCAGACCCAGCGGTCTGTGGAGCATTTCCCCATCGGCGTGGGACTGGAAACCATGCCCCGGGAGATTATCCGCAGTTTCGGCATTCTGAAAAAAGCCGCCGCTCTGGCAAATCACACCCTGAAGCCGGAAAAAATGACCCAGGAAAAGCAGGATATTATCTGCCGGGTCTGTGATGAGGTAATCGCTGGGACATTGGCGGAGCATTTTCCCCTGGTGGTCTGGCAGACCGGCTCCGGCACCCAGTCCAATATGAACGCCAACGAGGTCATCGCCAACCGGGGCAACGAGCTGGCGGGAAAGAAACTGCTGCACCCCAATGACGATGTGAACATGTCCCAGTCCTCCAACGATACCTTCCCCACCGCCATGCACATTGCCGCGGTGGAGAGCCTGGAAGACCGGGTGATTCCGGCCCTGAACCGGCTGATTGCCGCCTTTGTAAAGCTGGAAAAGGAAAATGAAGGCATTGTCAAGTCCGGACGTACTCATCTTCAGGATGCTACCCCCATCGCCTTCTCCCAGGAGATTTCCGGCTGGCGCAGCAGCCTGGAGCGGTGCGG
>CALXFP010000100.1 GCA_944387615.1 uncultured Oscillospiraceae bacterium | reverse complement strand
TGGCTCCCATCTCCAGCCTGGCCTTCGTCCTGGATCAGATCCGGATGCAGAAGGACGGCTCCGCTCCCGCCGCAGAAGCCTAATCTGGCTTTCGTGACACCACAAACATTTACCAAACACATACTTTTAGGAGGATTTTAAAAATGGCTAGTGAAAAGATCACTGCTCTGGTTGAGCAGGTTAAGGAACTGACCGTTCTGGAGCTGTCCGAACTGGTTCACACCCTGGAAGAAGTTTTCGGCGTTTCCGCCGCTGCCGCTGCTGTTGCCGCTCCCGCTGCTACCGCTGCTGCTGAAGTTGAAGAGAAGACCGAGTTCGACGTTATCCTGAAGAACGCCGGCGCTTCCAAGCTGGGCGTTATCAAGGTTGTCCGTGCCGCTACCGGCCTGGGCCTGAAGGACGCTAAGGATCTGGTTGACAACTGCCCCAAGACCCTGAAGGAAGCTATCTCCAAGGAAGATGCCGAGAAGCTGGTTGCCGAGCTGAAGGAAGCTGGCGCCGAGGCCGAGATCAAGTAAGTTATCTCTCCTTATACGGCTATGCCGCCGCCAGAATTGGCGGCGGCTTTTTCCATAACATGTGCAAATGTAATGCACGCTGAGAGGTTACCCCCTTCTTCCCCCGAAAGGATTTCCTATGGATTTTACCACCATTGCTCCCAGCATTCCCCAGGATATTAACCAAATCATTTCCGGTGCTTCGTCCTACTTTCCTGAGGAAGTACGGCAAATGATCCGCCATGCATCATCGTATGTGCCGAATCAGATCGACCTGATGAGCACCGCACTTTTTCTTCTGTATTTCACCGCCGCAGCTTTGATTGTGGGCTTTTTGGGCCGTGTGATTTTGGGAAAACGTTCCAGTCTGAATCATGCGCTGTCCTCGGTGGTGGCGATTTTATTTATCTACGCCGTGACCATCGTGGTGTATACGTTCCGTCCGTGGAATTTGGATGAGCTGCTGTCTCCCCTGCCGTTGGTCTCGTTTTCCGGAGATTATCTCATTATCTTCCCCATTGTGGATATGGATTTTCTTCCGCTTTGCAGTCAGATCCTCTCGCTGGTGATTCTGGCCTTTCTGGTCAACGCCATTGATACCTTCATCCCCAAAGGAAACTCCTTTTTGGGTTGGTATGCGCTGCGGTTTCTGTCCGTAATTTTGTCCATGGGACTGCATCTGCTGGTTAGCTGGGCCTTCCGTACTTATCTGCCGGGATTCCTGGTGACCTACGCACCTACTGTGCTGCTGATTTTGCTGGCAATTATGCTTTTGTCCGGTATTCTGAGTCTGGTGCTTGGTTTGGTGATCTTTATTGCCAACCCCTTTCTCGGCGCCATGTACAGCTTTTTCTTTTCCAACATCATCGGCAAGCAAGTCAGCAAGGCTGTCTTTACCAGTGCGATTTTGTGTGTGATCGTGTATTTGTTGGAGTACTTCGGATATACCATTATCAGCATCGGCGCTGCCGCACTGATGGCCTATATTCCTCTGGTGGTTGTTCTGTTGGTACTCTGGTATCTGATCGGACATACTCTATAAAGCCTTGCCCTCTGCTTCGGCAGGGGGCATTTTGCTTTCGTTGACACCCTATCTCAGGCATGGTAAAATATCCCGGAGGTGACTTTATGAAACGATTTGCTTTTCTTCTTTCTTTGCTGCTTCTATGTGGCTGTGCTTCCCCGGAGGCAACCCAGGCCACTGTACCTACAGCGGCTCCCACTGCTGCTCCAACTACGACACCCACCACAGCCCCTACCCAACCGGCTCCCACGGAGCCGGAAGATCCCATCCGCCTGATGCTCAATCAGATGTCCCTGGAAGAACGGGTCGGTCAGCTGTTTCTGGCAAGATGTGACGCAAACACCGCAGTTACGGATTTGCAGACGTATCATTTAGGTGGTTTTGTTCTGTTTGCCCAGGATTTTGAAGAGCAAACTCCAAATTCTCTCCGAGAAAAACTCACATCCTACCAATCCGCCGCAAAAATTCCCATATTGATTGCGGTGGACGAAGAAGGCGGTACGGTTACCCGGGTCAGCCGGTACAGCGCATTTCGCGCCTCTCCTTTCTTATCTCCCCGGGAGTATTACAAACAGGGCGGTATGGAACTGGTTCTGCAGGCTGAGGAAGAAAAGTGTCAGCTTCTGCACAATTTGGGAATTTCTGTCAACCTAGGACCGGTGTGCGATCTGGCAGACGATCCCCAGGCCTTTATGTACCAGCGCTCCATGGGTTCCGACATCCAAACCGTTTCGGATTTTGTCACTGGCACAGTGCAGATCATGGGCGAAAACAGCATCGGCAGCGCACTGAAGCATTTCCCCGGTTATGGCAACAACACAGACACCCACACCGGCATGGCGGTAGACAGCCGCTCTCTGGATGATTTGACCCAGCGGGATCTGCTTCCCTTTACCGCCGGAATCCAAGCCGGATGTGACGCGATTCTGGTCAGCCACACCATTGTAGAAGCCTTTGACCCTTCCCTGCCTGCTTCCTTGTCTCCTACGGTCCATCAGTATCTTCGGGAGAACATGGGTTTTTCCGGGGTGATTCTGACTGACGATTTGGTGATGCAGGCCATTACGGACACCTACGGCGCCGGGGAAGCCGCTGTAATGGCTGTTCTGGCAGGAAACGATCTGCTGTGCTCTACGGAGTATGCAACCCAGTATCAGGCAGTATTGGACGCCGTACTGGAAGGCCGAATCGACATTGATGTGCTGAACCAGGCCGTGCGGCACGTCCTGCAATGGAAAATTGATCTTGGGCTCCTCGACCCAGAAACCTGGCTTCAAACCGCATCATAAACAACAGCCTGCACCAAACTTGGGTGCAGGCTGTTTGTATCATTCAGGCATTTTCAATGGCAGCAATCACGGGCGCAACTGCGTCGGTGTTCACAGTTTCCATCAGGCCGTTATCATAAGCTTCTGCAACAGAAGGATCAATGGGCAGTCTGGCCAGCACAGGCAGCTGGAATTCCTGGGCAACCTGGTCCAGGTGGGACTTACCAAACACGCTGATTTCCTTGCCACAGTCCGGACAGCGCAGGTAGGAATAATTCTCCACGAAGCCCAGCACCGGAATGTGCATCATGTTTGCCATCTTCACAGCCTTGGCAACGATCATGGAAACCAAATCCTGGGGGCTGGTGACAATCACCACGCCGTCAATGGGCAGGCTCTGGAACACAGTCAGGGGTACGTCACCGGTTCCGGGAGGCATGTCCACGAACATATAATCCACATCTTCCCAAATAACGTCCGTCCAGAACTGCTTGACGGCGCCGGCAATGACGGGGCCGCGCCAGACCACCGGGTCAGCAGGGTTATCCAGCAGCAGATTGATGGACATCACCTGGATACCGCCCCGGGTCAAGGCAGGATAGAGGCCGTCTTCGTTGGCCCCCTGGCACTCGGTAACACCGAAAGCAGTGGGTGCAGAGGGGCCGGTAATATCCGCATCCAGCACGGCCACGCGCTTGCCCTGACGGGCCATTGCCACAGCCAGCATGGAAGTCACCGTGGACTTGCCAACGCCGCCCTTACCGGACACTACGGCGATTACCTTCTTTACCTTAGATTTGGGATTCAGCTTTTCCAGCAGGCTCTCCGCCTTGCGGTCACCGCAGGAAGAGCTGCTGCAGCTGGAGCAGTTTCCATTGCAAGAACTCATTGTTATCTCGCTCCTTTGATTTTTTCTTTCTGTATTATAGGCCTTGGGGTGCAAACTGTCAACCTTCCCCCGAAAAATAGAAAATCCAGTTTACTCCTGGGCAGCTTCCCACTGCTCCATCAGTTCCATCAAAACAGCTTCCGCTTCTTCCTTTTCAGACAGAAGCCGGGTCAGTTCCTGATAGTCGGCAGCGGCGGCTTCAATTTTGCTGTCATAATCAGCAATGACCGCTTCCTGCTTCTCAATTTCCCGTTCCAGTTTGCGGATCAGCTTGTCCACATCTTTGGTGCCGCCTTTGGGACGCTCTTTTTTGGGCTTTGGTGCAGCAACAGCCACAGGCTTTGCGGCGGCTTCATGCTCCAAAATGGAGCGGTATTTCTGATAACCGCAGGGGAAATCCCGAATCTGTCCGTCTTCCAGCAACCAGATCCGTTCAGCAAACTTTTCGATAAAGTACCGGTCGTGGGAAACGAACAGCAGCACGCCTTCAAATTCCTCGATGGCAGCTTCCACCCACTCCCGGGAGGCAATGTCCAGGTGGTTGGTAGGCTCGTCCAGAATCAGCAGATTGATCTTTTCATCCATCAGCATGCACAGCCGCAGCCGGGACTGCTCGCCGCCAGAAAGGTTTTTCACCTGCTTGAATACGTCCTCCCCCTGGAACAGGAAGGCACCCAGCCGATCCCGGGCCATCTGGGGAGTACAGTTCTTCTCATAGAGCATGGTGTCGTACAGGCTGCGCTCCGGATTGCGGAATTGGATGATCTGGGGAAGATATCCCCATTTTACCGTGGGACCAAACTGAATCTTTCCCTGGCAGTCCTCTTCCCCCAGCAGGCACTTGATGAAGGTGGATTTTCCGGTGCCGTTGTCTCCCAGCAGGGCAATCCGCTCACCGGCTTCCACGTTCAGGTTCACATCAGAAAACAGCAGCCGGTCACCAAAGGACTTGCTGACGTTCTTCATCTTGAACACCACATCGCCGGAAAAGTCCTTTTCTCCAAAGGTTGCCTTCATGGTGCGCTCTTTCTTGGGTTTTTCCGTTTTCTTGATCCGCTCCATCCGGTGCTGAATGGACATGGCCCGGCGGTACAGGGTGCGGTTATTGATGCCCCAGCCCTTCATCCGCTCCACGGTGTAGCCCAGCTGCTTGAGTTTGGCCTGCTCCTGCTCGTACTGCTTCAGCTGCAAGTCAAAGCGGGCTTGCTTTTCGTCCATATAGAACGAGTAGTTGCCGGAATAAAATTCGGCGTGGCCTTCGGTAATCTCAATTACCCGGTCCGCCACCTGGTCGATGAAATACCGGTCATGGGAAATGGCCAGCACCGTGCCTTTGAAGGCGTTGATATATTGTTCCAGCCACTCCACACTGTTTAAGTCCAGGTGGTTAGTGGGCTCGTCCAGCAATAGGATGTCCGTTTTTTCCAGCAGCAATCTTGCCAGGTTGACACGGGTCTTTTCTCCGCCGGACAGGCTGGCAAATTCCTGCACCCGCTGGGTCTGGGGGATTCCCAGGCCGTTGCAGATTTTGTCCACCTCAACGTCCATTTCATAACCGCCGCCGGATTGGAAGCGGTTGGTCAGGGTATCGTACTCCCGCAGCTGTTCCTGGGTGGCACCGTTGGCCATTTCCCGCTCCAGACGCTCCATCTTGCGCTTGCAGGCCATCAGCTGAGCATAGGCGGAGCGGAGCACATCCTCTAC
>CALXFP010000099.1 GCA_944387615.1 uncultured Oscillospiraceae bacterium | reverse complement strand
CCAGAAATTCCGGCTCCACCTCCGTCAGTCCAAGAAGCAAATCTCTGCCTGTCATAGAAAAATCCCCTCCTGTTCCAGATAGGCTGCCAGCTGCTGCCGGATGCGCCTGAGCCGCATTTTTACCTTGCTCTGTCCCATGCCATGCCGACGGGCAATCTCCTCGATGGTATCGCAGTACCAATACCTCCGCAGAAACAACACCCGGTTTTCCGGGGGCAGCCCCCGTAAGAAGTCATTGACCGCCCGGGCAATTTCCCGGCTTTCCAGCTCTGCTTCCCGGGCTTTGTCAGGAATGCACTGCTCCATTTCCTGGCTCAGGGTCACCACCTCTGCCCTGCGTTTGGCTGCCTGCTGCCAGTCCAGTTTGCCGAAGGCAAAATTCCGGCAGACTTTCGACAGATAGGCCAGGAAAAAGTTTGGTTTCTTCGGCGGGATGGTCTGCCAGGCAGCCAGATAGGTATCGTTGACGCATTCCTGCGCATCCTCCCGATTGCGGACAATATTCTGGGCCAAAGCCTGCAATTTTCCGCCGTAGCACACCTGGGTCTGGCGAAGGGCCTCCTCATCCCGGGCAAAATACAGCTGCAAAATTTTCTCATCATCCATGGACAGTCCTCCTGTCTTGTGTTCTGTCACCCTATATGAGGGAATTCTCCCCGGCATCGTCACAGCTTTCCGGGAAAAATTTCTCACCAAAACCCAGGGGCCCGTTTTGTGCCGGTTGTAGAAAAAAGGCGGCACCGGTATTTTTCCGTTGACCTTTTGCCAACGGGACTTTATAATAAATATGTGCTTAGAAATAAAGAAATGTTTAGGAGGCGATTCCCATGACCCAGCGGGAGCGGCAGGTTTTACAGCTGATCGAAGCCAATCCCATGATCTCCCAGCAGCAGATTGCGGACCAGTTAGGCATTACCCGCTCTTCCGTGGCGGTACACATCTCCAATCTGATGAAAAAGGGCTGCATCGCCGGAAAGGGCTACGTTCTGCGCAGCGGCACCTATGCCGTGGTGGTGGGGGGCGTGAATGTGGACATCGGCGGACGCTCCTTTGCCCCGCTGGTGCCTGCCGACTCCAACCCCGGCACCGTATCTCTGAGTCTGGGGGGTGTGGGACGGAACATCGCCCACAATATGAGCCTGATGGGCCTGGATGTGCGGCTGCTGACTGCCTACAGCGATGACATTCACGGGCAACAGGTGGCTGCCGCCTGCTCCGAGCAGGGCATCGACTTAAGCCACGCCCTGCGTCTGGTCGGAGGGAAGACCTCCACCTATCTGTATCTGGCGGCTCCGGATGGAGAGATGGTTCTGGCAGTTTCCGACATGGCCATCTGCGACAAAATCACCCCTGCTTACCTGGCAGCCAATCTGACGGTACTGCAAAATGCCCAGGTTGTGGTGGCAGATGCCAACATCCCCGCCGAATCTCTGCAGTATCTGGCAGAAAATGTAACTTCGCCCCTGTTTGTTGACCCGGTTTCCACCACCAAGGCAGAAAAACTGCGGCCCATTCTCTCCAGAATCCACACCCTGAAGCCCAACCGGCTGGAAGCGGAGCTTCTGTCCGGCATTCCCATTCACACCCGGGAGGATGTGGAAAGGGCAGCGGACAAGCTGCTGTCTCTCGGAGTGCACCGGGTGTTTCTGTCCCTGGGGGCAGAAGGGGTGTACGCCGCCAGGGATGCCCAGCGGCTGTGGCTTCCTACCCTGCCGGGGAAAATGGTCAGCACCACCGGCTGCGGGGATGCCTTTATGGCCGCTCTGGTCTGGGCCTACTTGGAAGGCAGCGACCTGGAAGCCACCGCCCGGGCCGGTCTTGCCGCCGGGGCCATTGCCATGGAATCCGCCGAAACCATCAATCCCGCCATGTCCGCCCAGGCTCTGAAAGCCCGGATGGAAGGCTGAACTTTTAATCTTAACAAAGGAATGTGATTTGTATGAAACGGAACAAGTATCTGGACGTCAATCCCGAAGTTGCCGCCGCCATTACCGAAGGCAAGCCCGTGGTTGCCCTGGAGTCCACCATCATTTCCCACGGCATGCCCTACCCCCAGAATGTGGAAACCGCTCTGAACGTGGAACGGATTATCCGGGAAAACGGCGCCGTTCCCGCCACCATTGCCATTATCGGCGGTCGGCTGAAGGCCGGTCTGACTCCGGAAGAAATTGAATACTTCGGCAAGAAGGGACAGGCCATTCACAAGGCTTCCCGCCGGGACCTGGCACTGCTGTGCGCCCGGGGTGAGGATGGTGCTACCACCGTCACCACCACCATGATGATCGCCCACATGGCAGGCATCTCCATTTTCGCCACCGGCGGCATCGGCGGCGTGCATCGCGGAGCCGAAACCACCATGGACATCTCCGCCGACCTGGAAGAACTGAGCCAGACCCCGGTGATGGTCATCTGTGCCGGTGCCAAGTCCATTCTGGATCTGGGCCTGACCCTGGAATATCTGGAAACCAAAGGCGTGCCGGTAATTGGTTACGGCACCGACGAGCTGCCCGCCTTCTACACCCGCCAGTCCGGCTTCGGCGTAGACTACCGGGTGGATACCCCCGAAGAACTGGCAGCTGCTTTCAAGGCCAGCAAGGATCTGGAGCTGGGCGGCGGCATGCTGGTCACCAACCCCATCCCCCAGGAGTACGCTATGCCTCTGGATACCATCAACGCTGCCATCGACCAGGCCATCCGGGAGTGCAATGAAAAGGGCATCCACGGCAAGGAAACTACCCCCTTCCTGCTGGCACGGGTGGCAGAAATCACCGGCGGTGATTCTCTGGCCTCCAACATCCGGCTGGTGTACAACAACGCCAAGCTGGCTGCCCAGACCGCAGTTGCTTTCTGCAAGCTGTAATCGGTGTAAAAATGCGCCGCAGTGGATTCTTCCGCTGCGGCGCTTTTGTTTTATTTTGTGTTTTGCTGGTTCAGGGCATCCCGAATGGCGCCGATGGAGTACAGAGAGCCAAAGCACAGCACCACGCCGTCTTTGCCTGCCAGTTCGATGGCCTTCTCCACACCGGCATCGATGCTTTCACAGCCAACCGCGTCGGCTCCTGCCTGCTGCAAATACTGGGCCAGCAGCTGGGCTTCCAGCTTCCGGGGATTGGGCGGGGTGATGCAGACAAATTTTTGTACCAGAGGCATGACGGGCTTATACATGTCCGCATAGTCCTTATCCGCCAGAACGCCGGTGAGGGCAACCACCCGCTTATCTGCCAGGTAGTCCTGGATGTTTTTGACCAGTGCTTCGATGCACTGAGGGTTATGTCCGCCGTCGATGATGAACAGGGGAGCTTTGCCCACCACATCAAACCGACCGGGCCAGCGCACATCCCGGATGCCGTCGTAAATGTTCTGCTCGGTAATCTTCCAGCCCTCTTCCATCAGCGTATCCGCAATGGCCAGCACCACGGCGGCGTTGTGCAGCTGATGATCTCCCAGCAGCGGCAGAATCAAGTCTTTTCTTGCGCCGCAGTCGAAAACCTGGCCTTCCAGGGTGTGGCGCTTCAGCTTCAGGCCGGCAAAATCCGCCTTTTTCAGGCTGACGTGCTTCTGCTGGCAGACCTGCTCAAACACCGCTTCCACGGAAGGGGTGCTGCGGTAGACCACTGCGTGGCCGTTTTCCTTGAAAATTCCGGACTTGGTCAAGGCGATTTCTTCCACGGTGTTTCCCAGATATTCGGTGTGATCCAGACCGATATTGGTAATCACCGCCACCTCCGGGGTTTCGATTACGTTGGTGGAATCCATGGCACCGCCCATGCCCACTTCCAGCACCACAATGTCGCACTGCTTGCGGCGGAAGTATTCAAAGGCGATGCAGCTGACCAGCTCAAATTCTGTGGGAGACTCTTCCATAGACTGGGCCAGGGGTCTGACATATTCCGTCACCGCTGCCAGTTCTTCGTCGGAAATTTCCTGCCCATCCACCTGCATCCGCTCGTGGAAGCGGTAGATATAGGGGGAGGTATACAGTCCCGTCCGGTATCCGGCCTTTCGCAAAATGGAGGCGGTCATGGCGGCGGTGCTGCCTTTTCCGTTGGTTCCGGCAATGTGTACGAATTTCAGTTTCTTCTCCGGATTGCCCATTTTTGCCAGCAGGGTCTGGGTTCTTCCCAGGCCGGGGATGCTGCCTTTCCAGCAGACGGAATGGATATAGGCAATGGCTTCGGTTGCGTTCATGGAAGGGTCGTCCTTTCAAAAAATCAGGTTATTTCTCTTTCTTCACCGGGGGCCAGATTCCCATTCTCTGGAAAACACCGGTGCGCATCAGCAGATACAGAATTGCCACATCCAGCACCAGGGTCACGGCAAACTGCACCGACCGGGTGGTGAGGAAGTAAATCAGGCTGGCCTGGAAGCTGCCCTTGCTGTTGTACACATAGGAAAGGGCGGCGCTCTGCCACAGGATAGAGCCCAGCACCACCGGAGGCAGGAAGGTCAAGGTCAGACCGGGAATGGTAACCTTCTTCGCCAGGTAGTAGCGGAACACACCGCCGAAGATTCCATACAGAATGGGCGGCAGGCTGAACAGGGGGTTAAATCCGAACCCGGAGAACAAGGTGCCCACAAAGTCGGCGCAGAAGCCTACCAGCGCGCCCGGCATAGGGCCAAAGAGGATACCGGCAAGCACAATGGGCACCGCCTCGATGGAAAACCGGGTGGTGGCATTGGGCATGGGAATGATCAGGCGGGCCAGCACCACGCTCAGGGCTGCCAGCAGGGCACAATAGGCCAGGTTGCGGGTGGACATGACGGGGATGGTTGTTTGTTTGTTCATAGGAAAACCTCCTTCATTTTTTCGAGCGAACCGGCTGAGGGTTCCCCAACACGAAAAACGCCCCTTGCGACCTTTGGTCGTAAGGGGAGCAGCGGTCAAGGAACCCGTGGATAGAATGTGCGCAGCCCATTCGCTCCACCGAGTATCGTTGCTACATAAAGGAGGATCAGTCCATTATGACGCAGCGGGTGCGGATACCCCATCGCGGACAACGGTCCTTCGTCTGCCACACAACTCCCCATCTTGACAGCACTTCACGCAGGGTTTCCTACTCTGTTGGGAACTACTATACAGGATACCCGCAGAAAAGTAAAGCCCTATTTCCCCTTTTTCCCCAGAAAAACACAATTTTCTCCCATCCCCCTTTGGAAAAGCAGGAATATTTTTTCTCAATTTTGAAAAAAAGGATTGCCAAAACAAAACATCTATGCTATAATGTCCAGTGTGTCCGATCAAAGGGCGCCGCTCCACATTGGGATGTCGCCAAGCGGTAAGGCACCAGACTTTGACTCTGGCATTCGCTGGTTCGAATCCGGCCATCCCAGCCAAATATGATCCGCTAGCTCAGTCGGTAGAGCAACTGCCTTTTAAGCAGTGGGTCCGGAGTTCGAATCTCCGGCGGGTCACCA
>CALXFP010000098.1 GCA_944387615.1 uncultured Oscillospiraceae bacterium | reverse complement strand
TCAGCGCCTCGATTCTCTCATCCATAACACATATCCTCCTGTGTCGTAAGTTCTCAGGGCTATTTTACACGCCCCGCAGCCTGGCGTCAACCGCTCCATCCGGTGTCCGATTTTGTCGAATTTTGTCGAAAAGTTTTATTTTTCATTGTCATATGATGCAAAACGTCGATTTTTGACGAGCGATTATTTAGAAATTACCTTGCAAATCGCCGCACTTCATGCTATCCTTTATTTGTCGCACACGGGTTTTTCCGTGGCAAGGGGAGAATTTTACATGTTAGGAGAGGATCGTATGGAACACACAACAACCGTATTTATCGCGGACAGTGCGGAGGACTTTTGTTCCGGTCTGACAGCCGCACTGCAGCGTGCCGATGGGTTTCAGGTAGTGGGAACCGCCAACGACGGGGAATTGGCGATTCGCATGATTGAAGATCAGAAACCGGATGTACTGGTACTGGATCTGATGCTTGCCAAGCAGGATGGCATCAGCGTACTGAAAAGCATCGCCGGCATGGAACGCAAACCGATTACATTGGCTACCTCTGCATTTGTCACGGAATATGTATCTTCGGCGGCAGCCAATCTGGGGGTTCGGTATCTGATGCTGAAACCCTGCGATATGACCGCTCTGGTAGAACGGCTGGAGGAGATCCGCGGTGGGGAGAGCCTGCGGTATCCGGAAAAGCGCCGGGTGGACAAAACCAGCATTGAATCCATGGTCACCGGAATCATTCACGAAATCGGCGTTCCCGCCCACATAAAAGGCTATCAGTATCTGCGGGAAGCCATTATCATTGCCGTCAACGACATGGATGTCATCAACGCCATCACCAAAGTACTCTACCCCCAGGTGGCCAAGACCTTCCAGACCACCCCCAGCCGGGTAGAGCGGGCCATCCGCCACGCCATCGAAGTTGCCTGGGATCGGGGCGACCTGGATACGCTGCAGCGTTTCTTCGGCTACACCGTATCCAACACCAAGGGAAAGCCCACCAATTCCGAATTTATTGCCCTGATTGCGGACAAGCTCCAGCTGCAGCTGAAAAGCGCCGAGGCTGCCCAGTTTTAGATATGCAAAAATACTCCCGGTTGATCGTGTGAATCAACCGGGAGTTCCTGTTTATGTAAATCAAAAATCGCTGGCATCCAGATAGGTCTGCCGCCGCAGCAGGGCTTTGGCACACTTGTAGCAGGTGTAGTCCTGGGTGAGCATCTGGGGTGCGATCTTCTCCGGCTCGCCGCAGCGGGCGCAGACGGGAATGTTGGTAATCTTGTACTCAAAAATCCAGTAGCCGGAGCCGGCACTGGTAATGCTCTCCCAGGTGTGCCGGTCTTCCTTGTGGGAGGCGATACGGCCGTAGTTATAGATATTGGAGTCCCGGACCTGAATGGTGCCGTCCTCGTTTACCTTTTCCAGAACGATGTAATGTCCGCCCCGGGTCCAGTAGCCCTTGTGCTGAATGGAAACGACGATATGGCCTTCATCCAGCGCCTGCTTGGCTACCGTGGGCTCATAGGTTTTTTCCTTCAGGTAGAAGCCCAGCACCGGCGGCTCGTTGACGAAGATCATGCCGTCGGTTCCGTTGCTGAAGCTGTAGTGACCGTAACGGGCACACATTTCCGGGGGCGTCCACTCTTCGTCTGCCAGATAGCTTGCCAGCATGGCCATGGAGGTAATGCCGCAGCCGTTGGTGGAAAGCTTGAATCCGCCGAACATGGTTCCGGCGTAATCCTGCTGCAGATACAGCGGCACTTCCGGGAACCGCTCATGGGCCACATCGGGATAGAGTACATCCCCGGTGCCCACGCTGCTTTCTGCCTCCGGCAGAACGATGGCGCTGTAGTCCACATCCATGGGATGATTCGTCCGGGCGCCTGCCAGGATGTCGTTCTGCATCTGGCTCTTTAAGTCCTGCTCCGCCTGGGCATACCAGATGTCGGTACTGCCGGTAAAGTACAGGATATGACAGCCATACTCCGTACGGATGATGGTGGTATCCCCCGGCTGACGTGCCGGGTCAAAGCACCAGCTGTCCAGCTCCGGAATCAGCTGACCCTGACGCAGCTGATGATATGCGCCGCCGTCCAGAGCCGTACCGGTATCCTGGGAGTTTTTGTTGGCCAGTTCTGCAAAGGTTGCTTCTGTTTCCTTGGTTTTGTCCTTCCAGTAGGTCAGCAGCTCCTCTGCCTTGGCCTGACATGCCTGCCAGGCTTCCTCGGAGCAGCTCACCTTACCGTCGGCGGCAATGGTCACCGGCTGGGTCGGTTGGGTGGGCTCCGTGGTGGCGGTAGTTGGCTGGGTTGCCGCTTCTTCCGTCTCCTGCCCCGGCACCACCAGAACATGGTGGATGTCCACATATTTTCCGCTGTCTCTGGTAATGCCCTGAGACTGGTAAGTGCTTTCCTGCTGGGCGAAGTAGCTTTCCACTTCCTCCTGGGTAGGAGCCAGGTCATAGCTCAGGGAAGTCATGTACATGTAGCCGTAGTTATACAGCCAGGCAAAATCCTGCACGTTCTGCAGCGTGGTGCCAAAGGCCTTCTGGGCCATCTCTTCGGCACTGGCATAGCCCTTCTCCTGGGTCAGGGTTTCCAGAGTCTGGGGAAGGTTGTCCAGGTACTCCTGGTGCATGGTATTGAGCCGGAAGGTATCGCTGTAGCCGTAGAGGAATTTGGTTGCCGGAATATCCGTCAAATAAATCTCATAGTTCTGCAGGTTGGGCTTGTAGGCCTCTTCCTTGGGCAGTCCCTTTTCCTCCGCCTCCAGAGCCATGGCCTGGGCGGTATACCAGGCATTCAGGGCCCGCTTCAGAAAATACTGCTGCCAGCTGGCCACGCTGGAATCCACCGTGCACACCTGGGTATCCAGGGGCGCGTCAAAATCCGGAGCCTCCTGCCGGTTCTCGCTGCGATACTGGGACACCTCCGCCCAGTAATAGGCGCTGAGCAAACCGTTGGTCAGCTGCTTCTCTCCTACGGTAGCCACTACCGCATCCGCGCTTCCCTGTCCGGTATAGGTTCCCTTGCAGGTTACATCCTCCGGATTTCCATCCGGAGGCGTAGTAGCCGGCGGCGCCGTTTCTGCAGGCACCGTGGTCTGAGCGGCCGTCTGTTCCTGACCGGCAGGCGCTGCCGTCTGCACATCCTGTTTCTTTCCGCAGCCCGACAATACCAGCACCAGCGCCAGTACCAGGGCAGCCCCTCGTTTTGTCATACCGTGGTCTTCCTTTTCTATTCGTAAAATTTTTTGTTTAGTTTACCATATTATCCCGGTTTTTTCAAGACTTGCCCCAGGGCCTCTTCTTTAAGATTCCATAAACTTCGGGGCTTTTTCCCCTTTTCCTGCTTGCAATTCCCGATTTTCTGGGGTATAATCCCAGTGAAATTACCAAATACAGGAGGAACCCCATGGAAAACGAAAATCAGCTTCCTGAGGAAGAAGTCAGCATTCTGACCCTTACCGACGAAAACGGTCAGGATACCAACTTTGAATATCTGGACTGCATGACCTACCAGGATAAGGAGTACCTGGTGCTGATGCCCACCGAGGACGAGTCCGGCGAGATCGTCATTCTGGAAGTAGAACCCGTTGACGAAGAGAACGAGAACTACCTGGCTGTGGAGGACGAAGCCATTCTGGATGCCGTCTACGGCCTGTTCAAGGAAAAGTACAAAGACGTGCTGACCTTCGAGGAATAAGCATATGTCCCCCGAAACACTGAACGAACTGTGTTCCGGGGGACTTTATTGTTTATTCCTGATACATAGGAGTGGTCAGATATCGCTCACCGGAGTCCGGCAGCAGCACCACAATGGTCTTGCCCTTGTTTTCTTCCCGCTGAGACAGCATAAACGCTGCATGCAGAGCCGCGCCGCCGGAAATTCCTGCCAGCACTCCTTCTTCCCTGCCCAGCTGACGGCCTGCCTGATAAGCATCCTCCGTGGCAACGGTGATTACCTCGTCCACAACGGTTCTGTCCAGAATCTCCGGCACAAATCCCGCACCAATGCCCTGGATGCCGTGAGGGCCGCTGCGGCCCTGGGTCAGGACCGGAGAGTCCGCCGGTTCCACACCGATGATTTTCACATTGGGATTTTTCTCCTTCAGATACCGTCCCACACCAGTGATGGTGCCGCCGGTGCCGATGCCCGCCACAAACAGGCCTACCTTCCCATCGGTATCCTCCCAGATTTCCGGGCCGGTGGTACGGTAGTGGGCATCCGGGTTGGCAGGATTCACAAACTGCCCCGCCAGGAAGCTGCCGGGGGTTTCCCTGGCCAGTTCCTCGGCCTTGGCAATGGCGCCGGACATACCCAGTTTGCCAGGGGTCAGCACCAGCTCTGCGCCATAAGCCTTCATCAGCAGCCGGCGCTCCATGCTCATGGTATCGGGCATGACAATGATGCACCGATAGCCCCGGGCCGCTGCCACACTGCACAGACCGATGCCGGTATTGCCGGAGGTAGGCTCAATAATCACGCTGCCCGTTTGCAGCACTCCCCGGCGCTGGGCGTCGTCGATCATGGACAAGGCCACCCGGTCCTTGGCGGAGCCGGCCGGGTTCTTTCCTTCCAGTTTTGCCAGAATGGTTGCCTGGAGGTTTCTGTTTTTTTCCATATTCCCCAGATGCAGCAGCGGGGTTCTGCCGATAAGCTGGGATGCGGACTGATAAATGTTTGCCATAACAAACCCTCCCTGATTGGGCATTTTCTTAGTGGGAATTATACACCCCTGCCTCCCCCATGTCAATTGACTTTGACACGGGGCTATGCTAAACTGAGGAGAAAAAGGAGGGATGCACCCATGACCCCCATTGAGGAACAGATTGAAGGTATTGTAGACAGTATTCTGGAAGATTATCACAACGGTCGGGACATCGACAAGCTGGACCCCTTCCAGCACCCGGACAAAGATGTGGTCATCGACATGATCGGAAAGCTTCTGCGGATTGTCTATCCCGGTTTTTCCCGGGACAGAGCCTATCGGATTTACAACACCAAGCATAACCTGTCCATGCTGATTGAAGATGTGATGTACAATCTGAATAAGCAGATTGCCATCGTTCTGCGCAGTTCCATGTCGGCCCAGGAAGCCCAGGACAAAGCCCAGATGCTGAGCCTGGAATTTTTCCGGGCCATTCCCGGCGTCCGGTCTGTGATTCAGACCGATGTGGAGGCCTTCTACGACGGCGATCCGGCGGCCTACAGCGTAGACGAAATCGTCTTCTGCTATCCCGGGCTGTACGCCATTACCGTTTACCGGCTGGCCCACATTCTGTATACATTGAATGTGCCCATGCTGCCTCGGATTATGACGGAGCATGCCCACTGCATCACCGGCATTGACATCAACCCCGGCGCCACCATCGGCAAGTATTTCTTCATCGACCACGGCACCGGCATTGTGGTGGGCGAAACCACCGTCATCGGCGACCATGTGAA
>CALXFP010000097.1 GCA_944387615.1 uncultured Oscillospiraceae bacterium | reverse complement strand
CCCTTCATCAACTTCTTCGACGGTTTCCGTACCTCCCACGAGATCCAGAAGATCGCTATCTGGGACTACGAGGACCTGAAGGAAATGACCAACATGGAGGCTGTGGCTGAGTTCCGTAAGCACTCCCTGAACCCCGAGCGTCCCGCTATGCGTGGTTCCCACGAGAACGACGACATCTTCTTCCAGCATCGTGAGGCCTGCAACAAGTACTACAACGCCCTGCCCGCAGTGGTTGAGAAGTACATGGCCAAGGTCAACGAGAAGCTGGGCACCAACTACCAGCTGTTCAACTACTATGGCGCTGCCGATGCTGACCGCATCATCGTTGCCATGGGCTCCATCAACGACGTGGCTGAGGAAGTTATTGACTACCTGAACGCTCACGGCGAAAAGGTCGGCCTGGTGAAGGTCCGTCTGTTCCGTCCCTTCTGCGCTGACAAGCTGCTGGCTGCTATTCCTGCCACCGCTAAGAAGATTGCTGTTCTGGACCGTACCAAGGAGCCTGGCTCCCAGGGCGAGCCTCTGTACCAGGATGTTGTTATGGCTCTGGCCAAGGCCGGCCGCAACGACGTGACTGTGATCGGCGGCCGTTACGGTCTGGGTTCCAAGGATACCCACCCCGCTTCCGTCTTTGCCGTTTACGAAGAGCTGGCTAAGGACGCTCCCAAGCACGAGTTCACCATCGGCATCGTGGACGATGTGACCCATCTATCCCTGGAGGAGAAGGTTTCTCCCAACACCGCTGCCGAAGGCACCATCGAGTGCAAGTTCTGGGGTCTGGGCGGCGACGGCACCGTTGGCGCCAACAAGAACTCCATCAAGATCATCGGTGACCACACCGACAAGTACGTACAGGCTTACTTCCAGTACGACTCCAAGAAGACCGGCGGTGTTACCGTTTCCCACCTGCGTTTCGGTGACAATGCCATCAAGTCTCCTTACTACATCAACAAGGCTGACTTCGTCGCCTGCCACAACCCCTCCTACATCACCAAGGGCTTCAAGATCGTTCAGGACGTCAAGCCCGGCGGCGTGTTCCTGATCAACTGCCAGTGGTCCATGGAGGAGTTGGAGCATCACCTGGATGCCGCTTCCAAGCGTTACATCGCCAACAACAACATCCAGCTGTACACCATCAACGCCATCGACCTGGCTATCAAGGTTGGCATGGGCAAGCGTACCAACACCATCCTGCAGTCCGCATTCTTCTCCCTGGCTAAGGTTATGCCCGCTGAGGATGCCATCAAGTACATGAAGGACGCTGCTGAGCACTCCTACCTGAAGAAGGGCCGCGACGTTGTTGAGAAGAACTGGAACGCCATCGACGCCGGCGCTACCGCTTATGTCAAGATCGACGTGCCCGCTTCCTGGGCTACCGCCGAGGACAACAAGCCCGAGCTGGCTCTGGAAGGCCGTGAGGATACCGTTAAGGTTGTTAAGAACATCCTGACCCCCGTGGGCAAGATGGACGGCTACAGCCTGCCTGTTTCCGCTTTCGACGGCATGGCCGACGGTCAGTTCCCCCTGGGTGCTTCCGCTTACGAGAAGCGCGGCGTTGCCGTTACCGTTCCTCACTGGGACGAGACCAAGTGCATCCAGTGCAACAACTGTGCTTATGTCTGCCCCCATGCTACCATCCGTCCCTACGCTCTGACCGAGGCTGAGGCTGCTGCCGCTCCCGCCGGTGCCCGTCTGGTTGACGTGAAGGCTGGCAAGGGCAAGGGTGTCTACAAGTACACCATGGCCGTGTCTCCTCTGGACTGCATGGGCTGCGGCGTCTGTGTCGGCGTCTGCCCCACCAAGGCCATTACCATGGTTCCTCAGGAACAGGAACTGGCCGAGCAGGATGTCTGGAACTACATGGTTGCCAAGGTTTCCGAGAAGAAGGATATGCAGGACACCACTGTCAAGGGCTCCCAGTTCCACAAGCCTCTGCTGGAGTTCTCCGGCTCCTGCGCTGGCTGTGCTGAGACCAGCTACGCCCGTCTGGTGACCCAGCTGTTCGGCGATCGGATGTACATCTCCAACGCCACCGGCTGTTCCTCCATCTGGGGCGGTCCCGCTGCTACTTCTCCCTACACCGTCAACGAAGAGGGCCATGGTCCCGCTTGGTCCAACTCCCTGTTCGAGGACAACGCTGAGCATGGTCTGGGTATGTACACCGCTCAGGCTGTGATCCGTGAGTCTCTGGCTAACAAGGTCAAGAGCGTTATGGAAAACACCGCTTCCGAGGAGCGTAAGGCTGCTTGCCAGAACTGGCTGGATACCTACACCGACGGCGAAGCCAACAAGGCTGCTACCAAGGCTCTGATCGCTGATCTGGAAGCCAACGTCTGCTGCGACACCGTTAAGGACATCCTGTCCAAGAAGGAATACCTGTCCAAGAAGTCCATCTGGATCTTCGGCGGTGACGGCTGGGCATACGACATCGGCTTCGGCGGCGTGGACCATGTGCTGGCTTCCAACAAGGACGTCAACATCTTCGTCTTCGATACCGAAGTTTACTCCAACACCGGCGGACAGGCTTCCAAGGCTTCCAACATCGGCCAGGTTGCTCAGTTCGCAGCCTCCGGTAAGGAAACCAAGAAGAAGTCCCTGGCTGAGATCGCTATGAGCTACGGCTATGTCTACGTTGCTCAGATCGCCATGGGCGCTAACCAGGCTCAGACCATCAAGGCTATCTGCGAGGCTGAGGCTTACAACGGTCCTTCTCTGATCATCGGCTACGCACCCTGCGAAATGCACTCCATCAAGGGCGGCATGACCAACTGCCAGGCTGAGATGAAGAAGGCTGTTGAGTGCGGCTACTGGAACCTGTTCCGCTTCGATCCCTCCAAGGAGACCGGCAAGTTCCAGCTGGACAGCAAGGCTCCCAAGGATGGCTATCAGGAATTCCTGATGAACGAGGCCCGCTACAGCCGTCTGACCCGTGAGTTCCCCGAGCGTGCAACCGACCTGTTCGCTAAGAATGAGGCTGCTGCTAAGGAGCGTTACGAGCACCTGGTGAAGCTGGTTGAGATGTACAAGGACTAATCCCATTTCCCGGGATTTCTCCTGATTATCTCCGTTACCTAATGAACCCGCCCTCGTAATCGGGGGCGGGTTTTTCCAGATTTTAACGGATCGGAGGAGGTTATTTATGAAAGTATTGTTGATTAACGGAAGCCCCAGATCCAGAAGCAACACCTCCCTGGCTCTGCACCAGATGGCGGAAGTGTTTGCTGCCGAGGGAATCGAAACGGAAATTCTCCACCCGGGCAAGGAAGCCATCCGGGGCTGCATCGCCTGCTGCAGCTGCCGCAAAACCGGAAAGTGCGTTTTTGACGACATGGTCAATGAAGCCGCCAAAAAGCTGGAGGAAGCCGACGGCATGGTGGTGGCAAGCCCTGTGTATTATGCTTCCGCCAATGCAACCCTGATTGCCTTCCTGGATCGGCTGTTCTACAGCACCAGCTTTGACAAGCGGATGAAGGTAGGCGCGTCGGTGGTGGTAGCCCGCCGGGGCGGATGCTCTTCCACCTTCGACCAGCTGAATAAGTATTTCACCATTTCCGGTATGCCGGTGGCCTCCAGCCATTACTGGAACAGCGTCCACGGAGCCGCTCCGGGAGAGGCTGCACAGGATGCAGAAGGCTTGGTCACTGTCCAGAATCTGGCAAAGAACATGGCCTTTTTGATGAAATCCATCGCCCTGGGAAAGGAAACCTATGGCCTGCCCAAGGCAACACCCAAGGTTTCTACCAACTTTATCCGATAAGGAGAACACTATGCTCTGTACCGTTGTGGACATCCGGGGAGATTATGCCTATGTAAAATACCAGGATACAGGCGTTATCTCCGAAGTTGCCATCGCTCTGCTGCCCTTTGGGGTGGATGTGGGAGATCAGCTGAGATTTGAAAACTACGAATTTACCCAGGTATGAGAAAAGCCGCTGACCCAATGTGGTCAGCGGCTTTTGCTGTTATTTTTTCTTTTGGTTTTGCTGCATTTTCAGGAGCTGTTCTTTCATTTTCTGCAGACGGCGCTGCTGCTTGCGTTCCCGGTTCTTCTGGAACTGGGAACGGATGTCCGGTGGCTGATCCATCAGCTTTTCTTCCGGAATGTTCCGTTCTGCCAGACGTTTGTCGGTAAATTCCCGGGCTAAGGTGTAGCATACCGATGCCAGAGGAATCATCAGCAGCATACCGCCTACACCCATCAGACCGCCGCCCACTGTAACGGCCACCAGCACCCACATGCCGGGAAGGCCGATGGAAGTGCCCACCACTCTGGGATAGATCAAGTTGTTTTCCAGCTGCTGAATTACCAGGAACATGGCCACAAAGGTCAGTGCCTGGAACGGATCGTTCACCAGAATGAAGAACGCACCCACTACGCAGCCGACGAAAGCACCCACCACAGGAATCAGGGCAGTGACGCCGATGATGACGCTGACCAGGGGAATGTAGGGCATTTTGAAAATCGCCATGGCAATGGCAAACAGACAGCCTAAGATACACGCTTCCAGACACTGCCCGGAGATGAAGTTGGAGAAGGTGCTGTTGGTCAGGCGCAGAATCCGGACAATCTCATCGACTGTATGTTCCGGAAGCAGCGAGTACAGAATCCGCCGCCCCTGCCGGGCCAGAATTTCCTTGCGGACCAGACAATATACGGCAAAGGCGATGGCCACTACGGTGTTGATCAAGGCTCCGGTAACGCCGCCGATGACGATGACAGCACTGTCCATAACGGTGGTAATCTGATTGCCCAGGAATGTCAGACCATCCCGGATGATATTGGTCCAGTTCAGATTTTGCAGATTCAGCCCTTCCTGAATCCAAATGCTCAGGTCGGGATAATCGTCCATGAGCAGCATCAGGCTGTTGGCAGTGCGGTCAATAAAGGCAGGAATCTTTTCCGACAGGGAAGTCCAGGTCAGCTGAATCTGGGGAACCAGCAGTTCGATTACAAACATAATCACCAGAATCAGCGCCAGGATGGTCATGATAATGGCAAACGCCCTGCGGATACCGAGACGGTGAATCCCATCCAACTGATGTTCAATGATGCGCATGGGCACATTGAAGATAAACGCAATACCGGCACCGGCAACGAAGGGAGAGATCAGATTCCAGACGGTGTCAAAAACGGTTTTTGCCCGGGCTGTATCCAATACCAGCCAGCCGAAAACAATACAGCCGGCGATTAGGAGAAACAGACTGCGCATTGCCCGCTTGTCAAAGTGCATATTTCTACCTCCTTTTCCGTTTTAGTATAACGGATTTTGGGGAAAAACCGGTGAACAAGTTGTAAATTTACCGATTATTAAGCAGGCTGCGCAAAGTCTGGCACAACCCGTCCACGGATCCCTCCCGGGTGGCCCAGCTGGTGCAGAAGCGGATTGCCCGATGGGTTTCATCCACCCGTTCCTGTTCGCAGAACACATACTCCTTTGCCAGTTCCGTCAGAACTGCATCCGGCAAAATGGGGAAAATCTGATTGGTGCTGCCCGGAACCAGGTAGGGAACGTTCAAACAATCCAGAGTGTTCCGGATTTTATCCGCCAGATGGACTGC
>CALXFP010000096.1 GCA_944387615.1 uncultured Oscillospiraceae bacterium | reverse complement strand
TCCATTCGAGCCCGGAAAAGCTCTACCAGAGAGTCGTCGATTTTATCAATTTCCTGCCGTAATTCCTTCAGTTCCATAGATTATTTCCTCCTGTCTGTCTGGGTATTGCCCAAAATCATATCAAAAATTGCAATGGCAGCGGCCGCTTCCACCACCGGAACGGCGCGTGGGACAATGCAGGGGTCGTGTCTGCCCTGTATGTTCAGCTGCTGAGTTGTCATTTGGTTCAAATTTACGCTTTGCTGTGGTGCGGCAATGGAGGGGGTAGGCTTCACCGCTACTCGGAATGTCAGCGGCATACCGTTGGTGATGCCGCCTAAAATGCCGCCGCAGTGGTTGGTAACGGTTTGAATCATGCCATGCTCGGCGGTAAAGGCATCGTTGCACTGGCTGCCCCGCATTTGGGCTACCTTGAAACCCGCGCCAAACTCCAGGCCCTTTACCGCCGGAATGCCGTAGACAATCTGGGCAATCCGGCTTTCCACGCCGCCGAACATAGGTTCTCCGATTCCTGCAGGCAGCCCGGTAACCACACAGTCAATTTCCCCGCCGACACTGTCTGCATCTTTCCGGGCCTGTTCGATGCTTTGACGCATGGCCAAGCCAGCTTCCGGGTTGACCACTGGGAAATCATCGCAGATTTGGGGAATGCCGTGCATCGGAAGCGGATCATCCTCCCGGCTGCTGCCGGCAATGCGGAAAATCCGGGCACCAATCTGAATGCCCCGCTGCTCCAGCCACTGCTTGCACAGACCACCGGCGATGCACAGGGGAGCGGTAAGCCGTCCGGAAAAGTGCCCGCCGCCAGCTGCATCCTGAAAGCCGCCATATTTTACCTGGGCCGTATAGTCGGCATGCCCAGGCCGGGGACTGTCTTTCAGATTGGCGTAGTCTCCGGAACGGGTATTTTTGTTGTAGATTACTGCGGCAATGGGAGCGCCGCAGGTAAAACCGTCCAGGATTCCGGAGAGAAATTCCGGCCGGTCTTCTTCCTTCCGAGGGGTGGACCAGGAATTCTGCCCCGGTGCCCGGCGGTTGAGAAATGCCTGAAGCTTGTCAAAATCTACCTCCAGACCCGCCGGAATGCCGTCCAACGTCATCCCGATGGCAGGACCGTGGGATTGGCCAAAAATAGACAATTTCAGATTTTCACCGTAGGTACTGCTCATAATTTCCTCCTAACCGGCGATATTCCTCAAAAAATTGGGGATAGGATTTTTCTACGCACTCCGCGCCCGATATGGTAACCGGCTGCTTGCAGACTGTGGCGGCAATGGCAGCGGACATAGCAATACGATGATCGTTGCAGCTGTCCACAATACCTCCTGTCAGGCCGGTCCCGTAAACGGTGAGGGCATCCTCTGCTTCCTCAGCCTTCCCGCCCAGAGCGGTGAGCATGGCAATCACAGATGCCACCCGGTCAGATTCTTTTAGCCGCAGCCGCCGAATGCCGGTAAACTTGGCACCCTTGTTACATGCGGCAACCACCGCCAGAATGGGAACCAAATCGGGGATATCCGAGGCATCTATGATGGTATGTTCCTTCAACGCCGGAAGAAGCTGCTGAACAGCCCGGTCACCTTGGGCAGAACCAGCGTTCAAGTTCTCTACGGCTACGTCATTCCCTAAAGCCTGAGCTGCCAAGAAGAATGCGGCATTGCTCCAGTCACCTTCCACTTGCACACGTCCCGGAGAATGGAGGGAAGCTCCGCCTGCGATGCGATAGTCCTGGCTGTCACAGCCAAACATAGCCATAGCTTCCTGAGTCATAGCGATATAAGGCCGGGACTCCACCTTACCTGTCAGGTGCAGCTGGCTGATACCGGACATCCGGGTTGCCGCCAGCAGAAGCCCTGTAATAAACTGGCTGGAAACACCACCGTCAATATAATAGTCTCCGGCCCTCAGCCTGCCCTGACAGCGGATGGTTTCAGGAGTAGGCCGGGACAGCCGGCATCCCATCCGCTCCATTTCTTCCCACAGGGGAGACAAAGGGCGCTGAGGAAGTCTGCCTTCCAGGAAAAAGGTGGTATCCACTCCCAGGGCACCGGCAACCGGCAGCAGAAACCGCAGGGTTGAGCCGCTGTCGTGACAGTGCAGCTGCGCCGTTTGGGGAACCTGCCCGACGGGCGTGACCTGATACCCCCAATCGCTTCGGAGAATTTTCGCACCCAGAGAATTCAGACAATCTGCTGTGGCATCCATATCCCGGTTGGTTTGGGAGCAGAGTAGTTCTGTAGGGCCGTCGGCGAAGGCAGCGCAGATCAGCAATCGATGGGCCTGGGATTTGGAAGCAATTGCCTTAACTGTTCCCGATAATCTGCTTGGTGTAATCGTGATATCCATATCAAAGACCTGCCTGTATCCAGGATTCCAGCTGCTGCACCGGGGTGGGAACAATGGCGCAGTCGCCGATGGAGCGGGGGAGAATCAGATTGACACTGCCGCCGGAGCGTTTTTTGTCGGACAGAGCATACTGGAACAAGTCCGATGCGCTGTACTTGGTGGCAACAGGAAGGCCAAACTGCTGCAAAAGAGAAACAATTCTCTTGCAGTCTGCGTCCGGACACATTCCCATGGCAGCGGCGGCTCTGGCGACGATGGCAGTTCCCATAGCCACGGCTTTTCCGTGGGAGATGGAAAAGTGGCTTTTTGCTTCGATTCCGTGGCCCACAGTGTGGCCCAGATTCAGCTTCATCCGGGCGCCGGTGTCAAACTCGTCCACCATCACCACATCCCGCTTCAGCTGGACACAGCAGGTGATGATCTGTTCCCGGTCAAAGTCCAACCCTGTCTGTTCCAGGCTGGAAAACATGGCTTTGTCGTAAAGAATGGCGTATTTGATGACTTCCGCACAGCCATCCCGGAACACATCCTCCGGCAGGGAAGAAAGCACATCTGTATCGCACAGCACCAGGCTGGGCTGGTAGAAGGCACCGGCCAGATTTTTCCCGGCGGGCAAATCAATGGCGGTCTTTCCGCCGACGGAGGAATCCACCGCTGCCAGCAAGGTGGTGGGAACTTGAACAAAAGGAATGCCCCGAAGGTAAGTAGCAGCGGCAAATCCCGCCAGATCTCCCACCACACCGCCGCCCAATGCCACGATCCAGTCGGAACGGGTCAGCTGGTTCTGGGCCAGAAAGTTCAGAAGTTCCAGATAGGTTTCCCCATTTTTTCGTTCTTCTCCGGCGGGAAATACAAAGCAAACCACGTTGAGACCGGCGCTTTCCAGGCTGCTCACCGCTGCCGCTCCGTACAGGGGAAATACGGTGCTTTCACTGACCAGGCAGACGGTTTTGGGAGCGGCAAGGCTGCGGATGGCCTTCCCAAGACCGGACAGCAGCCCGCTGCCAATGCGGATTTCATATTGCTTTGAAGCGCTCACTGTGACGGTATTCATCCGTCCACCTCCTCTTTCCGTTTCTTACCTTCTTCCAGCAGGGATACCAAAGCATCCGTGTTGCCGGAAGCGATGGCCTGCCGGTACTCTTTCAGGCTGTTGATATAACAGTCCAGTTCAAAGAGTACATTTTCCTGGTTTTCCAGGAACAGTTCCGCCCACATCTGCGGGTTCAGCCAGGCAACTCTGGTCAAATCCTTGTAGCTTCCCGCGGAAAAGCCTTTGTGACTTTGGGCGGTGGGGGATTTGATAAAGGCGTTGCTCAGAATGTGGGGCATTTGAGAAGTAAACGCAATCAGCTTGTCGTGTTCCTGTGCGGTGGTAACAGAGAAAGACCCAAACCCGCAGGGACGCAGCGCTTCCTTCACCCGATCCAATAGCTGGATATCGTCAAAGACGGGGGGTACCAGCACCATGGGAGCCCTGGCAAAGAGATTGGCCCGGCTGTACTTAAAGCCGGAGAATTGAGAACCGGCCATTGGGTGTCCCCCTACAAAGGTAAACCCAAACTGCTTTGCCAGGGGGAAACACCTCTGACAAATTTCCTGCTTGATGCCGCAGCAGTCCAGAACCAAAGTATCCTTGGTAATCAGAGAAGCATGTTCTTCCAGCCATGCGGCGCAGCCGCCGGGGTAGATTGCCAGCAAAATCAGATCACACTGGCTGACAGTATCCTTTTCCAGACGCCCATGAACGGCACCGGCCAGCATGGCAAAGGAGAGCATACCCTCGTCTTTCTCTGCGGCATAGACGCTGTGTCCTTCCAGAGCATAGGCCCGGGCCAGGGAACCGCCGATCAAACCCAAACCCAGAATCCCGACTGTCATACAATGGCCTCACGAATCTTGACGACCTTCCGATTCAGCTCATCAAACTGCTGGGGTGTCAGGGACTGAGCACCATCGCACAGGGCGCAGGAAGGATTGTTGTGTACTTCAATCATAATGGCATCAGCGCCGCAGGCAGCCGCAGCGTAGGCCATGGGGGCAACCAGGTTGGCCTTGCCGGTGGCGTGGCTGGGATCAACCACCACAGGCAGGTGGGTCAGGTTGTGCAAAACGGTGACAGCGGACAGATCCAGGGTGTTCCGTGTGGCGGTTTCAAAGGTGCGGATGCCCCGTTCGCAGAGGATAACCTGATCGTTTCCTTCGCTCATAATGTATTCGGCGCTCATCAGCAGCTCCTGCAGCGTATTGGCCAGACCGCGCTTTAAGAGAATCGGCTTGCGGGTTTTGCCCAGTTCTTTCAGCAGGTCGAAGTTCTGCATATTCCGGGCACCGACCTGGATGATATCCACATCCGCAAACAAATCCAGAGAGGAGATGTTCATGATTTCCGTGACGATAGGAAGCCCGGTGGCCTCCTTGGCCTTCAGCAGCAGCTTGATGCCTTCCCCCTTCATGCCCTGGAAAGCGTAGGGAGAAGTACGAGGCTTGAAAGCGCCGCCCCGGAGAATGTTGGCACCGGAAGCTTTGACCGCCTGGGCAACCTGGATGATTTGTTCTTCGGACTCAACGGAGCAGGGGCCGGCAATCATGGCAAAGTAGCCGCCGCCGATGCGTACCCCGCCGGCTTCTACGATGGTATCCTGGGGATGAAATTTCCGGTTTGCCTGTTTGAACGGCTCGGAAACCCGCTTGACGGTTTCCACCATGTCCAGACTTTTCAGCAGTTCCATGTCAACCCGGCTGGTATCGCCGATGAGGCCCAGGACAGTTACCTCAGCACCCTGAGAAATATGGACATCCAGGTTCATGTGTTTCAGCCAGTCCACCAGATGCTGTGCTTGTTCCGGGGTGGTACCGTGTTTCAGAATTGCGATCATAGAAACATCTCCTAAAAACAAGAATAACGCCGCACGGCAATTCGTGCGGCGTCTTAAAAAACGGTTTCAGCTTCTGAAAATCCATTGCAGCACAAATCGCTATTACTTTTTCTTGGTAAAAAAGTAATAGTAACCAAAGAAAAACTGTGCAGCAGCGATGATAGAAGTCATAAGGATAATCTCCTTGTTCAGTAGCTGCGGACATTATACCACGGGCGGTGGAATAATGCAAGAGGAAATCGCGAAACCAGAAGAATTTTTAAAAAGACAGAAAAAAGACCGGCTCGCTCCGGCGAAACACGGGAGAGAACCGATCAAATAGGAATTCCCAGCGTCCTTGCCAGGAACGGCTGTAGGAAAAACATCACGCCCAGGGTCAGAAAACAGACCAGAAACACCTCCCGCAA
>CALXFP010000095.1 GCA_944387615.1 uncultured Oscillospiraceae bacterium | reverse complement strand
GAGCGGGTTCCCACCACCACTTTGGCTTCCCCGCTGCGAACCCGTTTCCACTGGTCGTAGCGTTCCGCCGCCGCCAGGCTGCTGTGCAGCACTGCCACCTGCTGTCCGAAATACGCCGCCATCAGCCCCAGCAGCTGGGGGGTCAGGGCGATTTCCGGCACCAGAAGCAGGGCGCTTTTTCCTTGATCCAGACACCGCTGAATCAGTTTGATATACACGGAGGTCTTGCCGGAGCCGGTTACGCCATACAGCAGGGCAACTCCCGGATTGGGCAGTTCCAACTGCTGACTCAGTCCGTCCAGGCAGCTTTGCTGGTCCTGATTCAAAATCAGCGGTCCGGCCAGCTTCGCAGGCTGGATTTCCCGGCAGCGAAGCACCGGGCGCTCAGTGAAGGTCAGATATCCCAGCTTTTCCAGCCGGTTGACGGTGGCTGTGGAAGCACCTGTGAAGTAGCAAATCTCCTTCACCGCGGCGCTTCCGATACTGCACATCAGTTCCAGCACGCTTTTCTGGGCAGATGCAGATTTTGGTCTGCTCTGGGCGAAGGCCAGCGCCTCTTCCGGCGGTACTGCCAAAGCGGCAATTTTCTCCGTTTTGTCTCCCAGGCGGCGCAGATAGTCGGTCTGGGCAGTAATCCATTTTTTCCGCAGCAGGTAGGCAAGGCCGTCGGAGAGCGCCTCCTCGTCGGAAATCACCCCACGCAGGCTGCTTTCTTCAGCCTGGCCGCCAAGATTCTCCAAAGTCCGCAAAATGGTCAGCGCGGTTTTTTGGCGAATATTTTTTTCCTTCCAGCTTCGGTCCTGTGTCAGAGAAAAGGTCTGCTTTGTCTGAAACCACAGCCCCGCTGGAAGCATGGCCCGGACGGCATCGTAAAATGTGCAGAAGTATCGCTCCCGCAGGAAAGCCGCCAGGCGCAGCTGCTTCTCCGTCAGAATCGGGGTTTCGTCCAGGCAAGATTCAATGGTTTTGAGTTTCTCTTCGTTTCCTTCCTCCACAGACAGGACGATGCCCTCGGTACGCTTGTTGCTGCGGCCGAAGGGCAGCTGCACCCGCTGTCCCGGAAGGATGGTCATGTTCTCCGGAATCCGGTAGGAATAGGGCTTGTCAATGGCAAAATTCGCCGCAGATACAGCAATTTTCCCAATCATAGACGCTCTCCCCAACCTTCCTCCGGATTTCCTGGAAAAATTCCAAAAATCAGTTCTTGTAAATATCCTTCACGGTGCCGGACAGCTTACCGTCAGCCACTTCCTGAATAGCCAGGGTAACGGGCTTCTCCGGCAAATCTTCCTGGAATGCTTCCGCTTCTGCGGCAATCTGGCGGGCCCGATGGGCGACCACATTCACCAGCAGGTAACGGCTGTCAACATGTTTGAGCAAATCTGCAACAGGGGGGTAAAGCATAATAAGTCCTCCAATTTCTTAGTCTGCCAAATTGGCAATGATATTCAGAATTTCATCGGCACAGCGCTCGGCATCGTCATTGACTACCACATAGTCATACCAGCTGCGCTGCTCCATTTCCCATACAGCCCGTTCCATCCGCATCTGGATCTGTTCCTCCGAGGTGTCACCCCGGCCTCTGAGCCGGCGCTCCAACTCCTGCATGTTGGGGGGCATAATGAAAATCAACACGGCCTCCGGTGCGCTTTGCCGCACCTGCTGGGCACCCTTCGGCTCAATGTCCAGAAGCACCGGACCATGGGCCATCTTCTCTTCCGCCTGAGCTCGGGGGGTACCGTAGTAATTGCCTGCGTGGGCATCGTACTCCAGGAATTCTCCCCGGGCAATCATATCTTCAAACTCTGGCCTGGTGATGAAGGTATAGTGTACGCCTTCCACCTCCCCGGGCCTGGGGGCACGGGTAGTTGCGGATACGGAGAAGGAAAAATCGGTTCTCTTCTTCATCATAATTCCCAGCACCGTACCTTTGCCCACGCCGGAGGCACCGGAAATGACGATCAGTTTTCCTTTGCTCATGTTTCAGCCTCCTGTTCCTGGCTGCCCGTCCACCGGGCAGAAATGGTCTCTGTGGGGATGGCGGACAAAATCACATGATCCGTGTCCATCAGAATCACCGCCTGGGTTTTGCGGCCGTAGGATGCGTCAATCAGCATCCCCCGCTCTCTGGCTTCCTGGATCACCCGCTTGATGGGGGCCGAATCCGGCGACACAATGGCCAGCACTCTGCCGGAGGCCACCATGCTGCCGAAACCAATATTGATCAGCTTCATGGCCCCTCCTTATTCGATGTTCTGGGTCTGCTCCCGGATCTTTTCCAACTCTGCCTTGATCTCCACTACAATCCGGGCCAGGGCCACATCGGAGCACTTGGAACCAATGGTGTTGGCTTCCCGGTTCATTTCCTGAAGCAGGAAATCCAGCTTTCTGCCAATGGGGCCGCCGGTGGTAAGCATGGTGTTCATCTGCTGCAGGTGGCTGCGCAGGCGCACCGTTTCCTCATCCACCGCCACCTTGTCGGCAAAAATGGCAGCCTCCGTCAGGATTCGGCTTTCGTCAATAGCAGTATTGGCCAGCACTTCCTTGATCTTGTTTTCCAGCCGGGTGCGGTAATCCGCCACGGTCTGGCCGCTGCCGGCTTCCACCTGAGAAACCAGTTCCAGGATGGTATTTCCCCGGCTGCGCAGGTCATTCTCCAGGGCCAGGCCTTCGGTTGTACGCATGGCGTCATAGTTTTGAAGAGCCAGACGGACAACTCCCATCAGATCGGACAGCAGCTGCTCTTCATCCACCTGCCCCCGCTCTACGGTAAGTACCTCCGGCATCCGGGACAGCAGCGACACACTGATATCATCCCGAACGCCATACTGGCTGGCCAACTTCTGCATGGCTGCCAGATATCCTTCCACCATTGCCTCATTCAGTGTCACCTGCACATCGGCAGCACTTTCCGAGCGAACGGAAATGTACACATCCACCTTGCCCCGGGTAATGGTGGCCTTTACCGCCTGCTTCACCGCATCCTCACCAAAGGTCAGGCTGCGGGGGAGTTTTACGGTGCAGTCTAAGTACCGGTTATTGACGGAGCGCAGCTCTACGGTAAATTCCCGGCCGTTCACCGTCTCCACCGCCCGGCCGTAGCCGGTCATGCTTTTAACCATGGTTCTCTTCCTCTCTTATCCTGGCTCTGGGCTGGAATGCCTCCACCAAAGCCGTAATGGTATACCCCAAATTCTGTTTTTTGACCACAGTCCGGTCATAGAGCACCACCATGGCTACTCCCAGGACAAAGCCCAGGCAGCCAACCGCGGCACCCCAGTTCCCCGCCAGTGTTCCCAGGTAATACCCCAGGAAGAACAGCACCAGCGGCAGAACGTACAGTACAAACGCCGCTTTCAGCACAGGGCCTGTCTGGGATTCCACCCGGACCAGGTCTCCCCGCCCGGCGCCGATGGGGTTGTCCGCGGTGAACACCACAGCTTCCTTGGCAGCGCCGCATCCGGAGCACTTGTGACAGTCTCCGGAGCAGGCGCTTTCCCGGACGTGGACAACCAGCGCCGTGCCGTTATCGTAGGTTTCCTTCACCCTTACAACCTGTTCCATGTTAGCCTCCCTGAAGCTGAACCATGGCCGAAACCGAGTTGGTCTTCAGAGCGCCAACGCCTTCAAATCCATCTGCAAACCGGATATTGGCCTTGTAGGTTGCCGTACCGACTTCCGCATTGGCAAAGTCTACCTCAACCACAATATCCTCTTCTGTCAGCTTGCTGATCTGACCAACGGGGCCGCGAACCTTCACCGTCAGATTTGCGTTGATGATTTCCGCCTCCATGCCTTCCGGCAGGTTGATGATCTGGAACTGATCGATGGTAAATTCTCTGCTGACCAGATCGGTAAAGCTGACGATGACCTTGGCCTCGGTAACACCGGTCTGGTTGGTCACGCCTTCCGGCAGATTGATGGGGAAGGTCAGTTCATTGCTGTTTCTATCCAGTTCTGCCAGGTTGATGGTGGAAATGGAGTAGGTATCTCCCAGTTCCGCCAGCACCGCCTCACCACCGGAGACCCGGATGGTCGCAGGAGAAATGCTGATGGTTGTATTCTGGGCCGTTGCACCGCCGCCATAGATCACATCCACCGCCAGCTTCATCTCCTGAATCCGCTGAATCTGCATATCCAGCCGGACTTCTTCCACGCTGGTCAGAATCTGCTCGGCATCCACCGGTTCTCCGGCGGCATCACACAGAGTATAGCGGAAGCTCTGGCTGATGGACTCCACCTGCTCGGACAGGTCAATGTCAATCTGGGCATGGTCAATCTGATCCACCACAGAGGCCGGACCTACCAGGGTGATCACAGGGTTGTCCAGCACTGCGTTTTCCGTATCGTAGATATAATTTTCGGAACGGGTACCGGTCCAGTTGATGATGACCGGTACTTCCTTGGTCCTGCGGTAATCCACACTGATGTAAATTTCCGTAGGATTCCGGGAAAGCACCGTAATGGCGCTGCTGGATACGTCGGCCGGATACACCGGCGTATATTGCAGGCGGATATTCTCCCCTGGCTCTTTGATATTGGAAATATCCACCTTTACAGTCAGATTGTTGCTGGTGCTGAGCTTATTCAGCTCTCCCCGGCTGCCGGACAGGTGCAGCGATACAGCATCTGCGGATTTTTCCGTAATCATCAGGTTTCGCTCGTTGAGGATGGCCTCACCTTCCATGACCACCGGAATATTATAGTAGGTTCTGTCATCCTTCTGGCTGACGGTGGTCACCACATACATCCACAATCCAAAGGCAACCGCCACGGACAGCAAGACGGAATAGAGTTTATTCTTTCTCATTTGCGTCGTCCTCCTTGCCCTTGCGGGTCAGCTTATCCCGCATCCGTTCCAGGAGATTGCCCTGGTTTTCCTCTTTCTGTCCCGGAACCAGCTCATTGTGCAGCAGCTTGTCCAGAGTCTGGGGGGCCAGATGCCGCTTCAGCATGCCGCCCACTGCCACGGAAATGGCGCCGGTTTCCTCGGAAACCACCACCACCACCGCATCGGAAACTTCGCTGGTTCCCACGGCGGCGTGGTGTCTGGTTCCCAGTTCTTTAGGCAGGTTGGGATTTTTGGACAAGGGCATGACACATCCGGCGTAGGCGATTCTGCCTTCGCGGATAATCAAAGCTCCATCATGCAGAGGGGAATTGTGAAAGAAGATATTGCGCAGCAGCGGATCAGAAACCTGGGCATCGATCTGCGTGCCGGTTTTATAGTATTCGCTCAAGTGCTGCTCCCGGGCAAAGACGATCAGCGCGCCTACCTTATCCCGGCTCATGATTTCACAGGCCCGAACCGTCTGGGTAATCACCGTTTCCATTTCCTGAACCGGCTTGGAACCGCCCAGGAAATCCGGCAGCCGGACGCTTCCCAAATGATCCAGCATCCGGCGCAGCTCCGGCTGAAACAGCACCACAAAGGCCAGCAGACCGATGGCCAGCAGCTGGCTGAGCAGCCAGTTGAGGGTGTACAGGTGCATAACGTCCGTTGCCCAGGCAACCAGTACCAGCAATACCACGGTACGTGCCAGTCGCATAATGTGCGGAGTCCGCAGCAAGGGCAGTAATTTATAGATGATAAACGCAACTACGATGATATCCAGGTAGTCGCTCCATTGCATACTCAGAATGGTTTGGGTGAATCCCTGTATGGCTTCCATCATGCATATTCCCCTTTTATGTCAACTCTTCCACAGCGCACAATGCGCTATCGTATATTAGCCTATTATCTGTACCATTATAGCGAATCCC
>CALXFP010000094.1 GCA_944387615.1 uncultured Oscillospiraceae bacterium | reverse complement strand
GGCACCGGTGAAGAGTGCGGCGGCTTCCTCCAGGTTTCCGGCATCACCTACAAGATTGACACCGAATGGCCCGACTCCACCCAGAAAGACGACAAGGGCGTTTGGATCGGCGCTCCCACCGGCGGATATCGGGTACATGATGTGAAGGTTTACAACAAGGAAACCGGCGCTTGGGACGACCTGGATCTGACTGCCAAGTATAACCTGGCTGGCTACAACTACACTCTGCGGGATCTGGGTGACGGATTCAGCATGTTTGACGGCGCTGTGAACGTGCTGGACTATGTGATGGAAGATTACATGGTTCTGGCAAACTATGTTCAGGCTTTTGAAGGCGGCGTTGTGGAAGCTACCAACTCCCCCCTGGCTGCCAAGTATCCCGGATTCACCGTGGATTACAGCACTGTTGACGGCTCCGGCCGCATTGTGATGGAAGCCGCTGTCCGGGAACCTGAGGCTGTAGAAACTACCGCTCCTGCTACTCAGGCTCCGGAAACCACCGCAGCAACCGTTGCAGCAGAAGAAATCACAGCGGAGCCTTCTTCCTCCAACTCCATCCTTGTCATTGCTGTAATCAGCTGCGCAGCTCTGGCAGTGGTGGTCTTTGTACTGAAGAAGAAAGAGCAGTAATTCCCCGATTTATCAAAATTCCACGTCCTTCGGGACGTGGAATTTTTGTGTGAAAGAAATTCTTGATTTTTGCGGGTTCCGCTGATATAATAGCTTGGCTGACAGTACAAATGGAGATGTACCCAAGTGGTTGAAGGGTCCGGATTCGAAATCCGGTAGGCCGGCTCCGCCGGCGCTGGGGTTCGAATCCCCACATCTCCGCCAGTCACCGCAGAGCATACGCTCTGCGGTTTTCTTTGCGCCATCACAGACCAAACCTCTGGGATGGTTTCCTTATTCTATGCAAACATTTCCGTCTATATCCTTGTCATCCACTCTCACGTTTTCACATCCGCTGAAGGCCATGCGGTTGCCTCCCAGATCCCGGAAGGTACACTGTTCAATGGCAATGTCCCAGGTTCCGTACATGGCGATTCCGCCCTGGCTGCACTCGTAAATATCGCAGCCGCTTACGGTGACACCGCCGCAGTTCTCCGTCTGGATCCCCAGGATGCCGCAGCCATACAGGCCGCAGTTGTCCACCTGGATTTCATCACAATCCACGAATGTCAGCACGCCGCCAATGCAGCTGCCCGGCTCAACGGTGTGGCCTGCGGTGAAGCCGGACAGGGTGATATTGCTGCACCGGTTGAATCTCAGCACATTGGCGTATCTGGGAACTGCCGACAGGGTATGGGCTTCTCGGTTGCCGTCTGCGCTGCGGATGACCAGGTTGTCCACTCCCCGGATCACCAGCTCCGGCCCATCGTAGGTTTCCTCCCAGTAGTAGTATTCACTCTCCGTTTCTGTGGATCCGGCAGCGGTGCTCAAATCGTACAGCGCAGCATCCAGTACGATTTCCGTATCCGGTGCAATGGCTTTCAGAAGTTCCTCCGCTGTGGATACCGTGACCAGGTTCCGATGGGCTGCTGCCTCCTGATCGCTGCGGACGTTCATACGATTCAGGTCTTCCGCAGAAATCGGGCTGCCCGCTTTGTCCACGGCACAGGAGGTGCTGTCCGGATACCACCTGCGGATCGTGTTGTTTTCAAAGGTATTGCCATCCAGTACCAGTCTGGTATTGTACAGATAGAAGGCCTCTTCCCGCATCCGGTTGCCGGTGATCTGATTGCCCGCCATTTCCACCGAGGTACTCATGCTGCTTACCAGCAGGCTGAATACCGTGTTATGATGGATCCGGTTGTCGAAAATCGAAAGATCACTGCAGTTATTTGCAGAGAGTACCGCATAACTTCCGTACCTCCGGCCAATATCGTGGATTTCACAGCGCTCCAACGTCATTTGGGAACATTCATAGAGGGACAGTGCAGAACTGGAACACTGGGAAATCCGGCTGTCCCGGATGGTCAGATTGCTGCAATACTGTACCATAACGCCATCCACATTGCTGCCACGAAAATCCACCCGATTCACAGCAATGTCTCTGCATCCCAAAAAAGAGACAACACACCCAATGCTGCTTTCTGCGCCGTCTGCACCCCCAGCTGCAAAATCCTCCAAGGTTACGCCGTTACAGTTAAGCACCTCCATCAGAGTCCCGTCCACAGCATCGGTTTCCAGTGTGGCAGACTCCATACCGCCGCCCCGGATGGTCAGGTCATCCACCCCTACCAGACGCAATGTATAGCCATTTCCTGCCGGAACCCATGTGTAATATGTGCTGCGGGTATCCTCCTTGCCATAATCTGCGGCGGTAGAGAGATTGTAGGTCCCCGGCTCCAGAAGAATTTCTGCCCCCGGTTCAATGGCCGCCAGCAGTTCATCCACTGTCCCGACGCTCACCCCGGCAGACTCGGTTGTTTCTGCTTCCGTTTCTGCCACTGTTTCCGTGGGCGCAGGTTCTGCGCCGCAGCCTGCCAGTAAACAGACAGCTGCCATCATCAAAAGCCACGTTGAAATTCGTTTCATCCCTCTCATCCTTTCTGCTGCGGACAGCACAATCCGCTCTTCTGATTCTGATTTCCGGAAACGATTCTGCTATTTCCATTATATAGGGTACTTCCCGCCGTCCTGAAAGTCAATGGCTGCCCATCGGACTTAAGAAAATATTAGGAATGGATTCCAGCAAAAAGCCTGCCGCGATGAACATCGGGCAGGCTTTTGGGGATTATGTTGCGTCCTTTACAATGGCCTGGACAATTCCAGGGACGGTCATTTCCTCTGCGGTCAGGTAGGGATCCTGGGTATAGGCTGCCAGCTTCTTCGCCGTAATACCGCCGATGCAGACATATTTGACCCCCTGGGGAAGGCTTCCGTACTGGCGGATAAAAGCTTCCACACCGCTGGCGCTGGAGAAGGTCAGGTAATCCAGCTGTGGCAGAGTCTGGCCTGCTCCTTCTCCGGAAACGTTATACACGGGAATATCGGAAACGGTAAGACCGGCTTGGGTCAGGATTTCCGGCAGAACCGGGGAGCCGATTGCGGAGCGCAGAAGGAAAATTGCTTCCTCTTTCTGGGCAGTCTGGGCCAGCTCCCGGGCCAGGGCCTCGGAGGTAAAGGTCTGAGGGCACAAATCCGCTTCCAGGCCGTACTGGGCCAGCATATCCTTCGTGGCAACGCCAATTACTGCGTACTTCTTCCCTTCCAGAACCGCCAGTTTTGCCGGGTCATTTCCCAACTCTTCAAAGAATACCTTTACGCCGTTGGCACTGGTAAACACCAGCCATCCGGTTTTTCCTTCCAGCTGGGGCATGACATTTTCCAGCGGGTACTTCTTCACCTCAGTTTGGGTAACCCAGCTGGTTTCCGCTCCCAATGCTTCCAGAGCGGAAATCTGCTTCTTCGCCACATGGGCTGTACCGGTGATGCCAACCCGGATGCCGCTGAGAGGCTTCTGGGACAAATCCAGCGCCGCAACCTGACCCACCATAATAATGGCAGGAGAAGCAACGTCCTTCGCCTTTTCCGGAATCTCCCACAACGGCGCCCGAACCAGCGCCGGGTTCTGGGAATTGCCGCCGGAAATTACTGCCGCCGGGGTATCCGGGGACTTTCCCGCCGCAATCAGCCGCTGAGAAATTTTGGGCAGCTGGGCAAGACCCATCAGGAACACCAAAGTTCCGGAGAGCTTGGCCAGATGGTCAAAATCCTCCGGCAGTCCGTCAGGGGTATCCGAAGTGTGAGCCGTGATGATATGCAGCCCCCGGCTGGCTCCCCGGTGAGTTACCGGAATGCCTACCTCCGCAGGAATGCCGATGGCGGAAGGAATGCCCGGCACTTCCTGGCAGGAAATTCCCGCCTCTTTCAATGCCAGCATCTCTTCCCCGCCCCGTCCGAACAGATAAGGATCTCCGCCTTTCAAGCGGACCACTTTCAATCCCGACTGAGCCAGCTCAATAAGCTTCTGGTTGATTTGCTTCTGAGGTGCGGAGTGTTCACCGCTGCGTTTACCCATGTATATCCGCTGCGCTGTTTCCGGAGCCGCCTCCAGCAGCGCCGGATCGATCAGGTCGTCATACACCACTGCCTGGCACTGCTGCAGCAGACGCAGGCCCCGCACGGTAATCAGATCCGCTTTTCCGCAGCTGGCGCCAACCAGGGCCACGCTTCCTGCCGCCTGATTGTCCATACAGTCCTTCTTTTCCTTGGCCGTCAGGGGGCTGCGCTTTGCCATGCAGGCGTCAAACATTCTGCGGAAGATTCCTGCCCGGGTGCACTGCTCCGGCACGGAAGTTTTCAGCTCCGGGCGCTGCTGCTCCAGCCAGGTAAGAATTTGGTCCAGATTTTCCGGCAGCAGAGCTTGCAGCTGCTCCTTAAAGTACACCGCCGCCGTGGGGCTGGCGCCGCCGGTGGTGATGCCGGCAGAGAATTCTCCCTGCTGCACCAGGGCCGGGAACAGGAAGCTGCATTCTTCGGGGCAATCCGCCACGTTCACCGGAATATTGTGCTTTTTACAATACTGAGCAATTTTCCTGTTCACACCTAAGTCGTTGGAAGCGGCAATGACCATAGCCGGGCGAGGCCGCAGATCACCCATCCGGAAGGGACGGCAAAGAGCCGTTACCTCCGGCAGCCGGGAGATTTCTTCCGTAATTGCCGGAGCAACTACCCGGAATTTCGGGCCATAGGGCAGGAGCTTACGCACTTTGCGCAGGGCAACACTGCCGCCGCCTGCCACCAGAACGGTCTGGTCTTTCAAATCGATAAACATAGGAAAATGGGGCATGGGTCATTCCTCTCTTTCAACGCAGTAATACTGTTTGCCGTGTGGTGTTTCGGCGCAGTGGACATGGACATCAAATACGCCGTCCAGCACACCGCTTTCGTAGACCTTCTCCGGGGTATCGCACATCAGAAGCCTGCCATTCTGGAACACCCCAATCCGGTCTGCTCCCCGCAATGCCAGGGAAATATCATGGAGCACCAGCACCACAGCCTTGCCTTCCTCAGCAAGGGTCCGGGCAGTTTCCATAATCTGCAGCTGGCGGCGAATGTCCAGATAAGTAGTGGGTTCATCCATGAACACCGTCTCGGTATCCTGAGCCAGGGCCATGGCAAGGTATACTCCCTGCCGCTGACCGCCGCTGAGCTGGTTGATATTGGTATTCTCGTGCTGGCGGCATCCGGTAACGTCCATAGCCTTCCGGGCGATGGCATAGTCCGCCTTGGAATACTGCCGGGGATAGGACAGGTAGGGAAACCGTCCGTGCAGCACCATCCGCAGGGACAAAATGGAAGGGGTATTCCGGCTTTGGGTCAGAAAAGCCGCTTTCTGGGCAACGTGCTTCCGTTTCATCTGGCGAATATCCACGCCGTCGTAGCGAACAGTCCCCTGTTCCGCCGGGAGCAGGCCCAGGGCCGCTTTCAGCAGGGTGGATTTTCCGCTGCCGTTAGGCCCCAGCAAAGCCAGCACCTGTCCGGGCAGAAAGTCAACGGACACATCCTGTACCACCACTTTCCCCGGGTAGCCGGTGGTTAAATTCTGAATCTGAATCATCCCCGGCCTCCTTTCTGACGCAGAAGCAGCCACAGAAAGAAGGGCGCTCCCGTAAAGGCCAGGACAATGCCCACCGGCAATTCAAAGGGGGCAAACAGTACCCGTGCCAACAGATCGCAGAGGGTTACAAACACCCCACCGCCCAGAATGGAAGCTGCCAGCACCGGCAGATTATCCTCCCCCAGAATCCGGCGGACTGCATGAGGGACAATCAGCCCTACAAAGCTCAGAAGTCCGGCAAAACTTAC
>CALXFP010000093.1 GCA_944387615.1 uncultured Oscillospiraceae bacterium | reverse complement strand
GAAGAACTGCTCAAGCAGGTGTGGCTGAACCTGCTGGACAATGCGGTGAAATTTACCCCGGAGGGCCACACCGTCCGGGTGCAGATCGGGCAGCAGCCCCAGGGTCTGGAAGTTTCCGTAACCAACACCGGCAGTGAGATTTCCCCGGAACACCAGAAAAAGATCTTCAACAAGTTCTACCAGGCAGACGAATCCCACGCCACCCAGGGAAACGGTGTGGGTCTGGCTGTTGTAAAACGGATTGTGCAGCTTCACGGCGGTGAAGTCCGGGTCAGAAGCGCAGATGACATCACCACCTTCACGGTGCTGCTGCCGGACAGTCCCCGGGACGGAAGCGTTCAGGAAACATAACACAGGAGGGAATGTTTGTGAGTATTTTATTGACGCTGGCCTATTTGTTTTTTATCGGCTCTATCTTAGGCTGGGTGTTGGAGCTGCTGTTCCGGAATCTGACCCACCCCCACAAGACCTGGATCAATCCCGGCTTCTGTACCGGCCCGTACCTGCCCATTTACGGCTTTGGTCTGTGCGTGCTGTATCTTTTGGCATCCCTGGAGCAGTACCGGATGATTGAAGATCCCTTCTGGAACAAGGTGGCCCTGTTTTCCGCCATGGCGGTGGGCATGACGGTGATTGAATATGCAGCCGGTGTATTCTGCCTGAAGTTCCTGAAAGTGCGGTTGTGGGACTACTCGGACCTCTGGGGCAACATCCAGGGCATCATCTGTCCTCTGTTCTCCTTCTTCTGGGCCATTCTGGGGGCCATGTATTATTTCCTGGTACATCCTCACATTCTGGAAGGACTGGAGTGGCTGTCCCGGAATCTGGCGTTTTCCTTCTTTATCGGCATGTTTTTCGGGGTATTTCTGATTGATGTGGCCCATTCCAGCCAGCTGATTGTGAAGCTGAAACGCTTTGCCGAAGACAACACCGTGGTTCTGCGCTACGAGAGCATCAAGGCCCATATCCGCAACGACCTGGAACGTTCTTCCGCAAAATACCGGTTCTTTGCCCCCTTCCATTCTGAGCGCCCCCTGAGCCAGTCTCTGAAGGAGATTGTGGAACTGATGGAAAATCAGCGGGCCCACCGGAAATGATTTGGTAAAGAATTACATAATCTTTACACAATTGGAAGTTGTGTTTTCTTTCGGTTTAGATTGCTGCTGTATGCTATCTCTATTATGCGGAAAAGCAGCTTCTGACCCGGAATGCCTGCCGGGAGCATGAAAATTGCTCCCGGTTGCTTTTGCGGTCAGACTCCCCTTGCGGGAGGAAGTACATACAGGAGGCAGACCATATGAAGACTTATCGTGCCGGCATTGACGTTGGCTCCACCACCGTCAAGCTGGTTATTTTGGATGAAAACGGAAAAATCCTCTTCGGAGATTACCGCCGCCACCACGCCCACACCCAGCAGACCCTGAACGCCCTGCTGATGATGGCAAAGCAGTCCCTGGGCGAGTGCAGCCTGCAGATTCAGATCACCGGCTCCGGCTCCATCAACCTGGGCAAGGCCCTGGACATTCCCTTCGTTCAGGAAGTGGTGGCAGTGGCCTCGGCCCTGAAATACGCCGCCCCCCAGACCGATGTGGCCATTGAGCTTGGCGGTGAGGACGCCAAGATCATCTACTTCCGGGGCGGCCTGGAAGAGCGGATGAACGGCGTCTGCGCCGGCGGCACCGGCTCCTTTATCGACCAGATGGCGGCGCTGCTGCAGACCGATGCGGAAGGACTGAACAACGCCGCCAAGGATTACCAGCAGATTTACCCCATTGCCGCCCGGTGCGGCGTGTTCGCCAAGACGGATATTCAGCCGTTAATCAACGACGGTGCCACCAAGGCCGACCTGGCAGCTTCCATTTTCCAGGCGGTGGTGAACCAGACCATTTCGGGCCTTGCCTGCGGCAAACCCATCCGGGGCTGTGTTGCCTTCCTGGGCGGGCCGCTGCACTTCCTGACGGAGCTGAAGGCAGCCTTTGTCCGCACATTGCATCTGACGGAGAAAACCACCGTTGACCCGGAGAACTCTCACCTGTTTGCCGCCATGGGCGCTGCCCTGGAAGCAAAGGAGCAGCAGGCCGTTTCTCTGACCGCCCTGGTGGAAAAGCTGCAGAAGGGCGTGCAGATTCAGTTTGAAATGCCCCGGCTGGAGCCCCTGTTCCGGGAAAAGGCAGAATACGAGGCTTTCTGCCGCCGCCATGCCCAGGCGGTGGTGAAAAAAGGGAATCTGGAAACCTACCGGGGCAACTGCTACCTGGGCATCGACGCAGGCTCCACCACCACCAAGCTGGCCCTGATTGGCGAAGACGGGCAGCTTCTGTACCAGTTCTATGCCAACAACCAGGGCAATCCCATCCTTACCTCCCAGTTTGCCATCGGACAGCTGGAAAGCCGCCTGCCGGAAGGGGCCAAGATTGTCCGTTCCTGTTCCACCGGCTACGGCGAAGCCCTGCTGCAAGCAGCCTTCTCCCTGGACGAAGGGGTGGTGGAAACCATCGCCCACTGCACCGCCGCCTCCTTCTTTGACCCGGAGGTGGACTGCGTGCTGGACATCGGCGGCCAGGACATGAAGTGCATCAAGCTGAAAAACGGCACGGTGGACAACATCATGCTCAACGAAGCCTGTTCCTCCGGCTGCGGCTCCTTCATCGAGAATTTCGCCACCTCTCTGGGCTACACCGCCGAAACCTTTGCCCAGGCAGCGCTGGAAGCCAAGGCTCCGGTGGATCTGGGCACCCGATGCACGGTGTTTATGAACTCCAACGTCAAGCAGGCCCAGAAAGAGGGAGCCACGGTGCCGGACATTTCCGCAGGCCTTGCCTACTCCGTCATCAAAAACGCCCTGTACAAGGTCATCAAGCTGGCTTCCGCCCAGGATTTGGGACAGCACATCGTGGTCCAGGGCGGCACCTTCCACAACCAGGCAGTGCTGCGGGCCTTTGAAAATATCACCGGAGTCGAAGTCACCTGCCCGGATATTTCCGGCCTGATGGGTGCCTTCGGTGCGGCGCTGACGGCAAAAAATCACTACACCGGTCAGGAAAGCTCCATGCTGTCTTTGGAAGAAATCCAGAAGCTGACCTACTCCACCACCAGCGTCCGCTGCGGCGGCTGCAGCAACAACTGTATGCTCACCATCAACAAATTCTCCGGCGGCAAGAAACACATCAGCGGCAACCGCTGCGAAAAAGGCGCCGGCGGCGGAAGCCACGCTGCCAAGGCCCCCAACCTGGTGCAGTTCAAGCAGAAGGTGATGTTTGACTACCCGCCTTTGGAAGAAACGAATGCTCCCCGGGGCGTCATCGGCATTCCCAGAGTGCTGAACATGTACGAAAATTACCCCTTCTGGGCGACTTTCTTTAAGGAGTTGGGTTTCCGGGTGGTGCTGTCTCCCTTTGCCAGCCGGAAAATCTACCAGCTGGGCATGGAATCCATTCCTTCCGAATCTGCCTGTTATCCGGCCAAGCTGGCCCACGGTCAGGTGCAGTGGCTTATTGACCAGGGCATCAAGACCATTTTTCATCCCTGTGTATTCTACGAACATCAGGAAACCCAGAAGGCCCAGAACCACTTCAACTGCCCCATTGTGGTTTCCTACGCCGAAAACCTGAAAAACAACGTAGAAGCCATTACCGAAGGAGATGTCCATTACATCCGCCCCTTTATCGCTTTCACCAGCGAACAAATTGCCGCCGACCGGCTGGTGAAAACTGCCGCCGAGGAATGGAAGATTCCGGAGAAGGAAGTCCGTGCCGCCGTCCATGCCGCCTGGCTTGCCCAGCACCAGGCCAAGGAAACCATCCGTCAGGAGGGCAAGCGGCTTCTGGAGCAGATGGAGCGTACCGGCAGCCGGGGCATTGTCCTGGCCGGGCGGCCCTACCACATGGACCCGGAAATCAACCACGGCATTCCGGAACTGATTGCCTCCTACGGTCTGTACGTCTTTACCGAGGACAGCCTGCCGGTGGACTTTACTCCCCAGCGGCCCCTGCGGGTGGTGGACCAGTGGGTGTACCACTCCCGGCTGTACACCGCTGCGGAATTTGTCAGCCACCGGGATGATCTGGAACTGGTACAGCTGACCTCCTTCGGCTGCGGTCTGGACGCAGTCACCGCCGACCAGGTCAGCGAAATTCTGGAAAAAAGCAACAAGCTCTATACCCTGCTGAAAATTGACGAAGTGAACAACCTGGGCGCAGTACGCATCCGCATCCGTTCTCTGCTGGCAGCCATGGATATGCGCCGGGAGAAACAGATTCAGGCCCAGCCCAGTCTGCCGCCCTATCCCCGCCGGGAATTTACGGAGCAAATGCGCCGGGAGGGCTACACCATCCTGGCTCCCCAGATGAGCCCCATTCACTTTACCATGCTGGAACCCATCTTCCGCAAGCACGGCTACCATCTGGTGCTGCTGGATAACGACAACCGCCAGGCCATTGACACGGGACTGAAATTTGTCAACAACGACGCCTGCTTCCCCTCCATCACCGTGGTGGGCCAGATCATGCAGGCGGTGCTGTCGGGAAAATACGATACAAACAAGCTTGCCATCATCATGTACCAGACCGGCGGCTGCTGCCGGGCCAGCAACTATGTGGCCTTCATCCGCAGAGCCTTGGAAAAGGCGGGACTTCCCCAGATTCCGGTGATTTCCATGAACTTCAACGGCATGGAAAAGAATGCAGGTTTCCGTCTGAGCTTCCCGCTGCTGGCGGATGTGGTGCAGGGACTGGTATTCGGAGACCTGCTCATGCGGTGCCTGTACCGGGTGCGGCCCTATGAAAAAGAGCCGGGCAGCGCCAATGCTCTGTGCCGTCAATGGCAGCAGCGGTGCATTGATTTTCTCACCTCCGGCAGCAGCATTCCCCGTTACCGCAAAATGTGCCGGGAAATTGTAGAATCCTTCGACGCCTTCCCCATTGACGAGACTCTGCGCAAGCCCCGGGTAGGCATTGTAGGCGAGATTCTGGTCAAGTACATGCCCCTGGCAAACAACCACCTGGTGGAACTGCTGGAGCGGGAGGGAGCCGAGGCAGTGGTGCCGGATCTGCTGGACTTCTTCAACTACGGTCTGTACAACACCCGCTACAAGGCAACCTTCCTGGGCACCGCAAAATCCGGCGTGCTGATCTCCAAGGCTGGCATCGCCGCCGTCCGGAAAATCCGCAAGGCCGCCCTGGACGCTCTGGAGCACTCCAAGCGGTTCGAGCCGCCCATGCCCATTGAGCAGCTGGCGGAAATGACCAAACCCTTCCTCTCCATCGGCAACCAGTACGGCGAAGGTTGGTTCCTCACCGGTGAAATGGTGGAGCTGATCCGCAGCGGCGTGCCCAACATTGTCTGCATCCAGCCCTTTGCGTGCCTTCCCAACCATGTGGTGGGCAAGGGCGTTATCAAGGCCCTGAAAAAGGCATATCCCCAGGCAAACATTGCTGCGGTAGACTATGACCCCGGCGCCAGCGAGGTCAACCAGCTCAACCGGATCAAGCTGATGCTGTCCGTTGCGGTGGAAAATCTGAAAAACGCCCAGCAGCCCCCGGTATCCGCCGGAAAGTAACCCCCGAGAATAAAACAACGCCCCCGGAATGAAGAAGGATATCCTTCCATTCCGGGGGCTTATTCTTACAGATCCAGCATTTTCAGTTCTTCGTCGTCGACTTTTCTCAGTTCTTTTTTGTTCAGGGCATCATAGATGCAGGGAACCACATACAGCGTCATCAGCGTGGCGTAAGCCAGACCGCCGATGCACACCACGGCGATGGGCTGCATCAGGGAGGTGCCGGCGGTTTTGCGCACCGCCATGTCGATCAGGCCCAGAATGGTGGTGATGGTGGTCATCAGAATGGGGCGCATTCTGGTAACGCC
>CALXFP010000092.1 GCA_944387615.1 uncultured Oscillospiraceae bacterium | reverse complement strand
AAGCGGCTTTGGAATCCCTCCGAAGCCGCTTTTTGATTAGTCTTCAATTCTGCGGATGCTGGCACCCAAAGCGGTGAGCTTCTCCACCAGATTTTCATATCCCCGCTCAATGAAGTGGATATGCTCCACATAGGTGGTACCCTCTGCCGCCAATCCGGCAATCACCAGCGCCGCACCGGCACGCAGGTCGTGAGCGCAGACGGTGGCTCCGGTCAGCTTCTCCACACCGGTAACCAGTGCAGTTTTGCCGCCGATTCGGATGTTAGCACCCATGCTCTCCAATTCGGTACAGTAGCCGAAGAACCGGGTTTCATAAACACTTTCCATCAAACGGCTGGTGCCGTTGGCCAGGGCCATGCACACACAGACCTGAGCCTGCATATCCGTGGGGAAACCGGGATAGGGCTGGGTCTTGACGGTAGTTCTGCGCAGCTTTCCGGTCCGGATAATCCGGATGGAATCGTCATAGTTGATGATCTTGGCGCCCATTTCCCGCAGCTTGCTGGTGATGCAGTCCATATGCTTCGGGATCACGTTCTGAACCAGCACATTGCCGCCCACCGCTGTCACCGCTGCCATATAGGTACCGGCCTCAATCTGATCGGGGATAATGGCGTAGCTGCCGCCCCGGAGGAAATTCACGCCCCGGATTTTCACCGTATCCGTACCAGCGCCGGTAATCCGGGCACCCATGGTATTGAGGAAGTTGGCAAGATCCACGATATGGGGCTCTTTTGCCGCATTTTCAATGATGGTCTGACCGGGAATCAGGGTCGCCGCCAGCATAATGTTCACCGTAGCGCCCACCGAGGCCATATCCAGGCAGATCCGTCCGCCCTGCAGTCCCTCTTCGCTGGGGGACAGGGCTATGTAGTCCTCCGCCTCATCCACCTCGGCACCCAAGGCCAGGAAGCCCTTGATGTGCTGGTCAATGGGCCGGGAAGCAAAGTTGCAGCCGCCGGGCAGAGCCACATGGGCTTTTCCAAACCGGCCCAGCAGCGCACCCATCAGATAGTAGCTGGCCCGCATCTTGGTAACCAACCGGTCTTCCGGCTGCGTACACTGAACCTCAGAGCAGTCAATTTCAACGACCCCCTGCTCCGGGGTTGTAATCTTAGCGCCCATCCGATCCAGAATGCTCAACAAAATCCGGACGTCGGAGATATCAGGCACATTCTCGATCCGGCACTTGCCACTGACCAGCAGCGCCGCAGGCAGAATTGCCACGGCTGCGTTTTTCGCGCCGCTGATGGTGACGGTACCGTTCAAGGGATTGCCGCCGTTGATTTCGTATTTGGCCAAGGAATATCCTCTCCTTGTTGCATGAAAGATTCAATCGCCGCATAAAGGCTAGATTATTGTACCATAGAAATTGTCCTATGTAAAGTCCAAAAATCCTCCCCCACCGACGGCTCTCCCGGAGCGATCCGGGGCAAATCACCGCCGCAGGCCCTTGGGATAGTGGTTTTTCAGCACCCGTCCATCCCCTTTGCCCCAGCCGATGCTGTAGTCTCCGGCGCAGACCAGGCACCAGCCCTTGCGTCCGGATTCCACCACGTCCCCGTGGAGATAATCCGCCATCTGAGGACTGTCCGGCTGGAAATGCTCCGTATTGGCGCAGTCTCTGAGCCACAGCGCCAGGGCGTGGGCAGGCTCGAACCGGTCTTTTTTCACCGTCCCCAGTTCCAATCCGGGGCGCATTACCTTCAGCCGGGCAATGTCCGGCATTTCTTCCGGTGCCAGGAACAGGCTCTGTCCAAAGGAAACCGCCTTCCCTGCCGGCAGGGAAATTCCCAGTTCCCTGGCAAAGTTCTGCCACTGCTGGGGCAGGGGCTTTCCCTGGCAGAGGGGTACTTCCTCCGCTTCCCCGCCGGTTTTGCGCAGCACCGCAGCGAAGTGTCCTTCTCCTTTTAACTTGTGGGGCCACATCCGGTAGCAGCCCGGGTCGGTGGGAACAAACCAGGGAGCTTCCACCTGCTCCGGCTGAAATTCCGGATGGCTTTCCAGGAAGTTTGCCACCGCCTGTTCGTCTTCCTCCGGGGCAAAGGTGCAGGTGGAGTACACCAGCCGTCCTCCCGGGCGTACCAGTTGGGCAGCGCTGTGGAGAATCTCCGCCTGACGGCGGGCGCACATTTCCACCACTTCCTGGCTCCAGTCCGTAATTGCGGCCTCTTCCTTTCGGAACATGCCTTCTCCGGAGCAAGGTGCATCCACCAGCACCCGATCAAAAAAGCCCGGGAACCGGCTGGCCAGGGTGGCCGGATGTTCATTGGTCACCAGAGCATTGGGCACCGCCATCCGCTCAATATTCCGGGAAAGAATCTTTGCCCGGGCAGGATGAATTTCGTTGCACAGCAAAAATCCTTTCCCCAGCATTCTGCCGGCAATCTGGGTACTTTTCCCCCCGGGGGCGGCGCAGAGGTCGCAGATCCGCTCTCCCGGCTGGGGGGCCAGCAGAGAAACCGGCGCCATGGCACTGGCCTCTTGTAGGTAGTATACGCCGGCTTCGTGGTAAACGTGCAGGCCGGGCCGGGATTGGGGATCATAGTAAACTCCCGCTTCTTCCCAGGGCACCGGCTCCTGGGCAAAGGGCAGATCGGGCCGCTGCCCTTTCAGGGGATTGAACCGCAGGGCCACCGCCCGGGGACGCTCCAACGTCTGTAAAAACTGAGGATATTCCTCCCCCAGCTGAAGCTGCATTCGGTCAAGAAAGGCTTTCGGCAGCATACACATTTCTCCGTTTCTGTAAGATAGCAGCATTATACCATAACCGGGCGCTTTTTTCCACCGCAATTGCGCAGCCCCTCAAAAAATGAAAAATCTTCTGCACCCATGGTTTAAGCAAAGAAAAATAGGGCTATACTCAGCTTCGGAGGTGCTAATTTACCATGAGCGACAACAAAAACACCGGTCGCGGCTTTGCTGGTAAGGGCTACTACATAGCCCTGATCCTGTGTGCTGCGGCCATCGGAATCACCGGCTATTTGTACTACCAAAACGCAAACCAGACCGAACAGATTTCTATCCAGGAAACCGAGGATGTGCTGGTAGGCACCATGGGGACGGAAGATGTGGCAGTCATCGCCACCCAGCCCCAGACCAAGCCCACCACCGCCCCCACGGAAACCACGGCTCCTGCCCCCACGGAGAAGAAGCCTCTGAAAACTATGTCCCCGGTTGACGGGGAGATCATCAGCGGCTACTCCATGGAAGCGCTGAGCTACAACCAGACCACCCGGGACTGGCGGGTGCACAACGGCATTGACCTGGCCGCCGAGGAAGGCGCTGAGGTTTGTGCCGCCGCCGACGGCGAGGTGTACACCACCTTTGAAGACGACATTCTGGGCTATACCGTGGTCATCCGCCACAGCGACGGCTACACCAGCTGCTACTCCAGCCTGGATGAAAACATCGCCGTCCAGCCCGGCGACCAGGTGACCATGGGGCAGACCATCGGCTATGCCGGTTCCACTGCTATTGTGGAAAACACCCTGGGCAGCCATGTGCATTTCAGCGTCACCCAGAATGACCAGCCCGTGGACCCGTCGGCGTTCCTGGCCATCGGCCAGGGCTGAGACCGCTTTCTTCTTTCCTCCTTGATTCTCTGCCGGGAGCCTTTCGCAGGTTCTCGGCAGAACTTTTTTGACCGGTTTTGCTTTGTGTACCCTGCAAAAATCACCCCTTTGATTTTTGTATGTTTTGTACAGAAAAACAGATGTCCGCCAGGAAATTTACGCATTTTTGCATTGTGACGAAAATAAGCATTGCATTCAGGGGGCCTTTCGTGTATAATGTCACCATTCGGGTGTCTTCGCCCACTTGGAAGGATTCCCCTTCCCGAAAGGAGTTAGATCAACATGTACACCGTTAATTCCATCCGCAATGTCTGCCTGCTCGGTCACAGTGGCAGCGGCAAATCCGCCCTGGCCGAGAGCTTGCTTTACATGACCGGTGCCATCGACCGTATGGGCAAAAATGCCGACGGCAACACCGTTTCCGATTATGATCCCGAGGAGATCCGCCGCAATATTTCCATTTCCACTTCCGTAATCCCCCTGGATTACCACAATGTGCGCATCAACCTGCTGGACACCCCCGGTGCCTTTGACTTCTCCGGCGCCGTGATGGAAGCCCTCCGGGCTGCCGATGCCGCCATTCTGGTCTGCTCTGCCAAGGACGGCATTACCGTCGGCTTTGAGAAGGCCTGGAAGTACTGCGAAGAGCGGAATATGCCCCGCTTTGTCTACATCTCCAAGGTAGACGAGGATCACTCTGACTATAACGCCACCTTTGAAGCCCTCCGGGAAAAGTACGGCAACAAGATTGCTCCCGTTGTGGTTCCCATCTGGGACGCTGGCCACAAGGTCACCGGCATCATTGACGTGCTGAACAAGCGTGCCTACGAGATGCAGAACCTGAAGCGTGTGGAAATCGACGTTCCCGAAGACAAGGTTTCCGTGGTGGAAGAATTCAACGACGCTCTGAAGGAAGCCGTTGCCGAAACCGACGAAGCACTGATGGACCGCTTCTTTGAAGGCGACGACTTTACTTACCGGGAAATGATTACCGGACTGCATCAGGGCGTCAGCGAGCTGAGCCTGTTCCCGGTATTCTGCGGCTCCGGCATCAACTGCCTGGGCAGCCTGATGCTGATGGACCACATCATCGACCTGCTGCCCAACCCCGTCCAGGGCAACTACCACAAGGCCACCACCGCCGACGGCAAGGTGGAGGAGTTCGTTGTCTCCCCCGGCGGCGTTCCCTGCGCCTTCGTCTGGAAGACCGTATCCGACCAGTACGGCAAGTACTCCTTCGTCAAGGTTCTCTCCGGTGAGATCACTTCCGATACCACCTTGGTCAACGCCCGTACCGGCGAAACCGAGAAGCTGGGCCGTCTGTACACCATGTGCGGCAAGAAGGCTACGGAAGTCAAGTCCCTGACCTGCGGCGACATCGGCGCCTTCGGCAAGATGGACAAGGTCAAGACCGGCGATACCCTGTGCGACCCCAGAAAGGTGGTCTCCCTGAAGCAGATTCCCTACGCCCAGCCCTGCTACTCCATGGCCATTGCCCCCAAGGTCAAGGGTCAGGAAGATAAGGTTGGCACCGGCCTGAACCGTCTGAACGAGGAAGATCCCTCCTTCACCCTGGTCAACAATGCCGAGACCAAGCAGCTGGTGCTCTCCGGCGCCGGCGACCAGCAGCTGGATGTGCTGGTTTCCAAGCTCAAGAGCCGCTTCGGCGTTGACGCCACATTGTCCCCGGCAAAGGTTGCTTACCGGGAGAAGATCAAGAAGAAGGTGGAGGCCCACGGCCGTCACAAGAAGCAGACCGGCGGCAGCGGCCAGTTCGGTGACGTTTGGATTCGCTTTGAGCCCCAGGACGAGCAGGATGAGCTGATCTTTGCGGAAGAAGTCTTCGGCGGCAGCGTTCCCAGAAACTTCTATCCCGCCGTAGAAAAGGGCGTGCAGGAAGCTGTTCAGAAGGGCCCCCTGGCTGGCTATCCCATGGTCGGTCTGAAGGCCGTGCTGTACGATGGCTCCTACCATCCCGTGGACTCCAACGAAATGGCCTTTAAGCTGGCCGCCATCCTGGCCTACAAGGAAGCCATGCCCAACGCCAACCCCACCCTGCTGGAGCCCATCGGCTCTCTGAAGGTCAGCGTCCCCGAAGCTTACGTCGGTGACGTCATGGGCGATCTGAGCAAGCGCCGCGGCCGTCCCATGGGCATGAACCCCGACCGTGACGGCAACACCGTCATCGAGGCGGAAGTTCCCATGGCAGAAATGGGCAGCTACGCCATCGATCTGCGGGCCATGACCCAGGCCCGGGGCAGCTTCACCCTGGACTTTGTCCGCTACGAGGAAGTGCCCAAGGCCAACCAGGCCAAGATCATCGCCGACGCCAAGAACGACGACTAAA
>CALXFP010000091.1 GCA_944387615.1 uncultured Oscillospiraceae bacterium | reverse complement strand
CCGCAGCTCATCTGGCCCATCATCTTCCGGGGGGCCAGGTTGGTCACTGCCACCAGGGTCTTGCCCACCAGCTCTTCGGGCTGGTAGTACTTGGCAATTCCGGACAGAATCTGCCGGGGCTCCTTGGTGCCGTCGTCCAGGGTAAACTTCAGTAGCTTATCGGACTTCTTGACCTTCTCACAGGTCAGTACCTTCACCACCGTCATTTCCACCTTCTCAAACTGGTCGAAGGTAATCTCCGGCAGGGGTTCGGGCAGGGGATCTTCCTGAGGTTCAGCGGAAGCCTTGTGCAGCTCTTCCAGGGCTGCCAGTTCCTTCTCCAGATCGATTCTGGGGAACAGGGGATTTCCGGCCACCGTCGCCACATCCGCAGCCAGGGTGCCGAAAGCCTTCAGGCTGTCCCAGTCCATGGCAGCGCCGCCCAGACGCTTGCCGATTTCGGCGGCGGTGTCGGGCATGAAGGGGCTGAGCAGGCCGCCGCAGATGCGGACAGTCTCCAGCAGGTTGTACAGAACTCTTGCCAGACGGGGCTTGTTCTCCTCGCTCTTGGCCAGCACCCAGGGGGCGTTCTCGTCGATATACTTGTTGGCCCGGGAAATCACCTTGAACACCTCTGCCAGGGCATTCTGGAAGGCGTACTTTTCCATCTGGGCTTCGTAAGCATCCCGCAGGCCGGAAGCCATGGCAATCAGCTCGGCATCCTTTTCCTCGTCTGCCAGCTGCTCTGCGGGCAGGTGCTCGCCGAAGTACTTCTGGGCCATGGCTACGGTACGGGACACCAGGTTGCCCAGGTCGTTGGCCAGATCCACGTTGATGGTGTTGATCAGCAGCTCATTGGAGAAGTTGCCGTCAGAGCCGAAGGGGAAGGACCGCAGCAGGAAGAACCGCAGGGCATCCACGCCGAACCGCTCGGACAGCACATAGGGATCCACCACATTGCCCTTGGACTTGCTCATCTTGCCGCCGTCCAGCAGCAGCCAGCCGTGGCCGTAGACCTTCTTGGGCAGGGGCAGGTTCAGGCTCATCAGCATAGCGGGCCAGATGATGGAGTGGAAACGGACAATCTCCTTGCCGATGAAATGCACATCCGCAGGCCAGAACTTGTCCAGATCCTGATACTTGTCATTTTCAAAGCCCAGGGCGGTCATGTAGTTGAACAGAGCGTCAATCCACACATAGACCACATGGCCCGGGTCAAAGTCCACCGGCACGCCCCAGGTGAAGCTGGTACGGGATACGCACAGATCCTCCAGACCGGGCTTGATGAAGTTGTTCACCATTTCGCTGACCCGGCTCCGGGGCTCCAGGAAATCGGTATTTTCCAGCAGATCCTGCACCCGGTCAGCATACTTGCTCAGCCGGAAGAAGTAGGCTTCTTCCTCAGCGTCCTGGACTTCTCTGCCGCAGTCGGGGCACTTGCCGTCCACCAGCTGGCTCTCGGTCCAGAAGGACTCACAGGGTTTGCAGTACTTACCGGTGTACTTGCCCTTGTAGATGTCTCCGTTTTCGTACATCTTCTTGAAAATCTTCTGGATGGCAGCCACATGGTAATCATCGGTGGTGCGAATGAACCGGTCATAGGAAATGTTCATCAGCTTCCACAGATCCAGCACACCCTTTTCGCCGGTGACAATGCTGTCCACGAACTGCTGGGGGGTCACGCCGGCTTCCTTGGCCTTGTCCTCGATTTTCTGGCCATGCTCGTCGGTGCCGGTAAGGAACATCACATCGTAACCCTGCAGCCGCTTGAACCGGGCCATGGTGTCGGTAGCCACGGTGCAGTAGGCGTGGCCGATATGAAGCTTGGCAGAGGGGTAATAGATGGGAGTGGTAATGTAATATTTACCCTTGCATTTTTCGCACATATAAATCCTCCTAACATACGAAAAATCGCCCCGGGATAACCCAAGGGCGACAAAAATTGACGCGGTACCACCTTGTTTCGCGGAAAAGACTTTCCGCCTCACAAACACGCTGTAACGGGCGCCCCCGGGAGCGGCTACCTATCGACGCTCCGGCTCCGAGACCATGTTCCGCTTCCGCAGCCGTACCCCCTCTCACCTGCCGGGGCTCTCTGAACGGGGCGCAAAGCCTACTCTTCTCTTCACAGCCTTCTACCTATCCTGGTCATTATATCCCGAAATGGGGCATTTTGTCAACACCCATTATCCTTCTTCTTTCCGGGTCAGCCACAACGCCACGGCGATGGCACTGACGCCCCCTGCCAGTTTCCCCGCAATCATGGCCCCCATGATTTCCGGAGCAAATCCGGCGGCAAAGCCCAGATGGTCGCCGAACACAAAGGCCGCCGACACCGCGAAGGCAATGTTGACCACCTTGCCCCGGTAGTTCATGTCCTTCACCAGGCCGAAGGTGGCAATGGAATTGGCAAGGCTGGCAATCAGTCCCGCCGCAGCGGCATCGTTGATGCCCAGGGTCTTCCCCACCGCCATCAGAGGCTTTCGCAGCAGCTTGGTAATGACGAATACCAGGGGGAACGCCCCCGCCAGCACAATGGCAATGGTTCCCACGGTGGCAAACCCTTCCGAAATCGGGGCCATGCCGGGAATCAGAGCAAATCCGGTCAGCGCCTCCACAATGGCTGCCGCCAGTCCGATGGTCACCAGGGCCACAACTCCTTTGCCGAACACCGCAAAGCCCCTTACCATAGCGCCTTCCGCCTTCCAAAGTCCCAGGGCAATCAGCGCCGCCAGAATCACAATGGGCAAAAGATTTCGCAGCACCATCATAATGGGATATCCTGCCACCAGGCCGCCCACCAGGATGCCCACCGGGATGGTCACAATACCGCACAGGATTCCCTTGGCCATCACCGGACGGTCGGATTCTTCCAGAATTCCCATGGCAACGGGAATGGTAAACACAATGGTAGCTCCCAGCATGGAGCCGGTAATCACGCCTCCCAGCAATGCCGCCTGGGGATCTTCGGCCATCTGCTGGGCCAGTGCGCCGCCGCCCATGTCGCAGGCCAGCAAGGACCCGGCGAACATGGCAGGGTCCGCCCCCAGCAGCCGGAACACCGGCACCACCACCGGCCGCAGAATTGCCGCCAGCACCGGCGCCAGGGACACGATTCCCACCATGGCCAGGGCCAGGGAGCCCATGGCCAGAATGCCGTTTTCAAACTCCTGCCCCAGCCCAAATCGGTTGCCCAGAATCCGGTCAATGGCACCCAGCACCGCAAAGGCCGCCATTACCGCAATGAGTATTTCGTGAAAGGACATATCCTTTCCCTCCTCCGGATTCTATTTTTCGTCCACAATGGCCACCACTGCCGCATCCACTGGGGCGTCCATGCAGTACTTCGATGCCACGGTGCCGGTAGCCAGCAGCACCCGGTCGCCGGTTCCGGCACCTACCTGGTCTGCCGCCACAATGGTCTGCCCGTCGGCTTCCACCACCAGGAAGGTCTGTCCTTGCAGACATGCCGCTTTCCGGGTGGCCCAGATGGCGCCGATTACATTTCCTACCTTCATTTCGTTCCCTCCATAATTTCCCTGGCCAGGGGGGTCAAGACCGCCCCGGGGCTGGGCTGCTGCCCGGTGGATCGCAGAATCCGGGCTTCTTCCGCCGTAATCAGTTTTTTCCGGCCGCCGTCGGTAAACAGAACCCCCCAGTTTTTCAGCTCCCGCTGGGCAGCGGTGAGACTGCCGGACAGTGCCCGGTTTTTGGGAGCCTCCGGCAGTCCCGGGGTGTACAGATACACCTGTTTTCCCTCAGCCAGAGCCTGCAACACCCGCTCTTCCTGAAACCGCAGCAGCTGGGAAAGGCTCAGCGAGCCGATCACCACTGCATCATAGGGTGCTTCCGTCACATATTGATACCCCAGCTGCGCCATAGGCTCCTTGCCCACCAGCAGCGCCCGGGTCATGGGACAATCCTCCCCAGATCCCCCTTGCGGAAGCCGCAGGCGTTGGCTTCGTCATAGTCCAGATGGGCAAAGCTGGCAAACTCCGGGCTGACCCGCACCGCTACGTCAGAAAATGTCAGGGGCCGGTCGGTAAGGGCCTGCAGCTTCACCACCTGCTTGTCCCGCACCCCGAACCGGGCTGCATCCTCCGGGGTCAGGTGGATGTGCCGCTGGGCAGCCACCACCCCCTGGGTCAGTTCCACCCGTCCCCGGGAGCCAACCAGCACCGCTCCCGGACTGCCCGCCACATCCCCGGACAGCCGCACCGGGGGATCAATCCCCAGCGTCCGTCCATCGGTCAGGGAAATCTCCACCTGGGCCTCTTTCCGCTCCGGCCCCAGTACCGCCACATTTTCAAACTCCCCTTTGGGGCCAATCACCGTGACCCGCTCCTGTGCCAGGTACTGTCCCGGCTGGGAAAGAGGCCGCTTGGGAGTCAGGGGGTGGCCAAATAGGGTCAGGGCCTGCTCTTTTGTCACATGCACATGCCGTCCCGAAGCTTCCAGCTCCACGAAGAGCCGCTTTGCCACGCTCTGCACCAGTGCGTCCAATTCCTGCATGGGTACCCAACCTCCTTATCCCAGCCGCTGCAAAATTTTCTCCGTCAGCAGCTGCACCAATTCCTCATTCACCGTCAGCGTCTTCTGGGCGGGCTGCTCCCCCGTGTCCCAGGCCACCCGGCGAATGTTAATCAGATCCATGGGAGAAATGTTGTTGGAGGAGCTGCTGCCGCCCACGGCCCCGCAGCCCAGGGTCAGCGCCGGGAACAGTCCCGTAGTAGCGCCAATGCCCCCCAATGCCGCCGGGGTATTCACCAGGAACCGGGACACGGGGATTTTCGCTGCGAAGCGCCGGATTACCCCTTCGTCAGAGGCGTGCATAGCAAAGGTGTGTCCGCTGCCCTCGTGGGTCAGAATTTTGACACACATATTCAGCACCGCTTCCTCGTTCTCCATTACATAGAACGCCAGCACCGGGCAGAGCTTTTCCATGGAGTAAGGCTGGGCAGGTCCCGCCTCTTCCTCCCGGGCAACCAGGATTTTCGTCCCCTGAGGTACGGAGAATCCTGCCAGTTTGGCAAGGTGCTCCGCTGGTTTTCCCACAATCTCCGGATTCAATGCGCCGGAGGGCCGGAACAGCAGCTTTGCCAGCTTCCCCGCCTGCTCTGCATCCATAAAGTAGAATCCCTGACGCTGGGCTTCCGCCTTTACCTGACTTTCCAGAGCTTTTTCCACAATGATACTCTGCTCCGAAGCGCAGACCGTACCGTTATCGAAGGTTTTCGACCGGGCGATACAGGACAGGGCCTGGGAAATGTCCGCACTGTGGTGGATATAGGCCGGGCCGTTGCCCGCTCCCACACCGATGGCAGGCTTTCCCGAGGAGTAAGCCGCCTTCACCATTCCCGGCCCGCCGGTGGCCAGAATCAGCCGCACCGGCTCCGCCTTCATCAGTTCCTGACACCCGTCCAGAGAAGGGATGCTCAGGCAGGCCACGCTTCCCTTGGGGGCTCCGGCTGCTTCTGCCGCCGTCGCCACAATTTCCGCCGCTCTTCGGGTACAGGCCAGGGCCTTGGGATGGGGAGAAAAGACAATGCTGTTTCCCGCTTTCAGGGCGATGATGGCCTTGTAGCAGACGGTGGAAGTGGGGTTAGTGCTGGGCACAATGGCGGCAATCACCCCCACCGGCACACCGATTTCCCAGAGCTTGTCCTGCTTGCTTTCCTTCAGCAGCCCCACGGTTTTCATTCCCCGGATGGCCGTTGCCAGAGTTTCGGAGGCGAAGCGGTTTTTGGTGATTTTATCCTGGACATTGCCGAAGCCTGTTTCCTTCACCGCCATTTCCGCAAGGGCGGCAGCTTCTGCAGCAAAGGCCCTGGCTACCGCTTCCACAATGGCGTCCAGGGCTTCCTGGGGCATTGCGGCCAGCTTTTGCTGGGCAATCTGGGCCTGGCGGGCAGCGCTGCGGGCTTCCTGCCGGGCGGACAAATCCTTGTCAAATTCCATTGTTTCTCTTCCCTCCTTAGAACAGCAGACTGGAGCCGTCTCCGGCCTTTTTCGTCAGCTTTCCGTTTTCCACGAACCCCATGGTTTCCAGCCAGCGCTGGAATTCCGGGATGGCGGTTTTTCCCGTCAG
>CALXFP010000090.1 GCA_944387615.1 uncultured Oscillospiraceae bacterium | reverse complement strand
TATTCTTCACAACTTCATAGGAACTTAATATCTTCCCACTTTTTTGCTTAACATCTTCCGGGTATAATAAGGACAAACGATTCAAATTCCTCTTTTTCATTTTTTCCTCTCCTCTTTTCTTGTTGCAAAAACTCCGGCGTATGCCGGAGTTTTTGCATTCTATATATTATGTATATGGTAAAACATTGGTAATAAAAAATCACCTCCTGGGAAATCTATCCCAAAGAGGTGATTTTTTGATACTTTCCTACTTGCGAACCCTGATATTGTACCTGATCCTGATTTTTTCCGTCCGGCTCATGGGCAAGCGCCAGATCGGTCAGATGGAAGCGTCGGAATTTGTTGTGACCATGTTGGTGGCGAACCTGGCCGCCATCCCCATGCAGGATGCGGGAATTCCGCTGTATTCCGGGTTGGTTCCCATTCTGACGGTGCTGGGCATGGAGCTGGTGCTGTCGGGACTGATTCTGCGCAGTGTGTTTCTGCGGCGGCTGTTTTGCGGCAAGCCGGTGATTCTCATTGACAATGGAAAGATTCTATCCGACAATCTGCGAAACACCCGGGTAACCCTGGATGAGCTGATGGGACATCTGCGGGAAAAGGATGTACTGGATATCCAGACAGTGCAGTACGCCATTCTGGAGACCAACGGAAATCTATCCGTATTTCCTTACCCGAAACATCTGCCCGCCACAGCCAAGGACGCGGGGATTCAAGCCGCCAAACAGTATCTTCCCCTGCCCATTATTGAAGACGGCTACCTGTTCCGGAAAAATCTGGAGCAGGCGGGAAAAGACGAAACCTGGCTCAAAGGCGTCCTGTCCCAGCACGGTGCCGAAACCTCGGATACCCTGCTTTTAACCATTGACCCCTCGGGTCAGATCACCTGGCTGGGAAAGGAGCTGTCATGAAGCGAAGCATATTTGGATTGGTTCTGCTGCTGCTTCTGCTGGGCAGCAGCTGGATCAACAGCATTATGATGGATCGGATTCACCGTCCCATTGCGGAAAAACTGGATCAGGCGGCGCTGTGCGCCTTGGAAAACAACTGGCATCAGGCAGATCTTCTCTGCGGCCAAGCCCTGGAGCAGTGGCAGACCTGGGCCCATTTCCGGGGCTGTTTTGCCGATCACGCTCCTGTGGAGGAGATTGAAGCCGTTGCCGCTTCCCTGAAAGTGTATGCCGCCAGCCGGGACGATGCCACCTTTGCCGCCGCCTGCTATCAGCTGGCCCGGCAGGTCCAGGCCATGGGGGACGCCCACGGTCTGCTGTGGTGGAATTTGCTATAGAACCCTAAATTTAGTGAAAAAACCTCCCGTTCCTACACAAGCTCCTATATCTTGTGATTTTTCCGCAAATTTGCATGCAACATCTAGTGTTTCGACATTCTTCTCAGTTTCCATGTGCTATGATGTAGCCAAGCTTACCGGACGCAGACGGATTACCGCGGCTGTGGCGTCGTCCTCTGGGTCCTGGCAGCCTTTCTCCAGAATTTCCGCCGCCAGCTCCCCAGGCGGCGCATCCGGAGCCAAAGAGAACCGGCGCAGGGCATCCTCTCCGTCCACGCCGTCGCTGAGCAGAATCAGCACCTCTCCCCGACACAGGGACAGCTTTTGTACCGTTTCCCGGGTCTTGTCCACACAGATCCCCGGAGGCGGCGAGGCTGTCCCGATTTTTTCTGCGCCGCTGCGACTGAGCAGATAGCTGGGGGCTGCGCCCCATTTGTAAACCGACACTACCCCGGTATCCAGCCGGATCTCCGCCAAGTCCAGCGTTACCGCTCCCGCTGCCCCCCGCAGCGCCAGCAGACTGTTGATACTGCGCAGGGTATGCTCCGGCGGGAATCCGGCTGCCAGCATTTTCTGCACCAGATTTCCCGTCCACTGACTTTCCTGAGCCGCCCCGATGCCGGTGCCCATGCCGTCACACAGCAGGACAAAATACCGCAGTTCCGGTCCGGAAAAGGCCAGGCACCGGTCGCCGTTGGCCCGTTCCTTCCCCCGGGAACGGGCGGAGACCTCCACCCGAAATTCCGGGTGGCTTTCCTGAGCCCGCCGGGGCAGCTGGTCGGACAAACTTCGCAGATATTCCGATAAAAACCGATACTGCTGCCCCAGGGCATACCGGTATTCCTCCTGCCGCTGCCGGTCTGCCTGGAGGGTCCGCAGCTGCTCCTGTGCCCGGTGCAGCTCCGGAATCAGCCGTCCGGGCTTGCGGCAGTTTCCGTCCAAGGGATGTTCCAGCATGGCCGCCGTAATTTCTCCCCGCTGGGTGCAGCCTTTTCGGGCAGAGCACCCGGCGCAGGCCCGCTGCACCGCTTTTTCCAGCAGGGCGTCCTGATCGATGGGAGGCGGCTCGATTTCCAAAATCAGCTGCTGGGTAGTACGCATCACCTCCGCTCCCAACTCCAGCCGCACCTGGGCCACGCCGGTCTGTCCCCGGCGATGGGCAACTTCCGGGCGGGAGGGAAGGAAGTACCCCACTCCCCCGCCCAGAATCAGTCCGGGCAAGGGGGTCAGGTCCCAGTTTCCCCACACCGCCATCACAATGGCGTAGGCAATTCCCGGTGCCAGACAGCGCTGCCATTTTTTGTCAAAGGGAATCATCCGGACAAAGTAGGCCATGCACAGCACCGCCGTCATGGGCATCCTGGTCACCTGGGCCAGATCCAGCCCCAGCCCTGCCAGGGCTGCCCCGGGGAAGGCGCCGGAAACCGCCATCATTCCCGCGGCTATGTAGCCAAGCCCCAGATAGGGCGTAAATCTGACCTGGGCCAGAGCCAAGGTCCCCAGGCCTATGGTCAGCCAGTCGGTAATGGCATCCCGGCATCGGGCCGCTTGGGTAAACAGGGCTGAGCAGAAGAAAGTCAGGGCCACCCGGAGAAAAAAAACCATTACCGGAACCCCCTGTTTCAGCATCAGCTGAAAGGTCAGCCCTGTTACCGCTGTAAGAACCGCCGCCAGGGCAGGTATCATCAGAGGCTGATCCTGGCTTTCCTCCCGCTTTCCCAGCAGCAGCGCCAGCAGCGCTCCTGCCGCCGACCAGACAACCCCCTGGTTTCCTGCCTGTCCCCAGAAAAAAGGGTAGCCCACCAAAGCTCCCAGACAGACCACCAGCGCCCGCCATCCGGTTGCCGCCGTAATCAGTCCCATGGCCAGCGGCTGGGCAAAATTCCCGAGACTCGCCGCGCTGAACAGGAAACCACCGCCGCCGTAGGCCAGCACCGCTCCGGTGCTGCGGACCCTGGGGTTGAGCATCACCCTCTGCAACCCTCGCTGCCCCCGGCGTAAGTACGTTTCCATCATCATTAGTACACCACTGCCTTTCCTTTGAGATAGGGAAATCCTACCACGCCGGGGAAAAATATTCCGTCGGAATGGGTGCCGTCAAAGGCGGGAAATCAAATTTCTCCGGGGCATCTTGCGAAGCAGGGGCGGGGTGTGTATAATGGGTGGCAGAAAAGGGAATTTCCCGCCTTCGAAGAAAGGAAGGATACTGTCATGGGAAGAGAATTTGAACTGAAATACCAGGCAAATTCGGATATCTGCGCACAAATCCGAAAGAAATATAAAGATTTTGTTTCCATTTCCATGGAAACCACCTATTATGATACCCCCTGTCGGGAATTGGAAAAACGCCGCTGGATGCTCAGGCGGCGGCTGGAAAACGGACAGAGCGTGTGCACCCTGAAAACCCCCCTTCCCGACGGCAGCCGGGGGGAGTGGGAAGTGCAGGAAGAGGACCTTTCTCAGGCCGTGAAACAGCTGTGCAGTCTCGGCGCTCCTGAGGAGCTTCTGACCATCACCGAAGCAGGGCTTGTGAGCGTCTGCGCCGCCCGGTTTACCCGGCAGGCTGCCTCCCTCACCGCCCCGGGCTGCACCCTGGAACTGGCGCTGGACGAAGGGGCGTTTCTGGCAGGAGAAAAGCGCCAACCCTTCTGCGAAGTGGAAGTAGAGCTGAAAACCGGCAGCGAACTGGCTGCCCTGGGCTTTGCCCAGAATCTGGCCCGGGAATTTCACCTGGAAGCCCAATCCCAAAGCAAGGTTCAGCGGGCCATGGCTCTGGCAAAGGAGGAAATGCAATGACGGAACGAGAAAAAATGCTCTCCGGTCAGCTCTACAACTGCGGCGACCCGGAACTTCTGAACCAGTGGCACAAGGCCAGAAACCTCATGCGGGACTACAGCCTGGTGGATTCTGTCAACCTGGAAGAAAAAGACCGGATTCTCGACCAGCTGCTGGGAGGACGGGGAAAAAATCTGTGGATCACCGCCCCGTTCTATGTGGACTATGGCAACAACATCTACTTCGGCAACAACTGCGAAGTGAATCTGAACTGCACCTTCCTGGACAGCAACGAAATCCGCATCGGCGACAACGCCCTGATTGCCCCCAACGTCCAGATTTACACCGCCTTCCACCCCACCAATGCCGCCGACCGGTTCGGCCCGCCCAATCCTGACGGAAGCTTCTCCTTCTGCAAGACCCTGTCTGCCCCGGTAACCATCGGCAATAACGTATGGATCGGCGGCGGGGCTATTCTGCTGCCCGGGGTGACCATTGGGGACAACGTGGTCATTGGCGCCGGCAGCGTGGTGACCAAGGATATTCCATCCAACTCCGTGGCCCTGGGCAATCCCTGCCGGGTGGTACGGGAAAACCGATAAGAGCCTGATTGGAGAGAAAGACAATGGCCAATTTTGAAACCCTCTTTTCTACATACGACCGGCTGGTGCTGTTCGATACGGAGACCACCGGACTTGCCTACAGCCGGGACGAGATTATAGAATTTGCCGCAGTGGTGGTAGAGCAGGTACAGGGCAAGCCCCAGGTGATTCAGGAATACGACGAACTGGTAGCCCTGTCCCCCGGCGGGTTCGTGCCGCCGAAAATCCAGGAGCTCACCGGCATTTCCACCCAGGACCTGCGGGAGCGGGGACTGTCCAAAACCCGGGTCTGCCGGGACATTGGGGAAATGATTCAGGGAAACACCCTGCTGCTGGCTTACAACGCCCATTTTGACCTGAGTTTTCTATTTTATCTGCTGCTGCGCTCGGGTGATCCCACCATTTTACAGGGTAAGGACAAGCTGGACCTGCTCACCGTCTACCGGGATCGCCACTGCTATCCCCACCGGCTGTGCAGCGCCATTGAACAGTACGGCCTGACAGGCAAGGTGGTCAACTCCCACCGGGCGGTGGACGACGTGCTGGCTACCCTGGCAGTCATGGAGGAAATGGAGAAGGAGCGGGACGACCTGCATCGTTATGTAAACCTATTTGGCTACAATCCCAAGTACGGCATTGAAGGCAAAGCCATTTCCTCGGTGTGCTACAAGCCCCAGGGCTATAACCCCAGCGCACCCCTTTACGAACTGTAAGACAGGAGGCAATTGTTTATGCTCAACGAAACTGCCTACACCTTAGGCTCCAACCGTTCCTGCATCCGGGAACTGTTTGAATACGGACGGAAACAGGCCGCCATTGTGGGGCCGGAAAATGTCTTTGACTACTCCCTGGGCAACCCCTCCATCCCCTCTCCCCCGGAGGTCAACCAGGCCATCCGGGACATTCTTGGGGACACCGGTTCCCTGGCCCTGCATGGCTATACCTCTGCCGTGGGTGATTACGAAACGAGAAAGGCCATTTCCGATGACTTAAACCGCCGCTATGGTGCCCAAACCCAGCCGGAGGACTTCTTCCTGGGCTGCGGCGCTGCGCCGGAACTGGTATCGGTATTCCGGGCTTTGGCAGTTCCCGGCGGGGAAATTCTGGCCTTTGCCCCCTATTTTCCGGAATACAAGCCCTTTGTGGAGGAATCTGGCCTAAAATTCCGGGTGGTTCCCCCGGATCTTCCGGATTTTCAGATTAACCTGGCTGCGGTGGAGGCCATGCTCACCCCCCACACCCAGGCTCTGATTCTCAACTCTCCCAACAACCCTTCCGGCGTGGTGTACACCCGGCAGACCCTGCAGGATCTGGCGGAACTGCTGGAGAAAAAAGCGGCGCAATTCGGCCATCCCATCTACCTGATTTCCGACGAGCCTTACCGGGAACTGGTTTACGGCGGCGTGGAAGTGCCCTT
>CALXFP010000089.1 GCA_944387615.1 uncultured Oscillospiraceae bacterium | reverse complement strand
TCTTCGGGCAAATTGCTGGCAAGAAATATGCTGATTTTTGGTGTTGGCGGTGTGATTACGCCTTTTATCGGTATCAAGCTGATTGATCTGCTGATCAATCCCATATTGACTCTCGTGCTTTAAGGAAGGATGTGGATTGCCATGAAAGAATCCGGCAGCGGTTTTTGGAAGAACTTACGTCAGATGGTTATGGTTACTGTGGTTTTGATGTTGGTTTGCGGTTTGGGGTTCCCCTTGCTGCTCACCGGAATTTCCGCACTGCTTTTCCCGAACCAGGCCAACGGAAATCTGATTACAGTTGACGGAAAAACAGTAGGCTCGGTTTCCGTGGGGCAGGAGTTTACCCAGGACTACTTCCTGTGGAGCCGTCCTTCCGCTTACCACTACAATGTCTACACCGAAGCAGAAGACGGTCAGAAGTACTATCTGGACGGTACTGAGTTTGGCGGTCTGGCTTCCGGTTCCCAGAACTATGGTCCTTCCAATCCGGCGCTGGCTGAGCGGGTGGAAGGGGATATCCAGACTTTTCTGGAGAAGAACCCGGAGGTAGAGCGGGAAGAGATTCCTGCGGATTTGCTTACCGCTTCCGGTTCCGGGCTGGACCCCCACATTTCTCCCATGGCGGCGCAGATTCAGGTACCAAGAATTGCGCAGGCATCTGGGCTGACAGAAGAGAAGGTAAGCCAGATTATTCAGAACCATACCACAGGAAAAATGCTGGGGATTTTCGGAGAAGAGACAGTGAATGTCCTGCAAGTGAATGTAGAGATCGCTCAGTGCATGGGAATTCTCTAGAATGTGGTACCTAAAATATCGACTCCGGCTTGTGTATTTTATAACCGTGTACTGGGATTTTCATCAAAAGCAGATACCGCAGCTATCTTTTCAGATAGCTGCGGCACTTTTATAGATATTTTAGGATATCGGGTATTACGGCCGAGGTGTTCCGCCGGTGGCGACGCCCAGAGATTCGCGAATGGATACCAGATCTGCCAACTCGGCTTCGGTAAAGCGCTGACGATTCTTCCCAGTCAACCGGGAAAGGATTTCGGCATATAGCATGATCTTGGCCTGGTGCTCTATCGCTTCCATACGGTATAAAGCCTGATAAACATCTTCGCCCCAGGTTATCGCGCCGTGACGTTCCAGGAGTACACCGTTGTGGGTCATCAGATACGGTTCAATAGAGTCTGGAACTGCCTCAGTACCCGGCTTGGCATAGGCCGCCAAGGGAATATTTCCAGTAACCAGGACACCTTCTGCTACCACAGGCTGATCCATGGGAATGCCGACGACACCATAAGCGGTGGCAATAGGCGGATGCACATGAACCACACCGTGAATATTGGGATTGCACTGGTAAGCACGCAGGTGCATTTTCACCTCAGAGGACGGCTTGCCAGGGCCGAGGACTGTACCATCGGTTTTCATCACAACCATCATTTCCGGCGTCATATAGCCTTTTGAAACGCCGGTAGGCGTAACAACGATGGTTCCGTCAACAGTACGGCAGCTGATATTGCCGTCATTTGCGCCCACATAGCCGCTGCGATATACCCGCTGACCGATGTCCACGATGGCTTTTCTGGCCTCTGCTTCTGTCATAGGTGTTTTCATAAAACCTCCTTAGAAGCGCAGGCCAATGCTGGCCAGAAGAGCGATAATGATGGCGGTGCAGATGGGGATGACCACAGAGCAGATAAACATATCCAGATAACCTTCACTGTGGCTGATCTTGCACAGGGACAACGTTGTAACGGTTGCACCATTGTGGGGCAGAGAATCCAGACCACCGGAAGAGATGGAAGCGACACGGTGCAATACTTCAGGACCGATGCCGATCTTGGCGCCCGCTTCCAGGAAGGTAGGAGCCAGAGCTTCCAGGGTGGCGCCCAGGCCTCTGGAAGCAGAGGCGGTCAGGCCGCACAGAAGATTAACTGCCAAGATTTCGCTGACCAGGGGGTTGGCAGAGATGGACAGGATGAAGCTCTGGATGATGCTGAAGATTGCCAGCCCTTTGATAACAGAGCCAAAGCCTACGACGGCACAGGAATTGACCAACGGCATCAGAGAGTTGGATGCTGCCTGCTTCAGATCGCCTTTGAAACTGGCGCGAATGCGCGGGAAACTAACAATTGCCAAATAGACAATGGCAACCAGCAGGGCAATCAGTACGGACCAGTTGCCGGAAACGGAAGAAATCTTGGTGTTGAAGCTTTCCAGATAGGCGGAATCTGCATTGGGATAGTAGACCTTGGAGAAGTACAGATTGACACCTACAATGAGAATGAAAGCAATAATCGGATGAACGATGCTGGGCAGGTTGGTCTGATCTTTTTGCTCAATACCATCTTCGTGGTTGCCATAGCCTTCGCCCTTACGACGGGCGGCCTGCTCACGCTTGCTCAGCCACAGCATACCGCTGGCGAACATAATGACGGAAGCGATGATGCCCAAGACCGGTGCAGCAAAAGCGTCGGTACCGAAGTAAGTCATAGGGATGGTATTCTGAACCTGGGGAGAACCGGGCAGAGCGGTCATGGTGAAGGTGAAAGCACCCAAAGCAATGGAACCGGGGATCAAACGTTTGGGGATATCCGCCTGACGGAACAGGGAAATGGCAATGGGTAGCACGACAAAGGTCACGACGAACAGCGACACACCACCATAAGTTAACAGTGCACAGCACAGGACGACGGAAAGAATGGCCTTATCCTTTCCCAAGCGCTTTGCAATGGCCTGTGCCACAGCATCCGCATAGCCGGAAACTTCCATTATCTTGGCAAAAACAGCGCCGAAGAGATAAAGCGGGAAATAGCTCTTTGCATAGTTTGCGAAGCCAATCATATATGTTTCCGTATAAGTGGCCATCAGGTGTGCATCTGCGCCGGAAGAAAACACCAGGGCAACCATTGCAACAATAGGAGCAATAATAATTACGCTGTGCCCTTGGCATAAAGTGTTTCCTGGTACTTGGTATCCAGGGATGCCAACAATGCAACTGTCTTTTTCATAGGCGTATCTTACTTGCCGTAGACTTTGCCGGCTTCCACGGCAGCCAGCATCTCGGGTGCGTGTGTGGGCAGAATAAATTCAACACTCTTAGCTCTGCGCTTCAGATCGCAAATACTATTCCAGGATTCCTCGATGTTCAGGAAGCGGCCGGGAGGGGTGATTTCGTAATGCATCTGAGGCACTTCTTTCAAATTGTCGTAGGTGAAGATCAGGTCGCCACAGCAGTGGTACTGGCCCTCGGAGGTGTTGATTACCACGGTCTGATGACCGACAGAATGGCCGGGAGAGGGATAAACATACACACCATCAAAGAGCTCGCACTCGCCGTCCAGCAGATGGAAGTATCTGCCTTTGAACTGAGGCTCGATGCCCAATGCCTTATACTCATAGGACTTGTAGTACAGGGGGATGGGATTTTGTGCAAACTCATACTCCTTGCGCTGGACATACAGATTGGCATTGGGGAACTGATCCAGATAATATACATGATCCCAATGAAGGTGGGTGAATACGATGTCGGTGATTTCGCTAGGATCGACACCCAGCTTTTTCAGCTGCTCGTGAATGGCGAACCCCTCGGGCTGGATGGAGCCGGGATGGTGATACTTTCCGGCAATTTCGGTGTTGGACATACCGGTGTCCACAAGAACGTTTCTGCCGCCGCCCTGTGCCAAAAAGACTGCAACAGGCAGCTGCACATTGCCTTCCACATCGTAGAACTTATGTACGCTGTGATGATAGAGGTAAGTGGCCTTGTTGGAATTTACCAGGCCGGTATTGATGGGGGTGATTGTATAGTTAGTCATGATGAAATAATTCCTTTCTTTTGAATTCCGTTACCAGTTACTTTTTCTGAAATAGCTTTTGATTCCAGAAAATCTGCGCAGTTTCTTCAATCAATTCGGCAATCTGACCGGCTTTGACCGCATTGGAAGCCATGGCAACAATACCGTGGCCCTGAAGAATAAATGCTGCTGTAGACGGGTCTTGGTCCATAACGGCAAAAATCTTAGGCAGTTCTTCGGTGGTTACCGCTTGGGTGGTGACGTCGATGATCTTGACTGGTTTTTTCAGTTTTAGTGCTGCGTGCATTGTCACCAGTTCCAGTTCCTTAAAATTGAGGGACACCAGGATAGCGTAAGGGCTGTGGGTGTGAACAATGCCGCCGATGTTCTGGTATCGGCGATAAAGGTTGCCGTGGAGGGTGCTTTCCTGAGTCGGCTTATAAAGACCCTCAAGCAGATTGCCGTCAAAGTCTGTCACAGTCAGATTCTCTTCGCTGCACTGACCATATCTTTGTCTATAGCGGCGTGAAGTATATGCATATTCCTTCTCTATTTCGGCTGTTGATAGAAAAAGCTGGCAGCCGTAAAAGCGGCTGCCAGCAGCTATGAAAGGATGAAAAGTATCCTAATAACCCGATGATCGTTCTTTATTGGTTATCATTATCCATAGGAATTGTTTCAAACTCCTGGTTCAAAAGGTCAAAAAAGAAGATGCCTTTTGTTCCTGTAAATCGGCCGGTCAGTAGCTTTATGCATTGGGCCACTTGAACAGAAGCACACAATGCCGGTGTGAAACTTAATACACTGTTGTCTTTCATCACTGTGCCCTCAGGATAGAGCTGTTTCATCGTCCGATCCCCAGGCAAAATAACACATACCTGCCCGACCCAACCCTGAATTGCACCATAGATATAGGGGATGCCCAATTGATTGCAAGCTTCCGACAGAATCCGTCTGGATTCAATGGAATCCAGAGCATCCATTACCACATCACAGCCGTGGATCAGTTCCCGGCAGTTATGCTTGTCCATAAATACCGGAATTGCGCAGACCGTTACTTCCGGGTTGATGTTCCGGATGCGTTCTGCCGCAGCCTCAGCTTTTGAAACACCCAGCTGCCCCGGCGAGGATAGCAGCTGCCGATTCAAGTTGGAAGGTTCAAACACATCTCCGTCCACGGCGCGAATAGTTCCCACACCGATTCGGCTCAGCATCTCCAATGCATAGCCACCCAAACCACCGCAGCCGATTACGGCCACTGTTTTCTTCCGGAGAAGGTGGCATTCTTCTTCCGACAGGGCAGGGATGTTGCGTTGATAACGCTCTTCCAAATCAGCCACCTCCTACCGGCGGAAACAGTGCCAAAACGTCCCCATCTTTGACGGTATCCTCCGGCTTTCTGTGGAACCCATTGATGAGCAGGATTGCCACATCTTCCGCCGGAATCCCCAAGTGGCTGAGGACGGCCCCGGCATTGGCGGCTTTCTCCGGTTCCAACATCACAATTTTACCCCGGCCCTCCCGTAAGGTCGCATATAACCGCACTTCGATCATGGGTATCCCTCCAATAAAATTGGGGAGGGGACAAGCCCCTCCCCAATGCTATGATACTTACTTACCTACGCACTCGTCAAGCCCCAGTTTCTTCAGGGTTTCGTCGGTGGGGAAAGCGTTGACCCAGCCACGAGCCTCATAGTACTGCGGCAGGGTGATGGACAGCTTGGATACCATGCCCTTGGAAGGCCCGTTTGCAATGGGATTTTCCAGCAAACGCTTGGGCAGACGGTCATCCTCCGGCTTCATACCGGCAGCTTTGTTGAACATACGCTCAATGTTATAAATCCGGTCGCCGATTTCCAGCACCTGCTCCACTGTCCACTGGGTGCCGGTGGCGGCATTGAGCAGATCGGTGTACTCCGGCGCACCCATTGCAAAGGAAGTAAACAGGCAGTGGCCCATAGAGTCAATCACGGCGGTCAGATCCTGGAAGGTCTTTGCCCATACCGCCTTATCCTCTGTGACGGTACGGTCCAACTGGGTGGGCAGACCCAGCACTTCCGGAGAAATCATATAGCCCCGGACATGGCACCCGCCCCGGTTGGAGGTGGCATAGGTAATGCCAATACCCTGGATACCACGGGCGTCATATGCCGGCATCTCTTGCTTCTTGACCGACATGCTGACTTCGGGCATGCCATAATGCTCACACAGCCGTGCGGAACCGGAACTCATCAGCCAGTCCAACTCAGTTTCCGGATTGCCCATGCGCTTTGTCCATTCCACCAACGCCTTGGTGGAGCCCCATTCCAGGGGGACACCGGCGCAGTCCTCTTCCTTGATTGCCCCACG
>CALXFP010000088.1 GCA_944387615.1 uncultured Oscillospiraceae bacterium | reverse complement strand
ATTGTGGGCTTTGACGATTCTCCCTTCTGCGCCTACACTGTCCCGCCTCTTGCCTCGGTGCGGGTGGACCGGATGCAGCTGGGACGCAGCGGTTTTCTAACCTTGAAAGCCTTGATGGACGGATTCCCTCTGGGGTCTGTTCTCCTGCACACCGAACTGGTGCGCAGAAAGTCCATGGGCCGCTATCCCAACAAGGACAAGATCACCTTCCAGGAAACCCAATTCGCCACTGTGGAAGAAGACCCTGCCGCAGCAACGGAAGCACAGCTGCAATTTGAAGTTTAACCAGAAAAATACGCCCGCAGACCTTACTGCACGGAGGTCTGCGGGCATTTTGCTGTTATTCCCGGGCCAGTTCCCCCAGTGCCTGGATGGCAGCATCCACGTCCTGCTCGGTGTTAAACCAGGAAAAGCTGAACCGGACGGCTCCTTGGGATTCCGTTCCCAAGGCCCAGTGCATTCTGGGGGCGCAGTGGGCGCCGGAGCGAACGGCAATGCCGTAATCGGTCATCAGCGCATCCGCCACCGCGGCGGAATCCACATCCATCAGATTCAGCGCCGCAATGGCACACCGCCGGGCCTGGGAAAAATCGCCGTACAACCAGATACCGGGAATTTTCCGTACTCCCTCCAGGAAACGGCTCAGCAGTCGGTTTTCTTTTTCCCCAATGGTGTCAATTCCCACCTCCTGCAAAAAATCCAGGGCGGCGGACAATCCGGCAATGCCGTGGCCGTTCAGGGTTCCCGCTTCCAGATGGGCGGGGTATTCCTCCGGGTGGGTGCGGCTGTAGGAATGAAAGCCAGAGCCGCCCACCTTCCAGGGCCGCATCTCCACCCCCGGAGCAACGCACAGTCCTCCGGTGCCTTGGGGCCCCATCAGCCCCTTATGCCCGGTAAAGCAGAGGACATCAATGCCCCACTCCTCCATAAAAATCGGGATGCTTCCTGCCGTCTGGGACACATCCGCCACCAGAAGCAAGCCGTGGGCTTTGGCGAATTTCCCCACCCGCTCCAAGTCCACCAGATTGCCGGTGAGATTGGAAGCATGAGTCATGACAATGGCCCGGGTATTGGGCCGGAGCAGGGATTCCAGGCACTTGTAGTCCGGATTGCCCAGGGCATCGGCGGGAAGGAAGTCCAGGGAAATCACCCCCTGATCTTCCAGACGGTACAGCGGCCGCAGCACGGAATTGTGCTCTAAGTCAGAGGAAATCCCGTGGTCTCCGGGCTGGAACAGACCGTTGATGGCAATATTCAGCGCTTCGGTGGCATTGGCGGTAAACACCACCCGCTCCGGGTGGGAAAACCCGAAAAGTGCGGCAACCTTGCACCGGGCATTCCAAATCACCCGGTCTGCCTGCAGCGCTCCCGAGTGGGCGCCCCGGGAGGCATTGCCCAGGGTCTGCATAGCCTCGGCAACCGCCTGAATGACCTGGGGCGGTTTTTGTATGGTTGTGGCGGCATTGTCCAGATAAATCATTGTTTTTCCCCTATTTTCAAAGCTCCAGAATCTGCAGATCCTCCCATTGGATTCCGGCCTGGGTCATGCTCTGGGTCAGCTGCTCCTGAGCATCCGTCGGCGCTTTCCAGGCAAGACCGCATCCTGCGGTAATCTCCCGAGGGACGGGAATCATCCGTCCGGGGAGGTTATTTTCCAGGCAGAATGCTTCCATCCGAATTGCGGCGGTGGTGGAAGAAAAGGTAATCACCAGCGCCGGTTTTTTCTGTCTCATAGGCTTGCTCAGGGTCTTACGATGCAGCTTGCCTGCATCATCTTTTCGGCAATGGCGTACATGTTGGTGACCTGGCCTACCCGGAGCTTCTCCGTCAGGCCGTAGTAATTCAGGCATGTACCGCAGGTGAGAATCTCCACTCCCTGGGCTTCCAGAGACTTGAGATCTTCCAGGCTGGCGGAGCCTTCGCAGGACAGCGCCGCGCCGCCGTTGTAGAGCAGTACTGTGCTGGGCAGGGTGTCCTGCTGGCACAGGGCATAGACAAAGCCTTTCATCAGCGCCGTACCCAGTTCGTCACTGCCCGTTCCCATGGTGGAAGCAGAGAGCACCACCACCGTGTTTTTCTTCTTGCCTTCCGGCGTAATCAGACAAGCTTCTTCCCCGGCGGCTGTTTCTTCTTCAACCGGTTCCCCTACGGTCATGACCACCCGGAATTTCCCCGGTTCCAACTTCTCAGAACGCACCGCATAGCCCTTTTGATTGGCCATTTTCGTCAGGTTTTGTACGGCGATTTCGTTATCTACTAAGGTTTCCACCGAGCCGGGGCCGCCCAGCTGGGCAATGGCATTTTTGGTTTTGACCACCGGAATGGGGCAGGCATCCCCCATGGCATTGACATGAATCATAAGTCTTTCCTCTCTTTTACTTGGTTATCAGGATTGCTTCCTGGGATTTTTCAGTAATGGTTCCCACAATGGCGGCAGGCAGTCCGGCTGCTTGAAGCTTCGCTTCCAGGGCCGGGGCACTTTCTTTGGGCAGGGCGATCAACAGGCCGCCGGAAGTTTGGGGATCAAAGAGCACTTCTTCCATGGCAAAGGGAACGTTCTCAAACCGGACGGCGCTTCCTGCATGGTTGCGGTTGCGCTGGGCCGCTGCTGTCAGCAGAAATTCGTCGGCATATTCCAGCGCCTGGGAAAAAACCGGCACCCGGTCTGCGTGAATTCGGGCAGAATACCGTCCGTCCAGCATTTCCAAAAGGTGTCCGATCAAGCCGAAGCCGGTAACATCGGTACAGGCGTGGACGGGAAATTCCCGGCAGATCTGGGATGCTTGTTTGTTCAAGGTGGTCATGGAGGCGATGGCAGCATCCATGGCTTCCGGGCTGGCCTGAGCCACCCGACCCGCGGTACAGATGATGCCTACTCCCAGCCTCTTCGTCAGAATCAGGGCATCCCCCGGCTGGCAGGCATTGTTGGGGTAGATTTTCTCCGGATGGACGATTCCCGTGACGGACAGGCCGTATTTGACGCTGTCGTCGGCAATGGAGTGACCCCCCGCCAGAATACCCCCGGCTTCAATTACCTTCTCGCTGCCCCCCTGGAGAATCCGACCCAGAATGTTCAGATCCATTTTTTCCGGGAAGCAGACGATATTCAGCGCGGTTTTCACCTCGCCGCCCATGGCGTAGATATCACTGAGGGCATTGGCTGCCGCAATCTGCCCGAAAAGATAGGGGTCATCCACCATGGGCGGGAAAAAGTCCAATGTCTGGACAACCGCCAGGTCATCGGTTAGTTTGTACACCGCCGCATCATCCCGGCTGTCGTAGCCGATGAGCAGATTTTCGTCCGGCGGTCCCTTGGGCAGTTTTTCCAGCACATGGCTCAAAACCCCCGCTCCCAGTTTGGCGGTACAGCCGCCGCCCCGGCAAAACACAATGGATGGTTCCATATCCTTCTCCCAATTCGTTGTTTTTCTATAAGCATAACGCTTTCTTTGAAAAAGGTCAAGATTTCTTTCCCTTCGCCTTTTTTCTCAGGCAGAAAAAACAAAGCCCCTTGACCTATGGATGGAATCCGAGTATGCTACAGAAAAGGATTTCTTCTTTCAGGAGGCGCCATGAAACCGTCACCGTGCATCGCCATCATCGGCAGCGGCGGCAAAACCACCGCCATGCTGACTCTGGCAAAGGCCTGTCAACACCAGCGGGTGTTCGTTACCACCACCACCCACATCTATCCCATCACCGAAGCCCGGGAGCTGCTGGTCAATCCAGATCCGGAGCAGCTGCAAGATGCACTGTCCCGTCCCGGAATCGTCTGCGCCGGAATGGCTGCCAAGGAAGGCAAGCTGTCCGGATTGCCGGAGGATTTGTTTTCCCTGGGCCGCAGCAGGGCCGACATTACGCTATGCGAAGCCGACGGTTCCCGGCAGCATCCGCTGAAACTCCACCGGACAGGGGAACCGGTGATTCCTGCCGGGTGCAATCTGTGCCTGATTGTTTTAGGTCTGTCCGCCCTGGGGCAGCCGGTTTCCCAGGCGGTGCATCGCTGGCAGCTGTGTCCAGCGTGGACGGAAGAAACTTCGGTATCCGCCGAAGTGCTGCTTTTCTGCGCCCGAGAGGCTCTGCAAGTTTCCGGCCTGCCGCCGGAGAATTGCCTGGTGCTGTTCAATCAGGCGGAAGGGGCTGCGCAGCTTGCCGCCGCCCGGGAGGTTGCCCAGCAGCTCCAGCAGGAAGGACTATCCTGCCGGATTGGCAGTCTGAAAGAGGACGCTTTCTTCCTGGCCCCCTGGGTTCTGGGACACCTTCACAGCAGCTGAATCTGCTTCTTCTCTGCCAGGAACAGCAGGGCTTCCACCACGCCGCCGCCAATGCTGCGGGCCTTGTCCGATACCGTGTCGCAGAAGGCCGCCTGTCCCAGCCGGGGGTCGATGTCCGCAATTTTCAGTCCTTTGGTGACCGGGTATCCTTCCCGGATCAGGCCCCGGAGGACACCGGTGAGAGTTGCGTAGACCGGGGTTTGCCCCACCCGGGCAATGATCTGGCCTTCCTTCACTACGGCCCCGATATCAATGGTCTTCCCTGCTTCATCCGCAACGAAGGTCATCGTTCCGCTGTCCGGAGCGTGGATAACCCGCTGGGAAGTGAATCCGCCGATGTTTCCCGGGATGCCGGTATTGGCAATGGCGCTGCCTTCCAGAATCACCCGTCCCAGATGATGGCCCCGCATGGTTTCCACCACTGCGTCCACATCCTCCCCAGCGGTAAATCCGGGGCCAAGGCCCACGGTGATGGGGGCCATTTCCCGATTGGTTCCCAGGTTTTTCTTGGCGATGATGGCGTCCACCACAGCGGCAGCCTGCAAAGCAGAAATTGCTGCTCCGGTTTCGTCCACCAGCAGGGGAATCTTCCCCTGCTGCCAGATGGGTTCCGCTTCCTCATGCCTGGCAATCCTCACACAGGTCAAGCCTTCCACTTCCACGCTTCCCTGCCAGACCGCTTCGCAGAAAGCCGCTTTCCGGCGGATGGCGGAAGGGTTGCCGCATTCCAGGGCGCAGACCCGGAAGCCGCAGCGCACCAGCCGGACAATCACGCCGGTGGCCAAATCTCCCGCACCCCGCACCACAATCCAGGGTTTTTCCATAGGTTTTCCTCGTTTCTTTTTATTTTTCATTGTAGCATCAAAACTATAACGCGCAACCGTTATAAAAACCGCAGAATCGGGTAGATTCTGCGGCTCTGTTTTTTCTCAGGCTTCCAGGTAAGCCTTCAAGGCATCCAGCTGACTCTTCCCATCGTTGTAGCCCAGGTAATAGAAGGCTCCCAGTTTTTCCATATCCTTTTCCAACCGGGATACGGTAAAGTGAGAAGAGGGGCTGATGACAAACACTCTGCCGGAGCGGCGCAGCAGTTCCAGCTCTCCGCACAGTTGGTTATACCGCTGGGCCGTACCGCCCAGGACTTCGGCAAAGGCTGGATATCCCCGGTAAACCCGCTGGGCCAGGTGCTTTGAACGCTCCTTCACCTTGCTGCGGAATCCGCTGGGCCGGGTGCGCACCACCACGATTTTTTCAAATCCCTGATCCATGGCCCAGCGCAGGGGAATCTTCACCGAGCAGCCTCCATCCAAACAGGGGATACCGTCCACGTCCACCGGTTCGGACACATAGGGCATGGAGGCCGAAGCCTGCACCGCCTTGCGGATATCCACGCCGGTTCCCTTTTCAAAATATTCCGTCTGGCCGGTCAGGCAGTTGGTAGCCACCGCCACAAACCGCCGCTCGGGCCGGTTAAAGGCATCCCAGTCGAAAGGCTCCCAGGTTTCCACCCCATCCATCAGGAAGTCAAAGCCGATAATACCCCGGTTGGCCTGAATGGCCTTCAATCCCACATACCGGGGGTCATGCCGGTAGGTCAGGTTGATGCGCCCGGAGCGGCCGATCTGACCGGCGGTATAGTTCATGCCATTCATGGCTCCGGCAGAAACACCGATGGTACAGGCAATGTTGATATCCGCTTCCATCAGCGCATCCAACACGCCGGAGGTATAGACCCCCCGAAAGGCGCCGCCTTCCAGCACCAGGCAGCCCTGGGTCAGATGGTCGGAGGCTTTTCCCCGGGGAAGATTGTCAATTCCGGAATACACTACTTTTTTCATGAGAGTGTCACCTCGTTTTCACACAAGCACCTAAAACGTTCTTTTTCATTCTACTCTTGAATTGTTAAAAAAGCAAGC
>CALXFP010000087.1 GCA_944387615.1 uncultured Oscillospiraceae bacterium | reverse complement strand
CACTACTGCATCCAAAAAACCGTCCCGTTAAAGGACATTGTTCTGCTTCCCGGCGAGACCGACGATGTGATGTGGGCCAGTTTCGGGAAAGTGCACTGGATGATCCGTTCCGGAAAAATCTGCAAGGTCATTGCCCATCAGTTTCTGCGCCAGGAAAAGGCCCTGCGTTTGCGCAATATAACCAAGTTTATCCGATGATTTTTGGCAAGGGAAGCCCTGGGTTTTCCTTGTCTTTTTTTATTATCCGGGATATAATGAAAAAAAGCGTTTTTCAGGCGTCCGGCGAAAACGCTTCTGCCGGGCGGAAAAACGCTTTGTTTTTTCCATACTTGACTAGAAATGGAGGAAAACCCTATGATTCAGCTCATGAAACTGCCTGTACGCCGCGGCAACGCTCCCCTGCGCATCGCCAAGGGACACTTTGTCACCAATCACTCCCATATCAATTACTACATCGACATCACTTACCAGAAGACCCGTCTGAGTGAAGCCCGGGACAGCGCCTACCAGCTGGTGTCTCACTTCATCAACGACACTCCCGTGGATACCATCCTTTGTCTGGACGGCACCGCGGTTCTGGGTACCTGCATCGCCGATGAGCTGACCAAGAGCGGTTTTCTCACCATCAACGCCCACCAGACCATCTACGTTGTGGAACCGGAATACAACGCCAATTCCCAGATTATCTTCCGGGAGAACATCCAGCCCATGATCCGGGGCAAGCATGTCCTGGTGCTGATGGCTTCCGTCACCACCGGCTTCACCGCCAAGCGCTCCATTGAAGCCATCGACTACTACGGCGGCCGTGTGGCTGGCGTTGCCGCCATTTACCGGGCCGTGGACGAAGTGGCAGGCTATCCTGTCCGTTCGGTATACTCCATCGAGGATCTGCCGGATTACGAAAGCTACGACTACCACGACTGCCCCTACTGCAAGGCCGGTGTCAAAGTAGACGCCCTGGTCAACAGCTTCGGCTACTCCTCCCTGTAACACAAAAAGCACCGGCGCAGCTTACTCAGCTGCGCCGGTATTTGATTTCTTACAGATAATCTTTGTGATCCTGTTCCCAGAGTTCCTGGGGTGGCGGCGTTTGCTCCGGAGCAAATCCGGGGTTCTGTTTTCTGGGGGGCATACCCAGTTCCTTATTCCGATTGAAGAACAGGAAGAAGGGGCGGGTCACGCCGAACAGAATGCTCAGCACCAAGAACAGCACACAGTTGGCCGGGTCCATGGATTTATAAATGTCATACAATGCGATGAAGTAAATCACAGCGTAGGCAATGGCGATTCCCAGCAGGAGCAGAGCACCACCTTCAATCCCCATGGCATACCCCAGGAAACTGCTGAGCAATCCCTGCTGATTTCCTCTGCCGGCGGCAGCAATCAGGCTCACTACCATGTTGATGACCTGCACCAGCAATACAATGCTCAGCACCGTGGTAATCAGATTCAGAACCAGCAGATACTTGCGTTTGGAGCAGTTTCTGCCCCGCACCACATACTGATACTGGTCAGAAATGGAGCCGATCAGCCAGCAGTTCAGCACCGGTATCCAGGCCAGCCAGGGATTGTGGATTCCCCGGCGCTTGGCAATGGTGTACAGCGCCAGCGCCGTCAGCACATAGCTGACAATGCCAAATAACATGGACGGCACGGTCGACAGCAAAGCCGACGCGATTACTTCCATCAGTTCCTCCGCAAAGTAGTAATTCATAAGGTCGCCTCCCTTATCTAAATCTGAGGACAGTATAGCATAATCCCCGGGGAAACGCAACGACTTTCCCCGGGGATTGTTTGGTTATTTCATCAGTTTGCACACCAGCTCGGTGTAGGCAGCGGGATCTTCCAGAGGAAGTTCTGCCATCAGCTGGGCCTGGTACATCAGAAGCTGGGCATAGTCCTTGGCCTTGATGGGGTCTTCCGTCATGGCCTTCTGCATGGCTTTCACCGCATCGTGGTCGGCGTTCAGCTCCAGAATCCGGCCCACCGGGAAGGCGAACTCGGGATTCACCCGCTTCATATACTTTTCCATCTCGAAGCTCATACCGGCATCGGGAACCATGCACACCGGGAAGCTGCCCAGGTTGGAAGACAGCCGGACTTCCTTCACCTGCTCGCCCAGGGATTCCTTGACGAAGGTCAGCAGGCCCTTCATTTCCTCTGCTTTTTCCTGAGCCTGTTTCTTCTCTTCCTCGGTCTGCAGGCCCAGATCTTCGCTGGACGCGTTGCAGAAAGACTTTTCCTGATAGCTCACCAGAGTCTGGGGGATGAACTCGTCCACATCCTCGGTAAACAGCAGTACGTCATAGCCCTTCTTGTCCAGGGTCTCCACCTGAGGAAGCTTGGCAAGGCGTTCCTTGTTTTCACCGGGTACGAAGTAAATCTTCTCCTGGCCCTCTGCCATGGCGTCCACATACTCCTTCAGGGTAATCAGCTTGCCCTGCTTGTGGGAGTAGAACAGCAGCAGATCCTGGCAGGCATCCTTGTGGGCGCCGTAGTCGGACACGGTGCCGTACTTCAGCTGGCGGCCAAAGGCGGCGTAGAACTTCTCATAATTTTCCCGATCATTGTCCAGCATGAACTTCAGTTCGGACTTGATCTTCTTTTCAATGTTGCGGGCAATGATGGTCAGCTGGCGGTTATGCTGCAGCATTTCCCGGCTGATGTTCAGGCTTAGATCCTGGCTGTCCACCACGCCCCGGACGAAGCGGAAATGCTCCGGCAGCAGGTCTTCACAGTTTTCCATAATCATCACACCGGAAGAATACAGCTGCAATCCCCGCTTGAAGTCCTTGGTGTAGAAATCGTAAGGTGCCTTGCCGGGGATATACAGCAGAGCCTTGAAGGACACGCTGCCTTCGGCGCTGGAGTGGATCACCCGCAGGGGCTTGGTGTAGTCGAAGAACTTCTCCCGATAGAAGCTTTCGTATTCTTCATCGGACACGTCCTTCTTTGCCCGCTGCCAGATGGGCACCATGGAGTTCAGGGTCTCCATTTCGGTGTAGGATTCATATTCCGGAGCCTTGTCTTCGCTTTCTTCTCCTTCCGCCTTCTCCACGGGACGGGACTTGGTCACCTCCATGCGGATGGGGTAGCGGATATAGTCGGAGTATTTGCGAACCAAAGAGCGGATTTCATACTCTTCCAGATACTGGGAATATTTTTCTTCTTCGGTATCGGCCTTCAGGGTCATGATAATGTCGGTACCGGGGGCATCCTTCTGGGCAGGCTCGATGGTGTAGCCGTCGGCGCCGTCGGAAACCCACTTCCAGGCGGTATCTTCGCCGTACTTCTTGGTAATCACGGTGATGGAAGATGCCACCATGAAGGCAGAGTAGAAGCCCACGCCAAACTGGCCGATGATGTCAATGTCCTCGTTCTTCTCCATAGCCTGCTTGAAGCCCAGGGAGCCGGACTTGGCGATGGTGCCCAGGTTCTCTTCCAGTTCTTCCTTGGACATACCAATGCCGTTGTCGGAAACCGTCAGGGTACCATTCTCGGTGTCCCGGGTGATGGTAATGGCAAACTCATCCCGGTTGATGCCCACCTTATCATCGGTCAGAGCTGTGTAGGCCAGCTTGTCGATGGCATCGGAAGCGTTGGACAGGATTTCCCGGAGGAAGATCTCCCGGTGGGTATAGATAGAGTTAATCATCAGATCCAGCAGACGCTGGGATTCTGCTTTGAATTGCTGCTTTTCCATAAATATCATTCACGTCCTCGTTTGAATTAGCACTCTAGGTGTCTGAGTGCTAATATTATAGCGCATCCAGTAAAAAAAGCAAGCACTTTGGAAAAAAGTTCTTTCTTTATTCATAATTTTATGGTAGGATTAGACTGTATTGGTATGCATATGCAGGGAATAGGCCTGCATGAATCGAAGTTTTGAAACACAATGAACAGAAAACAAGGAGTACGACATGATTACAGTTAGCAACCTCGGTATGCAGTTTGGCGGTCAGTGGCTGTTCCAGCATGTGGATCTGCAGTTCCTGCCCGGCAACTGCTACGGCATCATCGGCGCCAACGGTGCTGGCAAGTCCACCTTCCTGCGGATTCTCACCGGAGATCTGGACTCCACCACCGGCAGCATCGCCATTGACCCGGACAAACGGGTTTCCGTTCTCAAGCAGAACCAGAACGCCTACGACGAATACACCATTCTGGACACCGTCATCATGGGCAATCAGCACCTGTACGAAGTGATGAAGGAAAAGGACGCCATCTATGAAAAGCCCGACTTCTCCGACGAGGATGGTCTGCGGGCCGCCGACCTGGAAGCGGAATTTGCCGAACTGGGCGGCTGGGAGGCAGAATCCGACGCTTCCCGTCTGCTGCAGGGTCTGGGCATCGGCACCGAGCTGCACTACGACCTGATGGGCTCCACCGACCCCCGTCTGAAGGTGAAGGTACTGCTTGCCCAGGCACTGTTCGGCAACCCCGACATTGTTATGCTGGACGAGCCTACCAACAACCTGGACATCGAAGCCATCAACTGGCTGGAAGATTTCCTGCTGGACTTCCCCGGCATGGTCATCGCCGTGTCCCACGACCGTCACTTCCTGAATACCGTCTGCACCCACACCGTGGATATTGACTACGGCAAGATCAAGATGTACGTTGGTAACTACGACTTCTGGTACGAGTCTTCCCAGATGGTTCAGGCCATGATCCGCAACAAGAACAAGCGCAACCAGGAAAAGATCGAAGAACTGCAGCTGTTCATCCAGCGCTTCTCCGCCAACAAAGCCAAGGCCAAGCAGGCTACCGCCCGCCGCAAGCTCCTGGACAAGCTGACCGTGGAAGAAATGCCCTGCTCCACCCGGCGCTATCCCTTCGTCGGCTTCCAGCCCGAGCGGGAACTGGGCAAGGATGTGCTCACCGTTAAAGACGTATCCGTCACCGTGGACGGCGTGAAGCTGCTGGACAAGGTTTACTTCTCCGTCAACCGCACCGACAAGATTGCCTTCGTTGGTGAAAACGAGCTGGCCCAGACGGCATTGTTCCAGATCCTCATGGGCGAACTGGAGCCGGACGAAGGCAGCATCAAGTGGGGCGTATCCACCAACCGCAGCTACCTGCCCAAGGACAATACCCCCTACTTTGAAGGCAACAAAATGGAGCTGGTGGACTGGCTGCGGCAGTATTCTGCCAAGAAAGACGATGTCTACCTCCGGGGCTTCCTGGGCCGGATGCTGTTCTCCGGCGAGGATGTGTTCAAGAGCGTGGATGTTCTCTCCGGCGGCGAAAAGGTACGCTGCATGCTATCCAAAATGATGCTCTCCGGCGCCAACGTGGTACTGCTGGACCAGCCCACCAACCACCTGGATATGGAATCCATTCAGGCCGTGAACAAGGGTCTGGAAGCCTTCCCCGGCGTGGTGCTGCTGGCATCCCACGACCACGAAATGCTGACCTCCGTGTGTAACCGTGTCATCGCCTTCCAGCCCGACGGCACCATTGTAGACCGCTACGGCACTTACGACGATTACCTGAACTATCTGGCTGAGCAGAAAAACAAATAATCCGAAAGGTTTGCGAATATGGAAAGAATTCTGGATATTATCACCGGAAAAATGCAGAAGGCCTTTTCCGATGCAGGCTACGATTCCGCCTTCGGCCGGGTGACGGTTTCCAACCGTCCCGACCTGTGTGAATATCAGTGCAACGGCGCCCTGGCCGCTGCCAAGCAGTACAAGTGCGCCCCCATTCAGATTGCCAAGGCTGTGGCCGAGCAGCTGGACGCCAAGGACTACGACCTGGTGGAGGCAGTGATGCCCGGGTTCATCAATCTGAAACTCAGCGGTCTGTTTCTGCAAAGCTACTTGGAGCAGATGCGCACCGCCGAAGGCTTCGGCATTGCCAAGCCCGGCACCGGCAAGACCGTTGTGGTGGACTACGGAGGCCCCAACGTTGCCAAGCCTCTGCACATCGGCCACCTGCGCTCTGCCATCATCGGCGAGAGCCTGAAGCGGCTGTACAAATTCTTCGGCTACAACGCCATCGGTGACATTCACCTGGGCGACTGGGGTCTGCAGATGGGTCTGATTATTGCGGAGCTGAAGCGGCGGCAGCCGGATCTTCCTTACTTTGACCCGGACTTCACCGGTGAATACCCCGCCCAGGCTCCCTTCACCATTTCCGAGCTGGAGGAAATTTACCCCGCCGCCTCTGCCCGGAAGAAGGAAGATGAAGCCTTCGCTGAAGCCGCCCACACCGCCACCTTTGAACTGCAGCAGGGCCGCCGGGGCTACCGGGCGCTGTGGCAGCACAT
>CALXFP010000086.1 GCA_944387615.1 uncultured Oscillospiraceae bacterium | reverse complement strand
GTAGCCTTGTCAACCTTGCGGTAGGGAGCCTCGATAAAGCCGTACTCGTTGATCTTGGCAAAGGTTGCCAGATAGGTGATCAGGCCGATGTTGGGACCTTCAGGGGTCTCAATGGGGCACATACGACCGTAGTGGGTGTAGTGAATGTCTCGGACATCGAAGGAAGCCCGGTCACGGCTCAGACCGCCGGGACCCAGAGCGGACAGACGGCGCTTGTGGGTCAGCTCGGCCAGAGGGTTATTCTGGTCCATGAACTGAGACAAGGGGCTGGAACCGAAGAATTCCTTGATAACAGCAGTAACAGGCCGGATGTTAATCAGGCTCTGGGGGGTGACAGCGTCCATATCCTGAACCGTCATACGCTCCCGGATCACCCGATCCAGACGGCTGAAGCCAATCCGGAACTGGTTCTGCAGCAGTTCGCCCACGCAGCGCAGACGACGGTTGCCCAGGTGGTCGATATCGTCGGGAGTACCGATGCCCATGGCCACGCAGTTGAGGTAGTTGATGGAAGCCATGATGTCATCGACAATGATGTGGTTGGGGATCAGGTCATTGATCCGCTCGGCAATGGCATCCTTCCAGCCGTCGGCAGGAACGGTTTCCAGCATTTCCTTCAGCACCGGGAAGTAAACCTTCTCGTTGATGCCATACTCAGCAGGATCGAAGTCCACAAAGCCTGCCATATCCACCATGTTGTTGGAGAAGACCTTGACGGTGCTGTCACCAACCTTGACCACGGCTTCACTGACGCCCTTGGCGCTCAGCTCGTGGGCCTTGGTACGGGAGATGAACTCGCCGGGCATGACCAGGATTTCACCGGTCATGGGATCGGCAATGGGCTCGGCAGCTTCCTGACCGGACAGCCGGCTCCAGATATCCATCTTCTTGTTGAACTTATACCGGCCGACTCTGCTCACATCGTAGCGGTGGGCATCGAACAGCAGGCCCTCCAGATGGGCAGTGGCAGTCTCCACCGTGGGAGGCTCACCGGGGCGCAGACGGCGGTAGATTTCCAGCAGGGACTCTTCCCGGGTTTTGCAGGCATCCTTTTCCAGGGTAGCCAGAATCCGCTCGTCCTCGCCGAACAATGCCTTGATCTGCTCGTCGGTCTGAACGCCCAGAGCTCGGATCAGGCAGGTGATGGGCAGCTTCCGGTTCTTATCGATACGAACCCAGAATACATTGGAGTTGTCGGTTTCGTACTCCAGCCAGGCGCCCCGGTAAGGAATCACCGTAGCGGTGTAGGTGTGCTGGTCAGCCTTGTCCACCTCGTGGCCGTAGTACATGCCGGGGCTGCGGACAATCTGGGAAATGATAACACGTTCGGCGCCGTTGATCACAAACGTGCCGCCGTTGGTCATCACAGGGAAATCGCCCATAAAGATTTCCTGCTCTTTGATTTCGCCGGTTTCGGTGTTGCGCAGGCGAACCCGAACCTTAATGGGCTTGGCGAAGGTGGCATCGCGCTCTTTGCATTCCTCGATGGTGTACTTGGGCTTGTCTTCCATGGTGTAATCCAGGAAGCTCAGCTCCAGCTTGCCGGAGAAATCCGAAATTGTGCCCACATCCCGGAACACCTCCCGCAGGCCTGTCTCCAGGAACCACTGGTAGGAGTCCTTCTGGATCTTCAGCATGTTGGGAATTTCCAGGATTTCTTCATACTTTGCGTAGGATTTACGCATGGTCTTGCCGAACATTACGTCCTTGACCATTGCCATATGGATCATCACAGCCTTTCTTCCGAATGTGTGTTACTTACGATACGCCAGGGTTCGTTGTCATATTTATCAAACTTGATACTTGACACAACCCTGTTCCTGTGGTAAAATGACGGTGTTGGATGGGATAGTCGCAGCTGGGCATAATACCACAGTATGGACTATCATTTTATCATTACAGGTTGCATTTGTCAATGAATATTTTCCACAATTCCGGGGCTTGCGCCTCGTTTTTTTGTGCCTTTTTTGACAGATGCGCCAAATTCCCCATCTACTCCCTTTTCCCCGGATATTTCCGCTGGGTTCTGGCAGTATTGAACAAAGACCGGAGGGATTTTTCATGTACTTTGCGCAATACGATTCTCCCCTGGGGAAGCTGCTGCTTTCCTGCACAGAAGACGCCCTCACCGGCATCTGGATGGACCGACCGCTTCCGGTGCAGACTGCTGCCCATCCCCTGCTGAAAGAAGCCGCCGCCTGGCTGGATGATTACTTTCAGGGTAAGAATCCAACCATTTCCCTCCCCCTGGCTCCGGAAGGCACAGTATTTCAAAAATGCATCTGGGACATTCTTCTGACCATCCCCTACGGCACTGCCTGCACCTACGGCGAAGTCGCCGCAGAAGCGGCCCATCGTCTGGGCAAAGCCAGAATGTCTGCCCAGGCCGCCGGCGGCGCCATTGGCCGCAACCCCATCAGCATCCTGATTCCCTGTCACCGGGTAGTTGGCGCCAATGGCAGTCTCACCGGTTACGGCGGCGGATTGGAGCGAAAACTGTGGCTGCTGCACCATGAAGGACTGCACCAATTTCATCTATAACAAAACCCGCAGAGCAATGCTCTGCGGGTTTTCTGTATTTCTTAATAAGTGGCCGCCAGATCGTCGTAGAAGGCGAACATTTCCTCTTCCGTGTCGAAGTTGGCAACGTACATCTGGTTTGCCATGGCGCCGGAGAGGGCATCGGGAATCCGTCCCCACATGACCATCTTCTGACCGTACTTCATCATCACTTCGTAATCATCCAGCTGGTAGCTCCGTCCATCCCGACGTCCGTAGAAAGCACAGTAATGATGATTGCCGGTACCCTTGGTGTCCCGGTCGAAGGCCACCATATCCGCCCAGATTTTGTAGACATCGGTTTCCTGGGAATAGTTGTACATTTCCGGGGTATAGCCGCCGGCAGGACGCATATTCACCTCCAGGCCCAGCACATCGCCTTTCTTGCCCAGGCCTTCCTGGTCTTCGTTCAGTACGAAAAATTCCAGGTGGATAAACCGGCTCTTGACGCCAAAGGCAGCAATGGTCCGCAGGCCCGCATCCCGGATTTTCTCCGGCAGTTCCTTGACCAGATAGTAGATGGAATCTCCGCCGCTGTTGACGATATCCATCAGCGACCAGGGGGTGACGTTGCCGGATTCAAAGAGCACATTGCCCTGAGAGTCCACAATGCCATCGTAGGTCTGGACATAGCCATTGACATATTCTTCCATAATATATACGTTGCTGTCTTTGGTGCTGAGGAACCACCGCACATCGTCATCACAGGTCAGCTTGTATGTATTGTTGGCGCCCACACCATTGTCCGGCTTTACCACCACCGGATAGCCCACGCTGTGGGCAAACTCCAGGCAATCGTCCAGACCTTCCACCAGATGGTAGCGAGCCGTGGGAATCCCCGCTTTGGCATAGTACTGCTTCATCACGGACTTGAACTTGATTTTGTCCATCTCGTCAAGCTTGGGACCAGTTGTAATATTGAACTCCGTCCGCAGCCAGGCATCCCGCATGAGCCAGTATTCATTGTTGGATTCCAGCCAGTCGATTTTGCCATACTTGAAGGTAAAGAAGGCCACCGCCTTGAATACCTCGTCGTTATTTTCCAGGCTGCTTACCTTGTAGTATTCGTGCAGGGAGTCCTTCAGCTCCTGCAAAAGGCCATCATACGGGCAGTCGCCGATGCCCAGGACCCGCATGCCGTTGTTTTTCAGTTCCCGGCAGAATTTCCAGTATGTCATAGGGAAATTGGGGGAGATAAATACGAAGTTTTTCATAGTAGATTGCTCCTTTTCTCTCTTTTCTGTTCCAAAAGTCCCCGGTTATCCCAAGAACCAGGGCAGATAGGTCTGCACCATCTTATACCACCAGGGCCAGTCATGGTTCACATCATAGCCCCAGTATTCAAATCGGGTATGAATCCCCTTCTGGCAGCATACCGTGTCCAGCCAGCGGGTGGATTCCAGCAGGGGCTCTTCCCAGGCTCCCTGACCGCAGACAATCAGGCTCTTCTGGCTGTTATAGATTTCCTTATAATAGTGGTCATCGGGCATATTCTGCAGATACAGGCAAGGACAGTTGGCATAAACCAGCTCGTCGCAGTAATCGCCGAAAAATTCCTTGTTGTCATACAACCCGGAAATGGCAAAGCAGCTGTCAAACAGATCCGGCCGGCGATAGTACAGGTTCGCCGCATGCATGGCACCCATGGAGCAGCCGAAGGTGAGGATTCCCTGGTCGCACCCATTTGCCATTCCCGCCAGATGGCGGATGGTGGGAACCATTTCATCTACCACATAGTGGTACCATTTTTCGTGATTTTCAATGCGCCAGCGGTTGTCCGCACCAATGGCAGCCCAGGCCTCGTTGTCAATGGTATCGATGGCGAATACCATGCACTTCCCCTCTTCAATCCAGGGTGCCCAATAATCTACCATATGAAAGCTTTCAAAGTCCCAGAACCGCCCCGCCTGGCAGGGAATGAACAGCACCGGTTTTCCGCCGTGACCGTAAACCTTGAACTCCATTTCCCGGTTCAGATAGCCGCTCCAATGTTTTTCGTACCGAATTTCCATGTGATCCTCTCCTGAATGTGTTTTTCCTTCTTATAATCCCAGGCATTCCATAAACACCGGAATCTGCTGTTCCCAGGAAGCTTCGCAGTGACTGCCTCCCGGAACAATCCGCAGTGCCAGATTCACCCGCTTGGTCAGCAGCAGGTGGGCCGTGGAAATCATGGATTCCTGAGTTGCCGCGTGGTTGAACATTTCCAGCTCGCCGTAGTCCATATACAGTGTGGTATCCCGGCGGATGTGGGCCCGGGCCACCATTTCCAGCACCTTTCCAGGCGCCACCCACAAACTTGGGGACAGGCAGGCGCCCCGCTGAAAAACATGGTTGTAGGCGCACACCCCGTACAGTGCCATCAGGCCGCCCATGGAGGAGCCTGCCAGAATGGTATTTTTCCGATCCGGAAGGGTGCGAAACTGCTGGTCAATGGCAGGTTTGAGTTCCTTGACCATCCAGTTCATCATTACATTGCCCTTGCCTTTGATGGTGCCGTGTTCGGAGTTGGTGTAGGTAAGGGGCGAATATTCCACCAGCCGGCGGTTGCCCTGGTGGTTGCATTCCACTCCCACCACAATGAGCTGTTTCCCGCTTTCCTGCAAATATCGATTCATGCCCCAGGATTTTCCGAAGGTGGCATCTTCGTCAAAAAATACATTATGCCCGTCAAACATATACATTACGGGATACCGCCGCTCCGGCTCAAAGTCATACGAGTCCGGCAGGTAAATAAACACCCGGCGGGACTGTTCCCCGGACAGCTTGGGGATCGTCACGTCCCATTTGATAACCATTATGCGATTTCCTCCCAAAAAAGAAGGGTTTCCCCCTGAGATGAAGTATAGTATAATTCCCGAAATTGCCCTTGTCAACATGCCAGGGCAGAAAAAGTGCTTTTCTATCAAAAACATCCGCCTATATCAGGCGGACATTTTGCAGATTATATAAAAAATTGCGCCTGTCCAAAAGGACAGGCGCAACGCAGATCTTAACTTTCTTACTTGGCGAACACGCGCTTCAGGTGGACAAACCGGGGCAGGCCGTCTTCCTTGACCATGCCGCTCTCGCCCTGAATCAGGGGCAGGCAGTAGTCGATGAAGCCCTGGTTGACGCCGTTGCCGGCCTCGTTGATCCACTCCAGGGGAACCTTCTTCTCGGTGTTGGCAACCAGGCTCAGGTCGAACAGTTCGGGCTCGCACTTGTAGCCGTTTTCGTCACGGGTGCACTTGAAGCCAACCATCTTGTCGGTCATACCGGCAACAGCGGACTCAACTGCGACCTTACCGGACATGAAGGACTCGGCAATGTCGGTGCCGGAAGCGCAGTGAGCAGCGCAGCGCTGCAGCAGGCTCAGCTCGATGGGACGAACCTTCACACCGCCCAGCTCGGTCTTGATGATGTCGGTCAGACGAGCGGCCAGACCGCCCAGCTGAGCGTGGCCGAAGCCGTCGGTGCCGGAGGTCTTTGCCTCGGAAACGAAGGTGCCGTCAGCGTAGTGGATGCCCTCGGACACAGCCACCAGGCAGTTCTTCTTCTCAGCATAGACACGCTTTACGTCAGCGATGAACTGATCCATGTTGAAGTCCACCTCGGGCAGGTAAACCAGATCGGGGCCGTCGCCCTTGACATTGGCCAGAGCAGCAGCGGCGGTCAGCCAGCCAGCATGACGGCCCATGCACTCGATAACGGTGACCATGCCGGTGTCGTACACCTGGCAGTCACGGCTGACTTCCATGAAGGA
>CALXFP010000085.1 GCA_944387615.1 uncultured Oscillospiraceae bacterium | reverse complement strand
AGACTGAAATTGGTCAGGACGCCGCTTTCTTCGGTGATGGGCAGAATATCCCCCGCTTCCAGCAACGCCTGAAAGTGTCGGGGATACACGCTGACGCTGTATTGCCCGGCCCGGCGGTAATCTTCCCGGCTTGCCTTTCCCTCCATTATGGCGCGGCACGCAGATGCACCTTCCTCCAGGGGAATATACACGGTATTCATAGCCTGACCGATCAAGTGAAAGTCCAGTGCCACTTGCGCAAAGGGGAACAGGCATCCCTGTTTGCCGCTGCGCAGATAGGTTACAGCCTTGGTTTGATCTGTCTGATCCCCAATCAGATCCCGCCAGGCGGAAAAATAGCGCTGCATGGTCTTGGGATCGGATGGATCGGCATTGCCCTTCAGCGCTTCCCGGGCAGCTTGAATGGCAATTCTCTGCAAAACTGGCGGAGGTGTCTCTCCCTCAAAGTAGGTTACGATGCTTTCTTGGGCCGGGCGCTTTCCTTCCCGGTTGCACCGCCCGGCTGCCTGTGCAATGGCATCCAGACCAGCCATCTCCCGGAAAACGGCAGGAAAGTCTACGTCTACGCCTGCCTCAATGAGGGATGTGGATACCACCCGGCAAGGAAGGTTTTCTTTCAGTCTTTTCCGGATGGTATCCAAAACAGCCTTCCGATGAGCAGGATACATCAGGGTTGACAGATGGAAACGCCCGTCCTCCGGCAGCAATTCCCAGATTGCCTGGGCTGTTTTTCGGGTGTTCACGATACATAGTACCTGATTGTGAGAAATCATTTGTGCGGCTAAGGCAGAATGGGAGAGTTTTCCGCCCTGCCGGTAGGTGACTCTTTGGAACTGTTTATAAAGCTGCTCTGTTTGTGGGCAGATTTCCTGAATGCGAAGCTCTGGACAAAAGCTGTGTACCAGGTCAGAAAGCACTGGCTGTGTGGCGGTACATAACACTACGGTGGAGTGAAAATGGGATGTCAGATTGGAAATCGCCCCTATGCAAGGGGATAAATGACTGGCTGGAAGCATCTGGGCTTCGTCAAAGATAATGACGCTGTTGGCAACATTGTGCAGCTTTCGACACTGAGATGGACGGTTGGAATAGAGGGATTCAAAAAATTGCACTGCTGTTGTGACAATTACAGGGGCATCCCAGTTTTCTGATGCCAGGCGCTGAAACCGATTGTCAAGATCGGTTTCCCGATCTGCGTCGGCCTGCATGGCGCAGTGGTGCTCCACTACATTTTGCTTACCCAGAATGTTTCGGAAAACCTCTGCGTTTTGTTCAATAATGGAAGTATAGGGAATGACGTAGATCACCCGGCGAAGCCCGTGTGCTACGGCGTGTTTCAAGGCAAAAGCAAGGGAGGATACCGTTTTCCCCCCTCCGGTGGGAACGGTCAGCGTGTAGATTCCCCGGGGTTGGGTGGCAGAGGTAAGACACTGCCGCAGAATTTCGCAGCGACTGCGGTTTAGATCTGAATTACCGGGAAACCAGGGCTGAATGAATTGTGTCAATTTCTCCAGCAGAACCGGGAGCTCGTCATAGCCGTCCCGGGAAGAAATATCTCCTGTGAAAAAGGCTTCTGTATCCAGATAGTCGGCATCCACCAGACAGGAATAGAGCATCCGGGTCCACAATGCCAGAGAAAAGGGATCCTGAAAAGAAGGCATGGGGCCGGCCTGGGGTAATGTCCCTGACCACAGGCACTCTGGAAGCGTGCCTTGATCCCCTTTTCTGATACGTCCCACAAAAGTTGGGGCACCGGCAGCATCCATCCGTGGATTGCCATAGTCCGGCAGTCCGCCATGATGACCGGCAACACAGCAGCCGGCAAAAAACTCACCCTGTTTTGCACAGGCCCGTGCGCCGGCTGTGGCGTGATCCACCTTTGCGCCCCCCAGCAAGCGGCGCTGAAATTCTTTTGAATATTTTCCGATATCGTGGGCGTAGCCAAGCAGATAACCACGTTTTCCTTCTCCGAAAGCAGATGCAAATTCCCGGCAGCGCTCCGCAGTTCCTGTCAGGTGGTCTTCTACCGTTTGCAGTTGCCCGTCTTCCCGGATATGTGCGTAATACGGCATTCAAATCCGTTCCTTTCTAAGGATAAAGTATATTTTAAATATAAAAAATCATATCATATTATGCAAAAAATACAAGTTTGCAGGAGAAAAGTATCCGAACATAAAAAGATTCTATACCGTTTCTCCCTAAAAAGTGTGTTGCAATATGTGAAAGCTATCGCTTTCTTAATTAAAAAGTTTAAATTAACGGTACAAACCAATGTTTTCTTGGCTTCTACCGTTAACCTGCTTTATCTTGGATGATACAAAATCTTAAATGGATTGTTTCACCTTTTCGGCATCAGCTCCGGAAGCTTATCCGACAGCGCTTCGGCCATTCTTTGGTGCTCCTCATGGGAAGCATGGACATAGGTATTGGCAGTAAATGCGCAATTACTATGTCCCAGCCGGGTTTGAATATCTTTCATGGTATACTCCAGGTAGAGCATGATGGTAGCGCAGCTGTGTCACTTCTTCTACGGAGTACCTATCCAATCTCAGACATGAAGTAACTGCATCTTCTACGGTAAAGGACAGGGCGCCGGAGCACATTGCCTGATTTGAGGATAAACATTCGGAATGACATGCTTCCTTACTTTGTCGCTGCGGCTTTTTGAAAGCCGTTCAAACGATAAAATGCACCCCAACTGTTAGATCGTATCTCATACTGCCTAACAGAAGGGTGCATTTCACAAACAGCGTTCGGTGTTTTTGTTATTGTGGAAAGGCAAAAAGCGTTTCCAGCCACTGCATGCACAGCTCCACCCAGGTGCGGACATGGGGCTGGGGGCATCCAACCTCCACTGTGCAGACAGACATTCCGTGCCCACCATGGGGATATAAATGGCACTCATAAGAAATTTTGTGTTTTTGCAGAGCATTGATCAGAAGCAGAGTATTCTCCACAGGTACGCTGGTATCCTCCACTGTATGCCATACAAAGGCAGGGGGCGTGTGGCTGTCCACGTGGCGGTCAAGGGCCCAGAACTGATTTTCCTCTGTGCCTTCTGGTGCTCCGGAAACCCACAGCAAAGAACCCTGGTGGGCGAACTTCCCGGCGGTAACCACCGGGTAGGCAAGGATCATGGCGTCGGGACGGTTGCGTCCGTTGGGGGTATCCAGTTTTTCTTTCAGCCGGGGATGGTTCCACAAAATGCCCACACTGGCGGCAGCGTGGCCGCCGGCGGAAAAACCGCATACGGCAATCTGATCCTCCCGGACATTCCATTCCTGACTGTGGTCCCGGATGGCCATGATCGCAGCGGAGCCGTCCATCAGTACCTGCATATTCCGGGCCTGCTCCCGCAGAGAGTAGTACAGGACAAATACCTGATATCCCCGGGTAAAAAATTCAAAGGCCACCGGGTCTGCTTCCCGCTCAGAAAGCATTTCATACCCGCCGCCGGGAAAGATTACCACGCATGGGCGCTTGCTGCGGCAATTTGGCATTTTGGTCAAGGTTTCGTGAAGATACCCTACCATCCGGGCCTTACTGCCGGGCAAGGGGAATTCTTCGATTTTTTGCATAACGACCCCTCCAACACAGGAATTCTGGTTATTAGTATATACCCTGCACAGCGGCGATGCAAGACGTTGCGGCACATTTCGCCTTATTGGGGGCGGAATCCTGTGCCTGCAGGACTGGTTATGCTGCTTTTCAGCCGGGGACGGCAGGGGGGTATAAAATATAACGATGGAAAATACAAACACTGAATCCTACAGCCCCCAGACCATACAGATGCAAGCAGTTGCAGTGAACGAGAAACTTTGGCTCTGTTATTACCATAGCCGGCTGCTTCCGACTTTGTAATTGATGGCGTGGACTACAGTGTCTATACTCGGCAAACCAAGAATTTATCTGCGTTGGAACGATTGCAGCTGCTCTGGTCTATAAAAGCCCAGTTCAGTACAAGACCGAACTGGGCTTCCAGTGCTATGGTTTTTTGCTGTCTGCTTTTTCTTGACAGATGCGCCGCAGAATTTTCTGCGGGGGCGATTGAGATGGCTTACTTCTTCTTTTTCCGGAAGATTACCATGCCCGCGCCCAGTCCAATCAGGGCCACAGCGCTGACGACCAGTACCACCGTCCAGGTCTGGATGTTGCTCTCATCCCCGGTGGGGGCGCTGGAGGTGCTGTCGTGGAGGTAGACCACAACGGACTCCGTGCAGCCTGCCAGGTTGCCGTCGCCGGTGAACTCGGCAGTAATGGTGTTCTTGCCCAGCTTCAGACCGCCCTTGTCGGTGTCATAGGAGAAGGTGGAGGTCTTGCCCTCTTCCACCGTTACCTCGCCCAGCTTGGTGGTCCCGTTCACCCAGAACTCAACCTTGGGGGCGTCGATGCCCAGAACTCGCTGGAGGAAGGAACGGTTGTCGCCCTTGATCTGGGGGGTGACGGAGAAGGTGATGTACTGTCCCTTCACCGGCTTGGTCCGGTCCACCGTGAAGCTCAGCTTGGAAGCGGCGGCGGAGATGTCTGCAGAGGCGAGGAAGCTGTCGTCGCTCAGAACGTAGTTCCTGCCCAGGGTGCTGCTCAGCAAGGTGACGTTACCGGTGACCGGCTTGAGGGTACCGGCGCTGGCATCGTCAAAATCAGCTGTGGCGGTGTAGTCGGTGCCCATAGCCAGGGCCTCGCCGTTGACCAGCCCCTTGAAGCTGACACCGGTAACGGTGGCAGTGGTGGTGCCGTCGTAGGTCTTGTTCTGCACATCCACGCCGGTGATGGTCAGTTCGGCCTTGGCGATGCTCCAGGCCGTGGAGACTTTGCCGGTGTAGCTGCCAATGCCCTCAGCCTCCAGGGAATAATTCCCGGCGTCCTTGGCGGTATTGCCGGTAAGGATGTAGTCCTTTCCTTCCGTCAAAGTCTTGCCGTCCAGGGTGACTGTGACCGTCTGGGTCTGCTCCTTGCCGTTATAGGTCAGGGCGGTGCCCAGGGTGATCTTAGCAGAGGAGAGGTCGGGTTCGATGACACTCACGGTAAGGGAAACTTCCAAGGTGTTGTAATTTGCAGTATCTGCGGGGGTGAAGACAGCGAGGAAGCTGTGCTCACCCACAGTTCCCACATTGGTGTCCGGCGCTTTCCAAGCCCAGCCGCTGGGCAGCGTCACCTCTTTCAGCGTGCTGCCAAAGGCGGCGGTCAGGCCGGTGGGAATGGAGACGGTGGGGTCTGCCTTGTCAATGACAACGCTGATTTCCAGACTGGATGCTGCCAGATTGTCATTGCCGGTGAACTTCACCACCAGGGTGTGGGTGCCTGCACCCAGTTTGGCGGAATCCAGGGGGATGGTATAGGTGCCGTTGGAATCGGGACTCACAGCCTCCGAAATCTGGGTGCCATCCTGGGTATAAACAGCCATTTGATTTTCAGCCGGGGGAGTCAGGGAGAAAGCAGCGACTCCGGTGGTCGTGGGCTTGGCGGTGATGGTGATGGTCTCGCCGTAAGTATATCGGGTCTTGTCGGTGCTTACATTGTTTTCCAGCGTACTTCCGGACTGCGCCACAGTGATGGATTTTTCAATGGTATTGCTGCCTTTGGTAAACTGAACGGTGTAAGTGCCGATACCCGAAGCAGTCCCTTCTTTCAGGGACTTGGTCCAGCCATCAGAAATCAGATGAACCGTGATCGGCTGGCCTGCCACAGCTACCTCTTTGGTGGTGCTGATGGAAACAGCATCCAGAATGGCCTGGGTCAAATTGCTGTCGGTATAGGCAATTTTCTCCGGTGCGGAGATGTCTTCCGGGCCTTGCGGCTCCATTTTCAGCAGGCCAGACAGGCTGACGGTGCCGTCACCGGTAATCATGGACAGATCCGGGATGGTGAGAGAGGCGCCATTGGGAACATTCAGGGCCTCTCCGGCTTTGATTTCCAGGCGTTCTGTCAGCGTCACATCGCCGTAGACCTGATAAGTAGTTCCGTTGTAGACGATTCCGTTGAAGTTTGCAGTATCGGAGGAAATCGAAGAGGCCTGAATTGCATATCCGATATTGCCGCTGAGGGTGCACCCGGTACCGCCGATGCCGGCGCCGTTCGGACCGCCAGTGGCGGTGATGTCGCCGCCTGTGATGGTGACGGTGCTGCGGGAATCTTCATTGCCAAGGCCGGAACCGATGCCGGCGCCGCCGTTACCGCCTATTGCATTGACGGTACCGCCGGTGATGATGATGCTCCCCTCTTTGCTGTTCGCAAACCTATCGAAACCGGAGCCGATGCCGGCGCCGCCGTCAAGACCGCCGGTGGCGGTGATGTCGCCGCCGTTGATGGTGATGGCGAACCCGCTGGT
>CALXFP010000084.1 GCA_944387615.1 uncultured Oscillospiraceae bacterium | reverse complement strand
ATGGAACTGAAGGAATTACGGCAGGAAATTGATAAAATCGACGACTCTCTGGTAGAGCTTTTCCGGGCTCGAATGGAAGTAGCCGCTAAAATTGCCGACTGCAAAAAGGAAGAAGGCATTCCCATTCTGGTTCCTGCCCGGGAGCGGGAAAAATTGCAGGATGTGGCTCAGAAGGCCGGGCCGGAAATGGCAAATTACACCCGGGTACTGTACTCCATGCTCTTTGAGCTTAGCCGCAGCTACCAAAGCAAGCGCAGCGGCTCCGTCAGCCCGCTGTACGACGCCATTACCCGTTCTATTGAGCAGACACCCAAACTCTTCCCCCAGGCTCCCATGGTGGCCTGTCAGGGTGTGGAGGGTGCTTACTCACAGATTGCCTGTGAGAAGATTTTCAAAAATCCCTTTATCTTCTACTTCAAGAACTTCGAGGCAGTGTTCAACGCCATCGACCAGGGTATGTGCCAGTACGGCATCCTGCCCATTGAAAATTCCACTGCCGGCTCCGTGAAAAAGGTGTATGATCTGATGATTCAGCACAATTTCTCCATTGTACGTACCTTCCGACTGAAAGTAGATCACAATCTGCTGGTCAATCCCGGCACTTCCCTGTCTGATATCAAAGAAATCTACTCCCACGAGCAGGCCATCAGCCAGTGCGGCGACTTCTTGCAGAGCCTGACTGGCGTCAATGTCATTCCCGTTGCCAATACGGCACTGGCGGCAGAAATGGTTGCTCAGTCCGGGCGGAAAGATGTGGCCGCCCTGTCCAGCCGGGCCTGTGCGGAACTGTACGGCCTGGATTGCCTGGCTTCCTCCGTTCAGGACAAGGGCAACAACCGGACCCGGTTCATCTGCATCAGCAAGAATCTGGAAATTTATCCCGGTTCCGACAAGACCAGCATTATGATGATTCTGAATCACAAGCCCGGCGCCCTGTACAAAGTCCTGGCCCGGCTCTACACGCTGGGCATCAACGTCACCAAGCTGGAATCCCGCCCCATTCCCGACCGGGAATTTGAGTTCATGTTCTACTTCGACCTGGAAACCTCCATTTATTCCGAGGAATTTGTCCAGCTGATGTGCGAACTGGATGAGCTGTGCGAGGAATTCAAGTATCTGGGCAGTTATACCGAGGTGGTCTGATGCAGTGCGGACTTCTGGGCAGAAAACTGGGTCACAGCTATTCGCCCCAGATTCATGGGCTTTTGGGGTCTTACTCCTATTCCCTGTTTGAAAAAGAGCCGGAAGATGTGGAAAATTTTCTGCGAAATGGGGATTTTACCGGGATAAACGTAACCATTCCCTACAAGAAAAACGTTCTCCCCTATTTGGATGAACTCTCCCCCGTTGCCCGGAAAATGGGGTGTGTCAACACCATCGTCCGTCGCAGCGACGGCAGGCTGTATGGGCATAATACGGACTATTTTGGTTTTGTTTCCCTGGTTCATCACAGCAAAATTCCGGTTGCCGAAAAAAAGGTGCTGGTTCTGGGCAGCGGCGGTGCTTCCAATACGGTAGTTCATGCCCTGACGGATTTGGGCGCACAGCCGGTGGTCATTTCCCGCAGTGGGGAAAATAACTATCAGAATCTTTCCCGCCACGCAGATGCTGCCGTAATCGTAAACACAACGCCGGTGGGCATGTATCCCCAGACCGGGGTCAGTCCTCTGGATTTGCAGCAGTTTCCCCATTTGGAAGGGGTACTGGATGTGGTGTACAATCCCGCCCGGACACAGCTTCTGCTGGATGCCGAAAAACTGGGACTGCCCAACGAAAATGGCCTGTGGATGCTGGTGGCCCAGGCCAAGGAAGCGGCAGAGTATTTTACCGGGACGAAGGTTTCCGATACCGTTATCGAAATTATTCACCGCAAGCTTTCTGCCCAGATGCAGAATATCATCCTCATCGGCATGCCCGGATGCGGAAAAAGCACTGTTGGAAGTCAGCTTGCTCAAAATTTGGGGCGGGTCTTTGTGGATGCCGACGCAAAAATTGCAGAACAGGCCGTAAAAACCATCCCGGAGATTTTCGCTCAGGATGGAGAAGAAGCCTTCCGCAAATGGGAAACCCAGGTTCTTTCCGAATACGGAAAGCAATCCGGCCTGATTATCGCCACCGGCGGTGGGTGCGTTACCCGGGAGCGTAACTACAGTTTGCTGCACCAGAACGGGCAGATTTTCTGGCTGAAGCGGAACTTGGATATGCTGCCCACGGATGGGCGCCCCCTTTCCCAGGCCAATCGGCTTTCTGATCTATATGAAGCCCGGAAGGGGCAATATCAGACATTTGCGGATTTTGTCATCGACAACAATGGAAGCAGCGAGGGAACTGTCGCCGCCATTTTGTCCCATTGGGAGGAAAGAACATGAAAATTCTGGTAATCAATGGCCCCAACATCAACATGCTGGGGATTCGGGAGCCGGGAATCTACGGCAAAAGCAGCTTTTCGGATTTGCTGAAGCTTCTGGAGGAGACTGCACAGGCCGAAAATCTGGAGATTGAACAGTTCCAGTCCAATCATGAAGGCGCCATTGTGGATGAAATCCAGCGCGCCTACGGGGTTTTCGACGGCATTGTCATCAACCCGGCCGCCTACACCCACACCTCCGTAGCCATTCTGGATGCTCTGAAAGCCGTATCCATCCCAGCCGTGGAAGTCCACATTTCCGATGTAGATTCCCGGGAAAGCTTCCGGCAGATTTCCTACGCCGGTCTTGCCTGCTGCAAAACCATCAAAGGTCATGGACTGGAAGGATATCGGGAAGCCATTCTCTACTTAAAGGCCCTGCTGGGCGGAAAAATTGCATAGCAAAAGCGCAGAGGATTTTTCCTCTGCGCTTTCTTATTTTGCTTACAGATGCAAAACCCGATCCTTAATTTCCTGGGTTCTGCCCTGGTTCCAGAACTGGGTTCCGATGTAGCCGCAGGTACGGCGGGCAACATTCATCTTGCTCTGATCCTTGTTGCCGCACTGGGGGCAAACCCAAATCAGCTTGCCGTCGTCTTCCTGGATACTGATTTCGCCATCGAAGCCGCATTCCTGGCAGTAGTCCGACTTGGTGTTCAGTTCAGCGTACATGATGTTGTCATAGATAAACTGCATCAGCTCCAGCACTGCGTCGATGTTATTCTGCATGTTGGGTACTTCCACATAGCTGATGGCGCCGCCGGGAGACAGCTGCTGGAACTCCGCCTCAAAGGCCAGCTTGGTAAAGGCATCAATCTCCTCGGAAACATGGACATGGTAGGAGTTGGTGATATAGCTCTTGTCCGTGATACCGGGAATCATGCCAAAACGGCTTTGCAGGCACTTGGCAAACTTATAGGTGGTGGACTCCAAGGGAGTGCCGTACAAGGAGAAGTCAATGTTATGCATGGCTTTCCACTGCTTGCAGGCATCGTTCATATGCTGCATGACATGCAGTGCAAAGGGCTTGGCCTCTTCGTCGGTATGGGATCTTCCGGTCATGTACTTGACACACTCGTAAAGTCCCGCATAGCCCAGAGAAATGGTGGAGTAGCCGCCGTAGAGCAGCTTGTCGATGGGCTCACCCTTTTCCAGTCGGGCCAGAGCGCCGTACTGCCACAAAATGGGGGCTGCATCGGACAGGGTGCCCTTCAGCCGCTCATGGCGGCACATCAGCGCCCGGTGGCACAGCTCCAGCCGCTCGTCAAAAATCTGCCAGAACTTGTCCATATCCTTGCCGGAGGACAGGGCCACGTCCACCAGGTTGATGGTAACCACACCCTGATTGAATCGGCCATAGTACTTGGGCTCATTGGTTTCCGGGTCCACATAGGGCGTCAGGAAGGAGCGGCAGCCCATGCAGGTATAGCAGTGGCCTTCGCCGTTCTTGTCCACCTTCAGTTCCAGCATCTTCTTCTCGGAGATATAGTCCGGAACCATCCGCTTGGCAGTGCACTGGGCAGCCAGACGGGTCAGGTAGAAATAGGGGGTACCCTCCCGGACATTGTCCTCTTCCAGAACATAAATCAGCTTGGGGAAAGCGGGGGTAATCCACACGCCCTTCTCGTTCTTAACGCCTTCATAGCGCTGACGCAGGGTTTCCTCGATAATCATGGCCAGGTCTTTCTTCTCCTGCTCGGATCTGGCCTCGTTCAGATACATGAACACAGTGATGAAGGGTGCCTGACCGTTGGTGGTCATCAGCGTTACCACCTGGTACTGAATGGTCTGCACGCCCCGACGCACCTCTTCGCGCAGCCGGTCTTCCACAACCCGGGTAACGGTCTCTTCGCCGGGCGCAATGCCGAACAGTTCCATTTCCTTTTCCACGGTCTTGCGGATCTTTTCCCGGCTGATCTGGACGAAGGGTGCCAGATGGGTCAGAGAAATGGACTGGCCGCCGTACTGGTTGGATGCAACCTGGGCAATAATCTGGGTAGCGATGTTGCAGGCTGTGGAGAAGGAATGGGGCTTCTCAATCAGCGTGCCGGAAATCACCGTGCCGTTTTGCAGCATATCCTCCAGGTTCACCAGGTCACAATTGTGCATGTGCTGGGCATAATAGTCAGAGTCGTGGAAATGGATAATGCCAGCTTCGTGGGCCGCCACAATGTCCTGGGGCAGCAAAATCCGGCGGGTAATATCCTTACTGACCTCGCCTGCCATATAGTCACGCTGCACGGCGTTGATGGTGGGGTTCTTGTTGGCGTTCTCCTGCTTGACTTCTTCGTTGTTGCATTCAATCAGGCTGAGAATCCGGTCATCGGTGGTATTGGCCTGACGGGCCAGGCTGCGGATATAACGATATGTAATATATTCCTTGGCGACCTCAAAGGCTCCGTGGGCCATGATCGCCTTCTCCACCAAATCCTGAATTTCCTCCACCGAGGGGCTGTGGCCCATTTCCTCACAGGAAATCTGGACGCTCTGCCCGATTCGCTCAATCTGCAGCGGAGTCAGGCGCACCTTCTCTTCCACGGTATTATTGGCCTTGGTCACAGCCATCAGAATCTTGTCAATATCAAAAACAACTTCTGCGCCATTGCGCTTGATAATCTTCATGGGGGTTCCTCCTTGGGTACATTCTCCATTTGACTTTCTGCGTGCAGGGCCTATTATACTATATCTTGTGTTTTTGTCAAGAAAATTATACAAAATGTAGTATCCGTATTTTCAGCCAGAAAAAGTTCCCGTTTTTCCGAATATTCCGCTGCGGCGGCGGTGGCGCTGAAAGTGGGATTTTCTTCCCGGTGGAACAAAGAAGTGTTTGAAATCCGTCGAGGATTATAGTATAATCACAAAAACCCTTCTTTACATAATCTCCGGTATTCCGGGTCAAAAAATGAAAGGAGTCATTTTCATGAAAGAATCTTTCGGCACATTGCCCTCTGGAGAAATTGCGTCACTGTACACCATATCCGGTGGCGGTATGACCGCTGCGGTCAGTGACTACGGCGCCACGCTGGTTCGGCTGATGGTTCCTGACCACAATGGCAGCATGGCGGATGTGGTTCTGGGGCACGATGACTGCAACGGCTACCGCCTGGGCAACGCCTGTCTGGGTGCAACCGTAGGCCGCAATGCCAACCGCATTCAAAATGGTACCTTTGCTCTGGGAGGCAAGGCCTATGTCATGACCCCCAATGAAGGCAAAAACAACCTCCACTCCGGCCCGGACTACTATTACAAGCGGATGTGGAAGGTTCTGTCCCATACCGGCAGTGCCATTACCCTGGGTCTTACCAGCCCCCACGGCGATCAGGGCTTCCCGGGCAATGCCGAAATTCAGGTCACCTACTCCCTGGAAGGAGTGGGCACCCTGCGGATTTCCTACAAGGGCGTCTGTGACCGGGATACCGTGTTCAATATGACCAACCACAGCTACTTCAATCTGGCCGGCCATGACAAGACCGATACCGCCATGAATCAGCTGCTGACCCTGCCGGGCCGCTTCTTCAACCCCGATGACGCAGAGAGTATCCCCACCGGCGAGCTGCGGGACGTGGCAGGCACTCCTATGGATTTCCGCACCCCCAAGGCAATCGGTCAGGATATCGGCGCAGATTACGAGCCTCTGCACTTGCAGGGCGGCTATGACCACAACTGGGAAGTGTTCTGCAATCCCTGCGCTATTTTGTCCGACCCGGTTTCCGGACGGAGTTTGGCCATCAGCACCGACTGCCCGGGCATTCAGTTCTACGCCGGCAACTACCTGGACGAGCAGGGCAAAGACGGTGTCTACTACTGCAAGCGCAGCGGTGTGGCTCTGGAAACCCAGTTCTATCCCGATGCTCTGCACCATCCTCAGTGGCCCCAGCCCATTACCAAGGCCGGGGAAACCTACCGCAGCGTAACCACCTATCAATTCTCCTGGTAAATTTC
>CALXFP010000083.1 GCA_944387615.1 uncultured Oscillospiraceae bacterium | reverse complement strand
TGGACAGCCCAGCGGGAGGGGAAACTGTCGTCGTTTCTGCTGGGAGAACTGCGGATGTCCGCAGGACTGATGAACAAGTACAAATGGGGCGATGGCATCCGGGTCAATGGGGTGCCCCAGAGAACCAATTATCCCGTGAAAATCGGGGATATCATCACCGTCTCCTGGGAGGAAGAAGCGCCGGACTATCCGGCGGAGGATGGGGCTTTGACGGTTCTTTACGAGGATGATTTCCTCCTGGCGGTGGACAAGCCTGCCGGGATGCTGATTCATCCGTCTCATTCCCAGAACACCGGGACCCTGGCAAACCTGGTTTACGGATATTATCAGAAAACCGGGCACAGCGGGGCCTTCCATCCCATGACCCGGCTGGATCGGGATACCTTCGGCATTGTGCTGCTGGCGAAAAATGCCCATGTCCATAATCTGCTCCAGCAGGTGCCCATTCAGAAAACTTACCACGCCCTGACCTTCGGCGGGCCGGAGGAAGGGGAGGGGGTCATCGACGCTCCCATTGCCCGCAAACCCCTGCCCAGTCTGCTGCGGGAGATTCGGCCTGACGGCAAGCCTTCCGTGACCCGGTTCCAGGTACTGGAGCGGCGGGAGAACATTTGCAAGCTGGCCCTGGAGCCGGTGACCGGGCGCACCCATCAGCTGCGGCTGCACTGTGCCTGGCGGGGATTTCCCATTCTGGGCGACCCGCAGTACGGTAGTTGTCAGTCCCAGGCGCTGTCAGAGCAGCTGGGGCTGAAAAGCCAGATGCTCTGCGCAAAGAGGCTGAAGCTGCTGCACCCCATGACCGGGGAGAAGATGGTGCTGGAATCGAGGATGAAAGTCTAATTTCCAGAAGAAACCCCCGTGGAACGGTTTTGTTCCACGGGGGTAATGCTTATTTCCGGGATTCCAGCAGGGCGGGGATATCCGCCAGGGAATCGGCTTTGGCGTAGAGCAGGGGGCGGGTGGCTTCGTCGGGCTGGTCTAAGTCCGGAACGATTACCGGCAGGCATCCGGCACGGTGGGCCGAGAGAATGCCTGCGGGGGAATCCTCCAGAGCCAGGCAGTTTTCCGGAGAAAGCCCCAGCTGGGCAGCGCCGTGGAGGTAAATGTCCGGAGCGGGCTTGCCCCGGGGAACTTCGTAGCCGCTGCAAATTTTGGCGAACCGGTGGTAAAGTCCCAGGGGCTCCAGGTAAGCGCGAATCCGGTCCATGGGGGAAGAACTGGTAATGGCGGCGGGAATGTGGTGCGTATCCAGGTAATCCAGCAGCGGGACAATGCCGGGCTTCGGCTCCACACCATGGAGCGCGATGTAGGCGTCCATTCCTTCAATCCGCCGGGCCCGGAATTCCGTGTAGGAAGCACCGGGGCCAAAGTAGCGATTTAGCTGTTCCTGTCCTGCGGCCTGGTTTAAGCTGCGCATACCCAGGGCCTGCTCCCAGGTCATGGGAAAGCCCAGACTGTGGGCAGCTTCCCGCCAGAACCGGGCGTACAGCTTTTCCGTATCCAGCACCAGGCCGTCCATGTCAAACAGCACGCCCAGAACCGGCTGTGTGTGATGTCGGGTGGAATCGTAAATTTCAAATGCCATGGCTGTTTTCCGGAGCGGTTTCCTTAGAACACGTTTCCGGAGAAATCCTCCTTATGATCTGTAGTCAGACGCCGAATTCGTCCAGGGCCAGCTTGAAGGCACCGTAGGCACCGGCGTCATTGCCCAGAGAGGCAAGAGCAAACCGGGCGGCGCTGGCGGCGTGGAATACATATTTCTGGAAGTAAGGCTCGATGCCCTGAATCAGCATCTCGCCGGCCTTGCTGACGCCGCCGCCGATGACCACCACTTCCGGGTTGACCACGCTGCATACGTTGCCCAGGAACATGCCCATATAATTGTAAACCTGATCCAAAATGGCTGCAGCAGCGGCATCCCCGGCCTTGGCTGCGTCAAAAATATCCTTGCAGGTCATGTTTTGGATAGCACGCAGAGAGGAGGGGGTATCGCAGGCGTCCAGGTAGTTTTTTCCCAGACGGACAATGCCGGTGGCGGAGCAGTACTGCTCAACACAGCCGTACTTACCGCAGTTGCAGGGGACGGTCTCGTGGGGGTTGACCACCAGGTGACCGATTTCCGCGCCGGAGCCATGGGCGCCGTGGAGAAGCTTGCCTTCTACCACAATGCCGCCGCCCACGCCGGTGCCCAGGGTGACAAAGACCATGTTCTCACAGCCCTGGCCGCCGCCTTTCCAGAACTCGCCCAGAGCGGCTACATTGGCGTCGTTGCCTGCCTTCACCGGAAAACCGGTACGCTCGGACAGAGCCTGGGCAATGTTGAACACGCCCCAGCCCAGGTTGACGCATTTGTTGACCACGCCCTTGGCGTTTACCGGGCCGGGAACGCCGATGCCCAGACCCAGAATGGAAGAATCCGCAATGCCGTAGCCTGCCATATATTGACGGATGGAGTCCGCGATATCCGGTAAGATCTGGACGCCGCCGTTATCGGTGACGGTGGGGATTTCCCACTTGTCCAGCATTTTTCCGGTTTCATCAAAATAAGCGATCTTGACGGTGGTGCCGCCCAGGTCGATGCCAAAGCCGTATTTCATGGTGAACCCTCCTGATGAATGGATGGTTCTATTATACATAATCCCCACGAAAAAGCCAGAGGGAAATGGAAAAATAGCAAAGAAAAGAAAATTATGGAAAGGACTCATGGAAAGTTTCACAACTTTTGCCAAGGGGCTTGCGTTTGACGGGAATTTGCGGTAACATATACGGGACATCCCTATATAAAGGAAAGGACGTGTTCCCTAACAATGATTAAAGTTGATATCTCCAATGTCTGGGGTCAGCTGGCACTGCCGGATCTGCTGGCAATGGAAAAAGAAGTTGCCGCTGCCCACGAGACGTTGACTGACGGTACCGGTGCGGGCAATGATTTCCTCGGCTGGCTGAATCTGCCCACCCGGGAAGCTACCCAGGAAATTCGCCGGATTCAGATGTCCGCAGAGAAGATTCGCCAGGAGTCCGATGTGTTTGTGGTTATCGGCATCGGTGGTTCTTACCTTGGCCCCCGGGCTGCCATTGAGCTGCTCCAGGGTCCCAACCACAACATCGGCAAGGGCAAGGGCAACCCCCAGATTTTCTTTGCCGGCAATGGCCTGAGCACCCGGCACTGGAATGAGCTGTGCCGCCTGCTGGAGGACAAGGACTTCTCCATCGCCATCATCTCCAAGTCCGGCACCACCACCGAGCCTGCCATCGCAACCCGGGCTCTGCGCTGGATGCTGGAGCGCAAGTACGGCACCGACGGCGCCAAGAGCCGCATCTACGCCATCACCGACCCCTGCAAGGGCGCTCTGCGTCAGATGGCTACGGAAGAAGGCTGGGAGAGCTTCATCATTCCTCCCAACGTGGGCGGACGGTTCTCTGTGCTGACTGCGGTTGGTCTGCTGCCTCTGGCAGTTGCCGGTATCGACATCATGGAAATGATGAACGGTGCCATGGACGCCAAGGAAGCTTACGACCTGCGTTCCTTCGAAAACCCTGTCTGGCAGTACGCCGCTGTGCGGAACCTGCTGTACCGCAATGGCAAGGTTATGGAGATCTTTGAATCCTTCGAGCCGGGCTTCAAGATGTTCGGCGGCTGGTGGCAGCAGCTGTTCGGTGAGTCCGAGGGCAAGGACGGCAAGGGCATCTTCCCGGTAACTGCTGAGTTTACCGCAGACCTGCACTCCCTGGGTCAGATGATCCAGCAGGGTCAGCGCAACATCTTCGAGACCATGGTACGCTTCGACGCACCCCAGCAGAAGTACACCATCGGTTCCGACTGGAAGAACCTGGACGGCCTGAACTATCTGGAAGGCAAGACCCTGGACTTCGTGGACGAGAAGGCATATCTCGGCACTGTGGCAGCTCATGTGGACGGCGGCGTGCCGGTGATCACCATGGATGCCGGTGAACTGAATGACCGGAAGGTGGGCGAGCTGTTCTACTTCCTGGAGCTGTGCTGCGGCGTCTCCGCTTACATCCTGGGCGTGAACCCCTTCAACCAGCCTGGTGTGGAGCTGTACAAGCGCAACATGTTCCAGCTGCTGGGCAAGCCCGGTTACGAAAACAAGTAAATTCATTCCGATTCAAAAAAGGGAGCATTTGCTCCCTTTTTTGTGCCTAGGACGAAAATTCTGGGGGCGTGTGGCGGAATGGGAAAATTCTCTTGTGAATTTCACAAATTAGTAGTTGCAAATTCATACGTTTGCTGGTAGAATGTCCATAAGCCAATATTCTGGCAAGCAAAGGAGGACTTTCCGATGATTCATGTTATTATGGGCCTGAAGGGCTCCGGCAAGACCAAGAAGCTGCTCGACGCCATCCAGAGCGCTGTGGCAGAAGCTCACGGCGATGTTGTCTGCATTGAGTACGGCAAAAAGCTGACCTACGACGTTACCTATAAAGTTCGTCTGGTAGATTCCAAGGAATACGCCATCAGCTCCCCTGAGATGCTCAAGGGCTTCCTCAGCGGTCTGCATGCCGGTAATTTCGATATTACCCATGTGTTTATTGACAACCTGTATAAGACCATCGGCACCGACAAGGCCGCTGGTGAGGAGTTTGTTGCCTGGTGTGCAAAGTTCGCCGCCGACAACGCCATGGAAATCACCATGACCATCTCCGAAGATCCTGCCAACGCCTCCGAGGCCGTGAAGCAGTACCTGTAATGACCGTTACATCCATCGCCGCCGCAGCAACAGCTGCGGCGGTGTTTTTTTGCTTTTTCCCGAATAATAATGAAAAAGGCTTGAAATTCAAAAAATATTCCCCTATAATATAGCAGAATATGGAGAAATTAGGAGGAACGTATGGAGAACCACTCGCTGCAGGAAAACAAAATGGGCGTTATGCCAGTGGGAAAACTCATGGTGAATATGGCACTGCCCATGATTATTTCCATGTTGGTACAGGCACTTTACAACGTCGTGGACAGTGTGTATGTGTCTCAGGTATCGGAAAGTGCGGTCACGGCTCTGTCGCTGGCTTTCCCGGTACAGAATTTGCAAATCGGCTTTGCTGTGGGTATTGGCGTAGGCGTCAACTCCCTGCTGAGCAAAAGCCTGGGAGAGAAAAATCAGGAGGCGGCCAACCGCACTGCGGGAAATGGCCTGGTTCTGATGCTGGCGGCAACGGCGCTGTTCATGCTGTTTGGCTTCTTCGGCGTGCGGCCTTATTATGAGATGCAGTCCACAGTCACGGAAACAGTGGAGGGCGGCATCGCCTATTCCAGAATTTGCAGTGTGTTCACCCTGGGCATCTTCATTGAGGTGCTGGGAGAGCGGCTGCTGCAGGCAACCGGCCGGACGGTGCATACCATGATCAGCCAGAGTATCGGCGCCATCATTAACATCATCCTGGACCCCATCCTGATTCACGGCTGGTTCGGAATGCCGGTGATGGGCATTGCCGGTGCGGCGGTGGCCACGGTGATTGGTCAGTGGATTGCGGCAGCGGTGGCGGTGTACTTTAACTTTAAGTATAATCCCGAGGTGCAGTTCCACCTGCGCTATACCAAGCTGGACAAGCAGACGGTAGGCAGCATCCTGACGGTGGGCATTCCTTCCGTGGTAATGAACGGCATTGGTTCGGTGATGAATTTCGGCATGAACCAGATTTTGCAGGGCTTTACGGAGACGGCAACCGGTGTGTTCGGCATCTACTTCAAGCTGCAGAGCTTCTTCTTTATGCCCCTGTTCGGTATCAACAATGCAACCATTTCCATTATTGCCTACAACTACGGTGCCCGGAAGCCGGAGCGGATTCTGCGGACACTGAAATTTACCTGCATCAGCTGTTTGTCCCTGATGATTCTGGGACTGGCGGTGTTCCAGTTCTTCCCGGAAGCACTGCTGATGATTTTCAATCCCAGCCCGGAATTTTTGGACATCGGCCGCTCGGCTCTGCGGATTATCAGTTGGAGCTTCCCGGTTGCGGCCATCTGCATTGCAATCAGTGCCAGCTTCCAGGCTCTGGGCAACGGCATGTACTCTACCATTACCTCGCTGTGCCGGCAGATGCTGGTACTGCTGCCGGCGGCATATCTGCTGAGTCTGACCGGTCAGGTGAACAATGTCTGGTTCGCTTTCGTGGTTGCGGAAGTGGCCAGTGCTGCGGCTACTGCCTTCTTCTACCTGCGGATTTACCGCCAGAAGATCAAACCCATGTTCCTAGTGTAAACCCAACCCCGAAGCGTCATCGCTTCGGGGATACGTCTACCCAAAGTTTTTTGCAAAGCCTATTGACAAAGGGACAGAATAGGGTTATACTGAGATAAACAAATGAACAGTTGCTCATATGTTGAAAATAAAGGGAGGCGTTCCGATGGGCAGAAAGATCTATACCATTGCCAATGTGGACTGCGCCAACTGCGCAGC
>CALXFP010000082.1 GCA_944387615.1 uncultured Oscillospiraceae bacterium | reverse complement strand
TTCAGGTCCGACAAGTTTAAGGATAGTCCGGCCTTCAGCAAAATGATAATCAAAGCCATTTGCCGAAGATCCGACGAGATGCCCAGAATGGACGGGTCCAGCAGATCCAGAACGTAGGGACCCAGCACAATACCGGTCAGCAGCATCCCGATGATCCGTGGCAGCATCAGCTTTTGGCAGATGGCAGCCATGGCAAGACCTACCAGAAAAATCAGAGCCAGAGATGATAACATAATTTTTCCTCCTATAGACGCAAAAAGGCTGATGCCCCTCTGCGACAAAAATCACAGAAGTCATCAGCTTAACAAGCGGTTTCGGTTGCCCGGGGGAGAACTTCATTCCCTGGCAGCATTATACCATTGCCAGAAAAAATTGTAAATTGTGTTTTCCTACAATTTAGAAGAAAACCCGGCTGTGTCACTTGGTAACACAGCCGGGTCTATTGTTATTTCATATCGGTTTGTTCTTGTGCTTTCTTGCTGGTGCGTTTCCGGGTGGGCTTCTTTTCAGGCTCTGTATCCGCTGCCTTTGCGGTGCGCTTCCGAGTGGGTTTCTTTTGCGCCTCAGCATCTGCGGATTTGGTGCTGCGCTTTTTAGGGGCGGCTTTCTTTTCTGAGGAATCCTCTGCTGCCTTTTTGGAGGTGCGCTTGGGAGAAGGCTGCGCTGCTTCCTGCTGCACATCTTCCGGCAGAATTACCCGTACTTTCAGCACAATGGCGGTACGGGCGGGGATGTACAGTTCCACATAGTGCTTGCCGTCGAACATCTTGGTGGGGTAGACCATGTGGGCCACCAGATTCTGTCCGCCGTACTTTTCATCATCGCTGCAAAGTGCCACGGTATATTCTCCCGGCTGGGGAACCGGCACCAACACATTGGTCAGAGACTGACTGGGATGGAAGTTCAGGGCAAACAACAGGCCATGCCGGTAGAAGACAATGGTCTTTTCCGGTTCTTTCAGCAGCAGAAGATCTGCCATCCGCTGGGTGAACATGTGGTTTTCCTTGGTCAGCTTCACCATATCTTCGTCAAAGTCATTCAGCCACTGATATTTCAGATACCCGTTTTCCTTCAGACTCCACTGACGGCGGCAGTAGTGGAAACTCCATCCATTGCCCTCTCTGGGGAAGTCGATCCATTCCGGATGACCGAATTCGTTGCCCATGAAGTTCAGGTAGGCTTCTCCGCCGCCGCCCAGGGTGAACAGGCGGATCATCTTGTGCAGGGCAATGGCCCGGTCAATGACCGGATTGTGGGTAGCCTTGTCCATGTCGGTATACATGGCGGCGTCAGCCAGACGGAAGATCATGGTCTTGTCGCCAACCAGTGCCTGGTCGTGGGACTCAACATAGGCAACGGTGTTTTCACCGGGACGGCGCAGACACATATCGCCCCACATCTGCCCGATGTTCCAGTCTTCGTCCTTCTTCTCCTTCACCGTCTTGATCCACATATCCGGCAGACCCATGCCCAGTCGGTAGTCAAAGCCAATGCCGCCGTCCTCAATGGGCAGACACATACCGGGCATACCGGACATATCTTCGGCAATGGTAATGGCCTTGGGGTTTACCTGACGAATCAGCTCATTGGCCAGCTGCAAATAGGTGATTGCCTCAGTATGGGTGTTGTAGGAGAAGTACTTGTCATTGGTATTGAAGTCTGTGCCCAGACCATGGTCGTGGTAGAGCATGGAGGTCACACCGTCAAAACGGAAGCCGTCAAAGTGATACTCTGTCATCCAGAATTTCAGGTTGCTCAGCAGGAAGTGGAGCACTCCGGTCTTGCCGTAGTCAAAGCACTTGGTATCCCAGGCAGGATGATCGCCTTTGGGACCGTCGTGGAAGAACTGCCAGGTGGTACCGTCGAACATGTTGATGCCCTCGGCGGTGTTCTTCACCGCATGGGAGTGGACCACGTCCAGCAGAACCCGCAGTCCCAGCTTATGGGCCTTGTTCACCAGATATTTCAGATCCTTGGGCTTGCCGAACCAGGAAGAGGCGGCATAGAAGCTGGACACCTGATAGCCGAAGGAGCCGTAGTAAGGATGCTCCATAATGGCCATGAGCTGCACCGTGTTATATCCGGCTTTTTTGATCTGAGGCAGAATCTTGTTTGCAAATTCCCGGTAGGTGCCGATTTTCCCGGCTTCCTGGGCCATACCTACATGGGCTTCGTAAATGTACAGTTCGTCCTCTCCTACAAATTTCTGATCCGTCCAGGCAAATGCATCCCGGTCATCTACAACTTCGCAGGCAAAGGTAATGGTTTTGGGGTCCTGCACCACCCGGCGGGCGTACAGCGGGATATGTTCCGTGCGGGTCATGTTGGCATCCACAACGGTCTTTACCTTACAGCCTTCCCACAGGGCATCATCGCCCTCCAGGTACAGCTCCCAGTTACCGTTGCCCACATGCTTCAGAGGGTGACTGGTTTTGTTCCAGCCGTTGAAGTCGCCCTCCAGATACAGCTGGTATGCGCTGGGAGCCCACTCCCGGTAGTACCAGCCACCGTCTACATGGTGAAATCCATAATAATTGTATGCGTTGGCAAAATCCAGTAAAGTTTGATCTTCGTTCAGCAGACGGCCTTTTGTGGAGTGATACAAGAACATCCGCAGATCGATGTCTCCGGCAAAGGGCTTCAGCTGAGGGTTCAGTTCCAGAATACGATACATAACGTCACCTTCCGATTGTATTTGCGCAGGAGATAAGAGGGAAGAAAAAAGTTAACCTCTTATGTTGTATTTTAGAAGGAATATGCCATTCTGTCAAGGGGATTTCCAGGGTGCAGCTGCGTAACCAGAAGTTTAGGAACAAATCGGAAAGAGAATGCTGACTCAGCCTGCCTTGCAGAAACTTTACAATTCTTTTCTGCACCTTTACACAAAGCAGATTTCCGATTTTACAAAAGCTGGGTATGATGATAGCCGTAGGATACATCAAACGAATCCACAACTACAAAAGGAGAAAATGAACAATGAAAAGAATGATTTCCGCCGTTATGGCCATCGCACTGATGCTGGCTCTGGTGGGCTGCGGCAACTCTGCCCAGACGACCCCCACTACCGCCGCTCCTGCCACACAGGCTCCCGCTACCAATGCTCCTGCTACTGAGGCTCCCGAAACCGAAGCAGCTGCTGAACTGTCCGGCACTGTTTCCACCGATGGCTCCACTTCTATGGAAGCTGTCATCGGCGCTCTGGGCGAAGCTTTCATGGAAGCCAACCCCGATGTGAACTTTACTTACAACCCCACAGGTTCCGGTTCCGGCATTCAGGCTGTTCAGGAAGGTCGCTGCGACATTGGCCTGTCCTCCCGTGCCCTGAAGGACGAGGAGAAGGAAGCCGGCCTGACCGAGACTGTCCTGTGCTATGACGGCATCGCTGTGATTGTCAACCCCGCCAACACCGTGGAAGACCTGACCGTTGAGCAGATTGCCGGCATCTACACCGGCGAGATCACCAACTGGTCCGAAGTCGGCGGCGAAGATGCTGAGATCGTTGTCATCGGCCGTGAGGCTGGCTCCGGCACCCGCAGCGGCTTCGAAGAAATCACCGGCACGGAAGATGCTTGCCAGTACCGTCAGGAACTGACCTCCACCGGCGACGTGATCACCGCTGTGTCCCAGAACCCCGGCGCCATCGGCTACGCATCCCTGGCTTCCGTTAAGGATACCGTCAAGGCTGTGAAGGTAGACGGCGTTGCTCCCAGCGAAGACACCGTTAAGGATGAGAGCTACAAGATCCAGCGTCCCTTCGTCCTGGCCACCCAGACCGGCGTAGAACTGAACCCCGTAGCCCAGGCCTTCTTCGACTACATCACCTCTGCTGATGCCAACGAAATCATCGTGGCTGCCGGTGTTGTACCTGCCAACTGATCTGAGCGAACCATCAGAGGAAACCCAACGTACCCTCGGGTTCTGACGAGCACCAAACATAGGGGAGGGGTAGAAACCCTCCCCTTCCGCACTTGCAGGGCGGAAATGAGTAGGAGAAAAGGATACTTGCCTTTCCTGAAAGGTTGATAGAATGAAAACAAAGACGAATCTGTTTGAAGCCATCATTCATGGCATCTTCCTGATCCTGGGCCTGATTACCGTAGGCTGTGTTCTGCTGATTTCGGTATATCTGATTATCAGCGGCATTCCTGCCATCCGGGAGATTGGCCTGCTGGATTTCCTCTTCGGTGATACCTGGGCATCCACTGCTTCGGAGCCGAAATACGGAATCCTGCCCTTTATTTTGACCAGTATTTACGGCACGGCCGGCGCCATCATTCTGGGTGTGCCTGTGGGATTCTTGACGGCAGTATATCTGGCGAAGTTTGCGCCGATTCAAGTAAAGAATGTGATGGAGCAGGCAGTGGGTCTGCTGGCCGGTATTCCTTCCGTGGTTTACGGTCTGGTGGGCATGATTGTTCTGGTACCGGGAATCCGGGAACTGTTCGATATTCCCGACGGCGCCGGTCTTCTGGCTGCAATCATTGTTCTGGCAGTTATGATTCTGCCTTCTATTATTAAGATGTCCATTACGGCTCTGGAAGCAGTGCCGAAAGAATATGAAGACGCCTCCCTGGCTCTGGGAGCTACACCGGAGGAAACCTACTTCCGGGTCAGTGTTCCCGCTGCAAAAAGCGGCATTGCCGCAGCTGTGGTGCTGGGTGTGGGTCGTGCCATCGGCGAAGCCATGGCAGTTATGATGGTTGCGGGCAATGTGCCCAACATGCCCGACTCTCTGTTCCAGAGCGTCCGGTTCCTGACCACCGCTGTTGCCAGCGAGATGTCTTACTCCAGCGGTCTGCAGCGGCAGGCATTGTTCTCCATTGCCCTGGTATTGTTCCTGTTTATTATGCTGATTAACGCAGCGCTGAATTTCTTCCTGAAAGGAGAGCGGAACAAATGATTTCCAACAGAAGAAAGATGTTCCTGTGGACGGTTCGCGGTGCCATGTATCTGGCCGCCGTACTGACTGGAGCGCTGACTCTTTTTATCATGGGTTATGTGCTGCTGAAAGGCATTCCCAATGTTACCTGGGAGCTGCTTAGCACAAAACCCAGTTACTTAAGCGGTAACATCGGCATCCTGCCGGATATTCTCAATACCGTGTACATCGTAATTGCAGCCCTGGCCATTGTGCTTCCCTTGGGCGTGGGTGCTGCAGTTTACCTGACGGAGTATGCTTCCAGCAAAAAGATTGTAGCTGTTATTGAGTATGCTGCCGAAGCTCTGTCCGGTATTCCTTCCATTATTTACGGCTTGGTGGGCATGCTGATGTTCTCCAACAGTTTCGGTACCTGCCTGATGTCCGGCGCATTGACCCTGGTGATTATGAACCTGCCTACCATCATGCGCAGCACACAGGAGAGTTTGAAAACCGTTCCCCAGGCTTACCGGGAAGGCGCTTTCGGCCTCGGTGCCGGAAAGTGGCGTGTGATCCGTACAGTTGTCCTTCCGCAGTGCTTGGACGGTGTGCTGACCGGATGTATCCTGTCCGTAGGCCGGATTCTGGGCGAATCTGCCGCACTGCTGTTTACGGCCGGTTTTGCCCACGCCCTCAACGGTTTCTTTGAAGGCCTGTCCAGCGCCGGTGCAACTCTGACGGTTGCATTGTATGTCTATGCCAAGGAGCAGGGCGAATTTGAAGTTGCCTTCGCCATTGCGGCGATTCTGATGATTCTGTCGTTTATCATTAACCTGGCGGCAGTTATGGTTACCAAGTATTTTCAAAGGAGAAATGCGGTTTGAATAAATCTGTTATTACCGTCAAAGACCTGAACCTCTGGTACGGCCAGACCCAGGCGCTGAAACATATCAATCTGAATATTCCGGAAAAAAGCATCACTGCTCTCATTGGCCCCTCCGGCTGCGGCAAGTCCACCTTCCTGAAAACCCTGAACCGAATGAATGACTTGGTTCCCGGTGTGCGTATTACCGGCGATGTGCGTTATGAAGGAAAGGATATTTTTGACACCAACGTCAACGAACTGCGTAAGGAAGTGGGTATGGTGTTCCAGAAACCCAACCCGTTCCCCATGAGCATCTATAATAACATTGCCTACGGCCCCAGAACCCACGGCATTACCAACCGGCAGCAGCTGGACGAAATTGTGGAGAAAGCCCTGCGGGGTGCTGCTATCTGGGATGAGGTAAAAGACCGGCTGAAAAAGAACGCTCTGGGCCTTTCCGGCGGTCAGCAGCAGCGTCTGTGCATTGCCCGGGCACTGGCAGTGGAGCCGAAGGTGCTGCTGATGGACGAGCCTACTTCTGCTCTGGACCCCATTGCCACCTCCCGCATTGAAGATCTGGTCATGGAACTGAAGGACTCTTACACCATCGTCATCGTGACCCACAATATGCAGCAGGCTGTGCGTATTTCCGACCAGACGGCCTTCTTCCTGCTGGGTGATCTGGTAGAATACGGCGAGACGGAAAGACTGTTCTCCAAGCCCGTGGA
>CALXFP010000081.1 GCA_944387615.1 uncultured Oscillospiraceae bacterium | reverse complement strand
GTCAGCTTTCCGTTTTCCACGAACCCCATGGTTTCCAGCCAGCGCTGGAATTCCGGGATGGCGGTTTTTCCCGTCAGCTCCCGCAGCGCCGCCGTTTCCCGGAAACCGGTGGTCTGGTAGTTGAGCATAATGTCATCCCCATGGGGAATGCCCATGAAGTAGTTGCACCCGGCCAGGGTCAGCAGACTTGCCAGATTCTCAATATCATTCTGGTCTGCCTTCATGTGGTTGGTGTAACAGCAGTCGCAGCCCATGGAAATGCCGGTAAGCTTGCCCATAAAGTGATCTTCCAGTCCTGCCCGGGTGACCTGCCGGGCATCGTACAGATATTCCGGCCCGATAAAGCCCACCACGGTGTTCACCAGGAAGGGCTGGAACCGCTTGGCAAAGCCGTAGCACCGGGCCTCCATGGTCACCTGGTCGGTGTTGTGGTGGGCGTTGGAGCTAAGCTCGGAACCCTGCCCGGTTTCAAAGTACATCACATTGGGCCCTTCGGCAGTACCTTCTTTCAGCAGCAGCTGCCGGGCTTCTTCCAATGTTGCCGCCGAGAAGCCGAAGGCTTCGTTGCCCTTCTGGCTGCCGGCAATGGACTGGAAAATCAGGTCGCAGGGGGCTCCCGCCCGGACAGCCTTCATCTGGGCCGTTACATGGGCCAGAACGCAGATCTGGGTGGGAATCTGCCAATGCTCCTTGATCTCCTGGAACCGGCGCAGTACCTTGCCCACCTGCTCCGGACTGTCGGTCACCGGGTTCAGGCCGATTACCGCATCACCGGCACCGAAGCTCAGACCTTCCAGGGTGGAGGCCGTGATGCCCTCGGGATCGTCGGTGGTGTGGTTGGGCTGGAGCCGGCAGCTCAAGGTGCCGGGCAGACCAATGGTAGTGTTGCAGTGAGCGGTGACAGTGATTTTCTGGGCGGCGTAAATCAGATCCAGGTTGCCCATGATCTTGCACACCGCCGCCACCATTTCTGCGGTCAGTCCCCGGCTGAGTTTGCGGATGTCGTCGCCGGTGGTGGTTTCGCTCAGAATCCACTCCCGCAGGTCGGACACCGTCCAGCCCCGGATTTTGTTGTAGACGGTTTCGTTCACGTCATCCTGAATGATCCGGGTGACCTCGTCCTCTTCATAAGGTACCGCCGGACTTTCCCGGAGGTCACCCAGGGTCAGCGCCGACAGCACCACCTTGGCAGCCACCCGCTCCTGGGCGCTTTCTGCCGCCAGACCCGCCAGCTTGTCTCCGGTCTTCTCCTCGTTGGCCTTGGCCAGCACCTCTTTGATGTCCCGGAATGTGTAAGTTTTCCCCAACAGGGTGGTTTTCAGCTTCATAGTGTTCATCCTTTTGTCCATGGGGCGTCCGGGCATTCCGGACACGGTCAGACCGTGCCCGGATGTTCCGCTTTTTTACGCACCATCAAAATATAGAGCATACTGCTCATCCGATTCAGCGCCCGGAGAAGATCCACCCGGGTGGGGCTGCCCTCCCGGTCGGAAAAGGCCGTCACCGCCGCCAGTTCTGCCTCCCGGGCAGCGCACCGGGCCCGGTTCAGCCGGGCAATCACCGGCCCGTCATCGGCCTGCGGCATAAAGTGGGGCTGACCGTAGTACTCCTGGGGAAAGTGACTGCGCCTGCGCTGCTCCTGCTCCGTAAGGCCGCAGAGGGTGTCCCATTGCAGCGGCTCTTCCAGCACATCGCAGCGGATGATCTGCCGGGCCAGGGCCAGAATCTCCCCCACCGGTTTTTCCAGGTCTTTGTCCGCCTGCTGGCACAGAATCAGCTCCGCCTCCAGCGTGTCCATCTTTCCCCGGAAGAGAATCCGGCTGTGGTTTTTTGGCACCAGCACCTGGGCGTTGAGATGGGTCATGTGCTCCGGCTTTTCCTCCAGGAATCCTCCATTCAGCAGCCGGTAGCGTTCGACCTTGGCCTGCTCCGCCGGTAAAATGGCAATCCGCTCCCGGCTCAGATAGTCCCTGGCACCGCTGGTCAGCTGGTCCCCTTTGCCCAGGTAGTAGACTCGTTTTCCGTCCCGGTTGCGGATATTGGCCCGGACGGCCTGCTCATCCAGCAGCATTACTTACTGGCGGGAGGGTTGGTGCGGCCCTTGGGCAAAATGGCATCCACTTCCATGTGGGGCCGGGCGATAACGTGGACGGAGATCAGCTCGCCCACCTTTTCCGCAGCGGCGGCACCGGCATCGGTGGCAGCTTTTACCGCACCCACGTCGCCGCGGACCATCACAGTCACCAGACCGCCGCCTACCTGCTCTTTGCCCACCAACTGCACGTTGGCGGATTTGACCATGGCATCCGCTGCTTCAATGGCGCCAATCAGGCCTTTGGTTTCGATCATACCCAGAGAATTCGTATCCATATTGTTCCATCCTTTTCAAAATAGTGGTATCTTCCCGATTATCCCCGGGTGGGAGCCGCCGCCACTTCCGCCACTGCTGCGGCAAAGGCAGCACAGGCTGCGTCGCAAGCGCTTTGGGTACCTGAGAGCAACCCGCCGCCGAAGTTGGTTTCACTGGGCGGGCCGTAGAATTTGCACAGCCGCACATCCGCCGCCTTCAGCGCCGCATCCAGGGCGTACATCCCTTCCAGGGGCGGGGCAATGAGATAGGCCAGCGCCGATCCCACCGGCACTCCCGCTTCCCGGGACAGGAAAGAACCGGCACTGCTTACAGTGTGCGCAAGATAAGGAACCTTATTCGTTTCTTCAAAGCCCAGCCGCTCCAGCGCCCGAACAGCAGCCTCCATGCCGCTTCTCACCGCTCCGGGGGTCTGCCCCGCCAGGATGCCGATGACCTCCCCGGCGTTGGGTGTGGAGGCGTTGGACGCTCCTGCATAGAAGCTGCGGCCGTAAGCTACCTCCACCTCCGCTGCCTTGGTTGCCTCGTCCAGGGCAATATAGGTAGCGTCGTCACAGTCGGTGGTCAGCAGGGCCAGGGCAGGGTACCCTTTGGGAGCGCCCAGGGCTTTGCACAGTGCAGGACTGGCATTGGCCAGATACCGCACCGCCAGAACCTTCACGGGAATCATACCGCTCCCTCCAGATGCAGCCCCACGCCGGAAACTTTCTTCTGCAAAATGGTCTCAATCAACCCGGCAATGTGAGCGCCGGCCTCCACCGCCGGGGTGCCCTGGGCATGGATGTTGGACACCACCGTCCGGGCAGATTCGGAAACCCCAGTACGGGGCTGGTAGGTGATATAGGCGGACATACTCTTGTCCGTCACCAGACCGGGCCGCTCTCCCACCAGCATGCACACCAGCTCGCAGCCAGTCACATCCCCGATGGCGTCTCCCGCACCCACCCGGCAGTAGCGGACAAAAATAGGCGTTCCCGGGTCAATGCCCCGGATCTGCAGTCCCTCCCGAATGGCCTGGAGGCAGTCCATGGCGTTGGCGGTGATGGCCGCAGAACTGAGCCCATCCCCCACCACAATCTGCACCTTGGGCTTGCCTGGGATGGCGGCACGGATTTTCTGCTGATTTTCCTCGTCAAAGCACCGTCCATGATCCGGGCGGGTCAGGTATTCATCCTTGTCCTTGCACCGGGTCTGGACCTCCACCATGCCGTTCTGGGCGGCAAAATCCGGGCTGACCTGGGAAAATACCGCATCCTGGGCCGCCGCATGGTCTGCCCGGAAGCGGAGCATGGTCAGCGTTTTGTACCGGGGGCCTGCCCGACCGCTGCCCAGCCGGGCGGGGGTTCGCTCCTTCATGCTCCGGAATTTCTCCCCGTTTTCCGGATTTTCCGTCAGGTACAGCTTTCGCAAATCCAAAGCCGTGACATCCGGCACAAAATCCCCGTCACCATAGCCGGTTTCCTTGGCCTCCGGCTGGGGGGCCGTGGGATGGTACTCACCGGCCTTGACCATGGGCGGCATGTCCATGGTTCCCAGAATCTGGGCAACCATGGCAGCCAATTCCTGTTTGTTCATACGCATCTCCTCATCCAATCCAATTTCTCCTACTGTTCCAGAACCAGGGTCTTCACCACCACCGGCAGAGCGCTGGCCACTGGTGCGCCGATGTCCAGATAGCTTCCGGCGCTGACCTTCACCCGGTCAATGCACAGAATCTGGGTCTGCTTGGGCGTCCGGGCCGCCAGAGCCTGACCCAGGGCTTTGGCCATGTCCTGTTCCAGGCACAGCAGCACCGGCGCCTGGGTCTGCCCCAAAATCTCCTCCGCCAGGGCCGTAACCTCCCGGTAGGAGGGGGCAGCCTTGCCCTGCATGGCCAGAATTGCCGTGCCTTCCTGCTTGCGCAGTTCCCGGCCAATGTCCTGAGGATTCTGGATGTTCACCACCGGAACATTTTTCAGGGGAAATTGTACATTTTGGTAAAACACCGTACTGCCGGACAGCTGGGTGCTGTGGCATCCCGCCCCGATCACCGTGGCCCGGATGGTTTCGCTGCCAAGGCGAAACTCCCCCTGGCACAATCGGCTCCGGCGAATCGCCTGCCCCAGAATCGGCCCCATGTCCCCGAATTGGCTCCAGGGAAAGTCGTTTCCGATGCAGTCCGCCACCCCGCCGGAGAAGGACAGTACCACCGGCTCCTGGGGCGGGGAAAATCCCCCGGCGGCCTCCGCCGTGGTCAGCTTGTCCAGAAGCTGCGTTTTTGCTCGCAGTCCCGCCGCCATTTCCAAAGCCTGGGTCAGCAGCCGGGCCACCGGTTCCAGATCCTCCTGGGTAACCCTGTCCCCCACTTTCAGGTTACATAACCCGGAAAGCACCGGGGAAACGTAGGAAACCACCCCATCTTCCCCGAATTTCACCAGCCGTCCGCCCACGTTCAGGCATCCGGTGTGGACAATCTGCCCTTTGCGAATCAGAGCAAGGTTGCTGGTGCCGCCGCCGATGTCCATGTGCAGCACGGTTTTCCCTTCCTGCTCAGAAAAGGCCACCGCTCCGGCGCCTTTGGCCGCCAGCACGCTTTCCAGATCCGGCCCGGCGGTGGCTACCACAAATTCCCCGGCAAAATCCGACAGGGCATCCAGCACCGCCCGGGCATTTTCCTTGCGGCTGGTTTCGCCGGTGATGATAATGGCCCCGGTGTCCACATCCTGCCGCTGAAGTCCTGCCTTTCGGTATTCCTCCTGAACAATTTCCCGGATTTTCTCCCCATCCACATGGCTTTCATCCAGTAATGGCGTGAAATAAACGGGACTTTTGTACCGGATTTCCCGCTGGGCAATTTCCAGTTCCGGCACAGCGAAGGCAGAGGCCCGGTTTTCCACAACCAACTCCGACACAATCAGCTGGGTGGAGGTGGTTCCCACATCCAGGCCCACGCTGCACAGCCGCTCAGACACGACCGGTCACCTCTTCCAGAATCCGCCGCACCACGAAGTCCTCCACCACCATGGGGTTGCTGTCACAGCAGGGATCGTGCAGGGCCGCCTGAACAATCTGCCCCACGTTCTCCCACACCGCCCGGGGATCTACCCCCGCCTGGGCCAGGGTTTCCGGCAGGTTCAGTTCCCGCCGCAGCCGGACAATGCCGTTTTTCAGATTCCGCACCGCAATGGTGTCGGCGCTGCCTCCCATCCCGGCGGCCCTTGCCAGCTCGGCATACTTTTTCCCCGCCACATGGGCGTTGCAGCCAATCACCGAAGGAAGCAGTATGGCATTCAGCCGCCCGTGGGGCACATGGAACAGCCCGCCCAGAGAATGGGCCATGGCGTGGCACAGCCCCAGCCCCGCCTGGGTAAAGGCCATCCCCGCCATGGTGGCTGCCAGATGCACCTTCAGCCGGACGCCCTGGTTTCCTGCATAGGAAGCAGGTAACGATGCATAGGCGCTGCTGAACGCCTCCCGAGCGTACAGGTCTGTCACCGCTCCGGAGCCTTTGGCAACGTGGGCCTCCAATGCATGGGTCAGCACGTCAAATCCCGTCTCCGCAATCAGTCCTTTTGGCAGCTGCTGAAGCAGATCGCTGTCCAAAATCGCCACATCCGGCCGCAGCCGAGGGTCAACCAAGGGATGTTTTACCTTATTGTGGGTCAAAATGGCAAAATCCGTCACCTCCGAACCGGAGCCGGAGGTGGTGGGAATGGCCACAAAGGTATAGTCGCCTTTGGCGAAATAAGCCATGGCCTTGGCGCAGTCCATAGCGCTGCCCCCACCCAAGGCCACCACCAGATCCGGATTGAATTCCCGGAGCCGGGCGGTCCCTTCCGCCGCCAGTTCCACCGTAGGGTCCGGCTGTACTTTGTCGAAATATTCCACCTTCGGACATTTTGCCTGGTCAGCAATGCGTTTTGCCGTACCGTTTTTCATAAAATAAGGGTCCGTCACCAGAAACAGCCGCTGCCCCTGCAGACTTGCCAGCATGGAAACCGCTCCGCTGCCGGAAATCAACCTGGTTTTGCAGGAGAATTCCTCCATAACTATCCACCGCCTTTTCAGAGGTAGTATTTCCAGCAATACGGGAATTATGAGGAAAATTTCCATAAAAAAGCCCCCGACTTCCGAAGAAGTCGGGGGCAAGGAAAACAATATTAATACTGAGTGGGCTTGATGTGCCAGAT
>CALXFP010000080.1 GCA_944387615.1 uncultured Oscillospiraceae bacterium | reverse complement strand
TGCTGTGGCAGTGGCTGTATTGGGTGAATCATCCTGAAAAGCACTAAGACAAAATAAATCCCCGTAGGCATTGCCTACGGGGATTTTGTGTAAACCGAAATTACAGATTCTTTTCAGCCTTCTTGGCAGCCTTGGCCTTAGCCTTGGCTTCCTGAGCCTTCTTTGCTTCTGCCTTAGCGGCTTCTGCTGCGGTCTCATTGGAGGAAATGGCCCACTTCTCCAGCTCAATCCGGACCTGGTCAGCACCGGTTTCAATCACGATCCGGTTCTCCTTAACGTGAACAACCGTACCGACGATACCGCCAATGGTGGTGATCTTGTCGCCGGTCTTAACGGCGCTGCGCATCTGCTCGGCTTCCTTCTTCCGCTTGTTCTCCGGACGGATGAGCATGAAGTAGAAGATGGCGATCATCAGAACCATCATAATCAGGGGGCTTGCCATTCCGGCGGCTCCGGTGGTGTTGGTCAGAAAATTCAACATGGATAAATCTCCTTCGTGTTTAATATCTCGTTTATTATAGCATTGCTGGCAGAAATTGCAAGGGGCAAGTTAGATTCTCCGGGCCAATTTTGCCGAATAGGCCTGGCGGAATTCTTCAAAACGTCCTTCTTCCAGGGCGCTGCGGATCTTTTCCATCAGTTTGTTGTAGAAGTACAGATTGTGCATCACGCAAAGCCGCATAGCCAGCATTTCCTCCGCTACAAACAGATGGCGTATGTAGGCACGGCTGTAACGGCGGCAGACTGGGCAGTCACACTGAGGATCAATGGGGCTTTCGTCCAGCTGATATTTGGCGTTTTTCAGGTTGATGGCACCTTCCCAGGTAAAGAGCCTGGCGTGCCGGGCATTCCGGGCGGGCATAACGCAGTCGAAGAAGTCCACACCCCGGGCTACCGCCTCGATGATGTTGGTAGGGGTTCCCACACCCATCAGATACCGGGTCTTCTCCTTGGGCATGTGGGGTTCTACGGCTTCAATGATGTCGTACATCTCTTCCGCGGTTTCGCCCACTGCAAGGCCGCCAATGGCGTAACCGGGCAGATCCAGGTCGGCAATCCGCTTCATGTGGTCAACACGGATGTCAGCGTAGGTGCCGCCCTGGTTGATGCCCCAGAGCATCTGCTGGGGATTGACAGTATCCGGCAGGGAATTGAGCCGGGCGTTTTCCGCCTTGCAGCGCACCAGCCAGCGGTAGGTTCTGTCTACACTTTTCTGGACATAGTCCCGGGGAGAGGGATTTTCGATGCACTCGTCAAAGGCCATGCAGATATCACTGCCCAGATTGGACTGAATCTGCATACTTTCCTCCGGTCCCATGAAAATCTTCCGTCCGTCGATGTGGGAGGCAAAGTACACGCCTTCTTCTTTGATTTTCCGCAAGGAAGACAGGCTGAACACCTGAAATCCGCCGGAGTCCGTCAGAATCGGGCCGTCCCAGGTCATAAACTTGTGCAGGCCGCCCATCTGACGCACCACCTTGTCTGTGGGGCGGAGATGCAGGTGGTAGGTGTTGGACAGTTCCACCTGGCAGCCGATGTTCTTCAAATCCTCGGCACTGAGAGCGCCTTTGATGGCACCCTGGGTGCCCACGTTCATAAATACCGGGGTCTGCACGGTGCCATGGGCGCAGGTAAATTCGCCCCGGCGGGCTTTCCCTTCGGTCTTTTTTAATGTAAACATAGATTACCTCACTTTATTGGGGTTGAACAAAACGTAGAACCTGCTGGGTTCTTCTGTACCAAAATCGGTTCGGAGGGTACAGTCCTTAAGGTAGGAAAAACCGCATTTTTCCACCACCCGGCGGGACTGATGATTCCGAATAAAATGGCTGCAAACCAAATAATCGAATTGCCATGTCTGGAAACAGAAATCGATGACCGCCTTCACGGTTTCCGGCATCAGTCCCCGGCCCCAGTAATCCTTGCTCAGAACAAAGCCGATTTCTCGCCCCTGAAGGGATTCCGGGAGAGGAAGGGGTTCCTCTATGGGCTCCAATCCCAGGCTGCCGATGACGCTTCCTGTTTCTTTCCATACCAGCGCCAGGGTCTTCTTTTCCCGGAGAAACATATTCAGGATGTTCCGGGATTCCTCTATGGAAGCGTGGGGTTTCCAGCCCGCCATTTGTCCCACACCATCCACGCTGGCGTAGGCATAAAGGTCCTCCACATCGGATTCCCGGAAAGAACGCAAAAGTAAACGAGGGGTTTCGAGCTGAACGTTGGTTACATCAACAGGTGCATTCATGGCATTCGCTCCTTTTTTTAGAGGATACACATGGCGTCTCCGAAACTGAAGAACCGGTAGCGCTGGGCCACGGCTTCTTTGTAAGCAGCCAGCACATGCTCCCGACCGGCAAAGGCAGAGACAAGCATTACCAGCGTGCTCTCCGGCAGGTGGAAATTGGTAATCAGACCATCCATGGCCCGGAAGGTATAGCCGGGGTAAATGAAGATTTCCGTCCACTTGGAGCCGGCGGCAAAGGTGCCATCGGGGTTCACCAGAGATTCCAGGGTTCGGCAGGAAGTGGTGCCCACGCAGATGATCCGACCACCGTTGCGGCGGGTCTCGTTGAGCATGTCAGCAGTTTCCTGGCTTATCATGCACAGCTCACTGTGCATGTGGTGATCGGTGATTTCCTCGGCCTTCACCGGACGGAAGGTGCCCAGACCCACATGGAGGGTGACAAAGGCAGTTTTCACGCCCTTCGCCCGAATTTTGTCCAGCAGCTCCTGGGTAAAGTGGAGGCCAGCAGTGGGGGCAGCGGCAGAGCCTACCTCCCGGGAGTAGACGGTCTGGTAGCGTTCCTGGTCCTGGAGTTCTTCTTTGATGTAGGGGGGCAGGGGCATTTTTCCCAGCCGTTCCAGCACTTCCAGAAAAATGCCTTCATAGTGAAATTCCACAATCCGGTTGCCATCTTCCCGGACCTCTGCCACGGTGGCAGTCAGTTCGCCGTTGCCGAAGATGACTTCATTGCCCACCTGCATTTTCCGGCCGGGCTTGCACAGACATTCCCAGCGCTTGTTTCCCAGATCCCGCAGCAGCAGCACTTCCACAGCGCCGCCGGTGGGACGGTGACCCAGCAGCCGGGCAGGCAGCACCCGGGAGTCGTTCATTACCAGGCAGTCGCCGGGTTTCAGATAGTCAACAATATCGTAAAAGTGCCTGTGGGTCACAGCGCCGGTTTCCCGGTCCAGCACCATCAGCCGGGAAGCGTCCCGTTTTTGAAGTGGTGTCTGGGCAATCAGTTCCTCAGGCAGGTCATACCAAAAATCACTGGTTTTCAAAATGGTTCCTCTTTTCTTTGAAAAGCAGATGAAATATATCGAATCTGCTTTCTTAGGTGTATATCTTGCTCATTATAGCCTAAATTCTCTGATTTTGCAACAAAAATTCCGGAAGAAACCATTCTTCCGGAATTAAAATCAGGTTATTTTGGGCTGAAAGTCTTCTAAGTCCAAATCCTGGTAAGGATACATCCGCACCCAGCCGTCACTGCCTTTTTGCAGACTGCTGCGGTGGCTGGACAGAAGCCTTACAATCTGGTAAACATCAATCCAGATTTCGCTGTTGCATTCTTTCTGACTTTCATCAAAAATCAGTTCCATGCCAAAATGCAGATGGACGGTTTCAATGTTGTTGACGTTTTCGGTATCGGAATAGCCGCTTCTTCCCATAAAACCAATGAGATCCCCGGCCTGCACCATATCTCCTTCCGCCAGCCCAGGGGCGAAGGGAGTATCTTTTTGCAGATGGGCATAATAGTAGTAGCGTTTGCCGTCAAAAGAACGGATGCCCACCCGCCAACCGCCGTAACGGTTCCATCCCAGGGCCTCCACTACGCCGCCTTCCACAGCCACGATGGGGGTACCCAAAGAGCCCATCAGGTCGTTGCCCAGATGCTTTCGCTGAAACCCGAAGGAACGTCCTACGCCGAAATCATCACAGTGGCGGTAGCCATACCCCGCACCAATAGGGCTGAAGGCTTTTAAGCCGTAGGCAGCTTCCCACTGGCCGTTTTTCTCTATGGCGTAACTGCCCACCAGTCCGCCCAAAGCGGCGCTGTAGGCCTGATGATAGTAGTTGTAATATTTATATAGATCTCCCAGCAATTCTTCCGGGGACTTGTCCTGCTTCAGATCCTGGGTTGCCTGACGAACCGAGGAAAGGCCGCATTTTCCGCCGGTGCGGCAGGCTGCCAGCGCCAGAATGTCAATCCAGGAGATGTGCTTTTCCTGGTCAAAGGTGGCAATGTCCTGTTCCAGCGCGTATTTCATGGATTCATAGGAAACGTCAAAATCCACCCACTTGATTGGCTCTGCCCGAACCGGCAAAGCCAGCATCGGCAGACACACCATCAGCAGAAAAACAAACCGTTTCATACCCCTCACCTCTGGATTAGGGTATGAAACGGCTGACATTTTATCACAGACAATTTCTGGAATCTTACCGAAGATCCCGCACCACATCCTTCGCCACCCGGTAAATATCTTCCATGGTATTGAGGGACGTGATCTGGTTTTTGTAGTAACTGCTGTGGGCCACGCCCCGCAGATACCAGGCAAAATGCTTTCTGGCTTCCAGGCAGGCGATGTGCTCCCCATGATCCTGCTCCGAAAGCCGGAACTGCTCCAGCGATACGTCAATCCGGTCTTTCAGACAGGGGCGCCCGGCGTATTCTTCTCCCGCCAGTGCGGCCTGAACCTCCTGGAAAATCCAGGGATCGCCGAAAACGCTTCTTCCAATCATCAGACCATCCGCCCCGGTGCGTTTCTGACACCGGACAGCTGCAGCTCCGTCGGTAATGTCCCCATTGGCCACCACGGGGATGGTCAGCTGCTCCTTGACCTTGCGGATGGTGTCCCAATCGGCAACACCGGTGTAGAGCATACTCCGGGTACGGCCGTGGACTGCCACCATTGCTGCGCCGCTGTCCTCCATCCGCTTGGTGAAGTCCAACACATTGATGCTTCCCTTATCCCATCCAAGGCGGCACTTGACGGTAACCGGCACGGAAACTGCCTGCACCACAGCCTCTACAATTTTGCCTGCCAGCTCCGGGGTGCGCATCAGACCGCAGCCGTCGCCGGAGTTGGCGATTTTGGGCATGGGACAGCCCATGTTGATGTCCAGAAAATCACAGCCGGAGATTTCCAGAGCCATCTGGGCTGCCTGGGCCATAATCTGGGGATCGTTGCCGAAAATCTGGGCACCGCAGAGACTGCCTTCATTTTTGCGCAGCAGCTTGGCACTTTTCTGGTCTTTGTACACCAGTGCCCGGGAGGAGACCATCTCCGTTACGGTAACGCCGGCACCCAGTTGGGCGCAGATGGTACGAAAAGCCCAGTCCGTGACACCGGCCATGGGGGCCAGGAACAGGGGATTGGTTACGTTCAAATTGCCGATTTGCATGGTTTCTCTCTTTCTGTCCTGTCCTCAGCGAGGCCGCCGTAGGAAGGATAAATCAGGATTTTTCCTGCATTATACTACATTTTTGCGCCCTTCGCAAGTCAAAACAGCAGGGTAATCACCCAGACGAGCCCTGTCAGCAGCGCACCGCCGACGGCCCAGACTGCACCATACAGATACAGATGCCGCTTTTTCCCTTGCCGCTCAGAACCATGAATGGCCTGCTGGGCCTCTTTCAGCAGAGCTTCGTCGGTGATCCCCGAGGCTACCGCATCATCTTTCAGAATGAAAATGGCCTGCTCAAAGAGTTTCGGCTCCGGGGCGTGCACCACAATGACCTGACGGGAAATTCCTTTTACCATATTTTACCGCCTCCTTTGAGGGTAAGTCTTGCCAGAACCAAGCGGATTTATACCCGGCGAAACTGTGCTTGCCGTTTCGTCACAATTTCTTAACAGAGAATTCCGTGGATTTCCGGAAAAGGGTGTGGAAAAAACAATCGGAATCGATTATAATGTAGGAAACAAGACAGGAGGGATTCTGTATGGAACTGCTGACCAAAGCCAGCTACAGCAAGGAAGTCACCCAACGGGAGAAGGACAATCTGGCCGTTGCTTATAGAGCTGCCTGCGAGAGCATGGTTTTGTTAAAAAATGAGGGCGTTCTGCCGTTCACAACCCAGAAAGTGGCGCTTTACGGCGCCGGCGCATCCCGCACCATCAAAGGCGGTACCGGCTCCGGTGAAGTGAACGAGCGGCATTCCGTGACCATTCTGGAAGGTCTGGAAGACCGGGGCTTTACCATTACCACCCGGAAATGGATTGGAGATTTTGAAAAGGCCTACACTGCTGCCCAGAAAGCCTATAAGGCAGAGAAGAAAAAACGGGTCAATTTCCTGAAAAAAGACAGCTTGATGCAGATGATGCTGGATGATTTCCGGGCACCCCATGGACGGCCCATCACCCAGGCGGATGTGGCGGCCAGTGATACGGACACCTGTATCTATGTGCTGAGCCGTCAGGCAGGAGAGGGCGGAGACCGGAAAGCGGAAAAAGGCGATTTGTACCTGACAGACGAGGAAGTGGCGGCCATTCGTTTCTGCGCGGAGCACTATGCCAAATTTCTTCTGGTCATCAACTGCGGCTCTGCCATGGATATGTCCTTTGCCCGGGAGATTCCCGGAATCGGCGCCATTTTGTACCTGTGCCAGCTGGGAACGGAAGGCGGACA
>CALXFP010000079.1 GCA_944387615.1 uncultured Oscillospiraceae bacterium | reverse complement strand
GGAGAGATTGGGCGTTTGGAACATTGTCTCATAGAGCAGGTATCTGTCGCAAGCCGCCAGCTGATTTTACGCTTACTTTTCTTTTTCCTCTTTGATGAATGCTCAGGATGTATTTGGTTCATATCCATTCAGGGTTTGTCCGTATGGGGATTTCGATTTTGGTAATATAGTCATCCATGGAACTGCTGGTAAATTCGTTGATGCCGGTCTCGTAGGCATATCCTTGCAGCGTGAGCTGGTGCTGGGATGCGTAGTCCAGAATTTCTTCGTATTTCTGGGGGAGTTTGTCCCAGCTTCCTTGAAAATAGGTGCGAAGATAGGTTCCCGCCGGACGCAAGTAGGTATTTACGCTGTTTTCCACTTCCGGAACCTGCAAAAACACACCACAGTAATTTGTAAAATCGTGCTGATACAAGCTGGCAACAGGGAGCAGGGAACCGTATAGGATGCCGTACATGCGGTATGCCTGGTGATGGTGTACCTCCGCAAACACCATTTCCGCTTCCTGCTCCAGGGAAAGCTCTCGGGAAGTCTTCAGCAAAACCAATTTTTGTTCAGGACATTCCAGTATGGAGTATTCGGATAAATCGATATTTTTCAAAGTTTCCAGCGCTTTTGTCTGATGCAGAAGGGCTCTTTTTATTTGCGCCAGATGCTGGATCGCATTGTCGATTTCCTTTGTCTTTTCCGTCAGCACGGTCTGGAAAGAATCGGCAGAGCGATTGCTCAGAAAGGTCTTGATATCCGCAATGGAGATGTTCAGCTCCCTGAGCATCAGAATGGTCTCAAAAACGGAGCTTTGCTGGCAGGTATAATACCGATAGCCATTTTCCCGAACGACTGCAGGCTTGAACAGGCCGACTTCGTCGTACCACATCAGCGTCTTTTTATTGACCTGGTGGATTGCGGCGAATTGCCCGATTGTTAATAGTTTGTTTTGGTTGTGTGACATTGTTTCAAACCCCTCTTGACTGTACAGTTACTGGATAGTTTATCATAGAAAGCGAAACACTGCAAGCCGTCTTTGACAGCTGCTTCCTGAACTACAAGGCTATATTCTTTGAAGGGTGGCGTACGGGTTGCAGATAAACTTTGCAAGATCATGTAGAGGGTGAAAAGATATGCAGCAGTCCCACAACCAGTTATCTCAGGACTTTACCATTCAGGCACTATTGAAATTCACCGCACCCACTGCGGTTATGCTGGTATTTATGTCCTTATATCAAATGGTGGACGGCGGGTTTGTTTCCAGATTTGTGGGGGAAAACGCCCTGTCTGCCTTGAATATCGTGTATCCGGTTCCCAGTGTGATTATTGCCTTTTCCATTATGCTGGCCACCGGCAGCAGCGCAATCATCGCGAAAAACATGGGTGAAGGGGATATGCAGACGGCCCGGGAAAACTTCTCTCTGGCGATTGCCGTGGGCTTGGTATTGGGCCTGTGCTTTCTGGTTTTGGGTACGGTGTTCCTCAAGCCGCTGCTGAGAATGTTGGGAGCAACCCCTGCTCTGTATTCCTATTGTTACGATTACCTGTTGATTCTGATGCTGTCGGCGCCGCTGTCTGTTTTTCAGATGCTGTTTCAGAACTTTTTTGTCACTGCGGGAAAGCCTCACCTCGGCTTGGGAATCACCATCATCGGCGGCGTGGCAAACATTGTGCTGGATTTTCTGTTTATCAAGGTATATCAGATGGGGGTTTCCGGTGCGGCGTTGGCTACAGCCATCGGGTACGCCATTCCGGCGATTTTCGGACTTTGTTATTTCACGTTCAACCGCATGGGAACGCTGTTTCTTGTCAAGCCGGTATTTCGCAAACAGGTCCTTCTGCACAGCTGCGTCAACGGTTCTTCTGAAATGGTAAACAATCTGGCAGTGGCCATTACAACCTTCCTGTTCAATACCCTGATGCTGAAATATGCCGGAGAAACCGGGGTAGCGGCGATTACCATTGTCTTGTACGCGCAGTTTCTGATGACCGCAGTTTTCATGGGTTTTTCCAGCGGCATTGCGCCGGTGGTGAGCTTCAACTACGGAAGCCAGAATGCTAAGCAGCTGCAAAAAGTATTTCGCAACAGTATGTATGTGATTGTGGTTATTTCCCTGATGGTTTTTTTCCTGGCGGAATTCTGCTCCGATCCGGTGATACAGATATTTGTCAAACCTGATAGTGCGGTTTTTCAGATTACGAAGCACGGATTTGGAATTTTCTCTGTAAACTTTTTGTTTGCCGGCGTGAATATCTTTGCTTCGGCACTGTTTACCGCTTTTTCCAACGGCAAAGTATCTGCCATTCTCTCTTTTTTGCGCACGTTTGTATTTCTGGTTATTTGCCTGCTGGTGCTCCCGCTTTTTTGGTCCATCGACGGAATCTGGCTGGCAGTTCCGGCAGCGGAGATTCTGGCGTTCTGCGTGTCGGTTTTCTATCTGGTAAGGCTGAGAAAGGTTTACCGCTATTCAGCCCGGTAATGCAGTTTTAAAACATGGGAGTCAGAAGGGAAAACCCTTCTGACTCTTGTTTTTTTGCACAATGGGGAGCCTTCATTTTCGGCGGAGCAACCAACTGTCGCATCTTGACAAAAGGGGAAAATCCTTCTATAATGAAATCGATTTCAAAATCGTTTCACTTTGGGGAGGGCTACACCATGGCAAATCTCATCAGCATTGGAGAAATCCTGATTGACTTAACGCAGGTGGGCGTTACGGAACTGGGAATTCCGAAATTTGTGGCAAATCCCGGCGGGGCACCGGCCAATGCCGCAGTAGCGGCGACGAAGCTGGGAGCGGATGCGGGATTTATTGGCTGCATCGGCAAGGATGCTTTTGGCAATTTCCTGCGGAAGACACTTTTGGAGCAGGGCGTGGATATCTCCGGCCTGATGGAAACGGAGCAGGCTCCCACCACTCTGGCAGTGGTCAGCGTGGATGCTGCCGGTGAACGGAGCTTCCAGTTCTACCGGAAACCCGGCGCGGATATCTGCCTGGAAGAAGCCATGCTGGACAAGCAGCAGCTGAAGCAGGCGAAGCTGCTTCACTTTGGCTCGGTCAGCCTGACGGCAGACCCAAGCCGCAGCGCAACCATGGCTGCGGCCCGGTATGCCAAGGAGCAGGGAGCGCTGATTACCTACGACCCCAATTATCGGGCTAACCTTTGGCCGGATGTGGAAACGGCCGTCGCTGCCATGCGCCAGCCCCTGCCTATGGTGGATGTGCTGAAAATCAGCGATGAGGAAACCGAACTGCTTTCTGGTTTTTCTGCCCCGGAGGAAGCGGCAGTGGCACTGGAAAAGCAGGGAATTTCTCTGGTGCTGGTGACCCTGGGGCCTGATGGAGTTTTGTATCGTTTCCAGGGAAAGACCGGCACCGTGCCGGGCTTTGCCACCAAGGTAGCAGACACCAACGGAGCGGGAGATACCTTCTTCGGCGCGGTGCTCAGCCGCCTGGTTGGACGGGAGCTGGCCCAGCTGACCCAGGAGGAACTGGAGGATATTCTGCGGATGGCAAACTGCGCCGCATCCATTACCACCAGCCGTCCCGGCGCCATTCCGGCGATGCCTGGCTTGCAGGAAGTTATGGAGAAATTGAAGCAGGAGGAAGGAAAATGAGCGATTTTACCCGGCGCTTTGCCCAGAAGGAAGCAGAACTTCGTTCCATTTACTTAGGACTCTATCACGACGAAAAAGCATATGACTATTTCTGCTCCATGCTGGAGCGGATGTACGAAGGACGCAAAGAGAGCCTTCGCAAACTGGATGCCCAGCGGGAGAAAAATTCCCACTGGTATAAAGATCAGAAGATGCTGGGTATGCAGATCTATACCCAGTGTTTCGGCGGCACCCTGAATGGGGTGAAGTCCCATCTGGACTACATTCAGGAGAGCGGCGCCAACTACCTGCACCTGATGCCCCTGCTGGAAAGCCCCAAGGAAAAAAGCGACGGCGGCTATGCGGTTTCCGATTTCCGTAAGGTGCAGCCGGTACTGGGCACCATGGAAGATTTGTCTTCCCTGGCAGAGGAATGCCATAAGCGGGACATGGTGGTGTGCATCGACTTCGTGATGAACCACACCAGTGACGAGCACGATTGGGCCAAACGGGCCAAAGCCGGGGAAGCGGAATACCAGCAGCGGTATTTCTTCTACGACAACTGGGATATTCCCAACCTCTACGAGCAGACCGTACCTCAGGTGTTCCCCACCACAGCCCCGGGCAGCTTCTCCTGGTGCCCGGAGGTGGGCAAGGTGGTTATGACCAGCTTCTACCCCTTCCAGTGGGACCTCAACTACGCAAACCCCACCGTCCTGAACGACATGACGGAGAATATGCTGTTCCTGTGCAACCAGGGCATTGATGTGATCCGCCTGGATGCGGTGCCTTATATCTGGAAAGAACTGGGGACCAGCTGCCGCAACCTTCCCCAGGTACACGCCTTGGTGCGGCTGATGAATCTGGCTGCCGCCATTGTCTGCCCCGGCACGCTGCTGCTGGGAGAAGTGGTCATGGAGCCGGACAAGGTGGTGCCTTACTTCGGTACCCCCGACAGCCCGGAGTGCCACATGCTCTACAACGTCACCACCATGTGCACCACCTGGCACACGGTGGCCACCCAGGATACCCGGCTGCTGCGGCGGCAGATGGATACCATTTTCGCACTGCCGAGCCAGTATACCTTCCTGAACTACCTGCGCTGCCACGATGATATTGGCTGGGGACTGGACTATGACTACCTGCGCCAGTTCGGTGTGAAAGAAGTGGCCCACAAAAAGTTCCTCAGTGATTATTTCCAGGGCAAGTGCTTTGGCAGCGAAGCAAGAGGCGAACTGTACAATGACGATCCCCGGCTGGGAGACGCCCGTCACTGCGGTACCACCGCTTCTCTGTGCGGCATGGAATCCGGGTCGAAGCAAAGCCTGAAGCTGAACATCATGCTCCACGCCTTCCTGCTGACCCAGAGCGGACTGCCCATCCTCTACAGCGGCGATGAACTGGGGCAGCTGAACGATTACAGCTACCATGACGATCCCATCAAGCGCGACGACAGCCGCTACCTGCACAGAGGAAACTTTGACTGGGCGGCAGCGGAAAAGCGCAGCACCAATCCGCTGTACACTGCCCTGCTCCGTCTGGAAGCAATCCGCAAGGAGAGAACGGTTTTCCATGCCGATGCGGATGTATGGACCCTGGAGCCAAAAAACCATCAGATTCTGGCCATCGGCCGGTATTACCAGGGAGAAAAGCTGCTGGCCCTGTTCAACTTCGGAAGAGCGCCTCAGACTGCCTACCTGGATGAAGGGGAGGCTTACACCGATCTTCTCACCGGTGAGAAGCTGACGGCCGAAACTGTTGCCATGAAGCCCTACGAATTCCGCTGGCTGATGCTGCGTTACCCCCAGGAAAAGGAGTAAACCATGATTACCTTAAAGGATATTGCGCAAATGGCGGATGTTTCCCCCTCTGCGGTCAGCCGGTATCTGAACGGCGGCTCGTTGAGTGAGGAAAAATCCCAACGGATTCGCGATGCCATTGCCCAGACCGGCTATCGTCCCAATCAGGCGGCCCAGACCCTGCGCACCGGTACGCTGAAGCAGGTTGGGGTGATTGTGCCCAAAATCAATTCCAATTCCGTCAGCAACGTGGTGGCGGGAATCAATTCGGTTATGGCAGCCAATGGATATTCTCTGCTGCTGGGAACCACCGCCGGACAGGATGAGAAGGAACTGCACTTCCTGAATCTGATGCAGGACAATCAGGTTTCCGGCATTATCGTTATGGGAACCACCATGACCCCGATAAAAAAGGATGCTTTCAAATCCTGCCGGGTTCCGTTGGTGATTACCGGACAGAATTTTGGGGAGATCTGCTGTGTGCACCACGACGATTACGGCGCCATGCAGGCGTTGACGGAAGCCATGATTGCCAGGGGGCGCAGAAAGATTGTCTATGTGGGTGTGGATGAAAAGGATGCGGCCACCGGTCTTTCCCGGCGGAAAGCGGCCTTCGATGCGCTGCGTCAGGCGGATCTGGATGCGGTGTATCTGCTGGCTCAGGACTACGAGGTGGAAAGCGGCTATCAGTGCGCCCAGCAGATTCTGGCGCTGTACCCGGATACCGACGGCATCCTCTGTGCCACGGATAAACTGGCCCATGGCGTGATGAAAGCCCTGAAAGAAGCAGGGAAACACTTGCCCGAAGATGTGAGCATCTGCGGCGTGGGCGATGACTGGCCCGACCAGCTCACCACCCCCACCCTGACCACCGCCCGGCTGTACCACGAGCAGTGCGGCGAGGATGCGGCGTCCATTCTTCTGCAAATGATCGAGGGCAAGGCAGAAGGCCAGCCATTGCGGCAGATCAAACTGGGATATACCATTTTGCGGCGGGAGTCACTATGAAAGAGAAACTGATTTTTTTGGATATTGATGGCACGCTGACCCAGGCGGGAAGCAACGTTCCGCCGGAAAGCGCCCTGAAGGCCATTCGCGCTGCTCAGGCAAAGGGGCACAAGGTGCTCCTTTGCACCGGGCGGAATCTGGCCATGCTGTCGCCGCTGCTGAAATATGGCTTCGACGGCGTGGTGGCCAGTGCCGGGGGCTATGTGGAGTTTGGCGGACAGGTGATCTATGACTGTCCCATGTCCAACCGGCAGCGGGATATTGCCTTGCAGACCCTCCACGAAAGCGGGGTGTTCTGCACCATTGAGGCCAAAGACGCCACCTACGGGGATGCGGATCTGGGGGACTTCCTGAGCCAGAGCCAGGG
>CALXFP010000078.1 GCA_944387615.1 uncultured Oscillospiraceae bacterium | reverse complement strand
TCCATTTTCATTGACAAATATCCTTCCAGGGATTACAATGTATCCGATATTTCAACAATCATATGAGGTGATTTCCCATGGAAAAACTGCGGACTGAGACACTTTGCATTCAGGCTGGTTATAAGCCGGGCAACGGTGAACCCAGACAAATTCCCATTGTGCAGAGCACAACTTTCAAATATGACACTTCTGAGGACATGGGCAAGCTGTTCGATCTGGAAACCAACGGCTACTTCTACTCCCGTCTGGCAAACCCCACCTGCGATGCGGTGGCTGCTAAAATTTGCGCACTGGAGGGCGGCAGCGCTGCTATGCTGACCAGCTCCGGCCAGGCTGCCAACTTTATGGCTGTATTCAACATTGCCGGCTGCGGAGACCACATTGTAGCAAGTTCCGCCATCTACGGCGGCAGCTTCAATCTGTTCGCTGTGACCATGAAGAAGATGGGTTTGGAGACCACCTTCATCGACCCGGACTGTACAGAAGAAGAGCTGAATGCCGCTTTCCGTCCCAATACCAAGGCGGTTTTTGGCGAAACCATTGCCAATCCGGCTCTGACGGTGCTGGACATTGAGAAATTTGCCCGGGCTGCCCACGCCCATGGTGTCCCCCTGATCGTGGACAACACCTTCGCCACCCCCATCAACTGCCGTCCCATTGAGTGGGGCGCCGATATTGTGACCCACTCTACCACCAAGTACATGGACGGTCACGCATCTGCCATCGGCGGCGTGATTGTGGACAGCGGCAAGTTTGATTGGACGGCCCATGCCGAGAAGTTCCCCGGCCTGTGCACCCCTGACGAAAGCTACCACGGCATCACCTACACCCAGCGCTTTGGACTGGAGGGTGCTTATATTACCAAGTGCACCGCCCAGTTGATGCGGGACTTTGGCTGCATCCAGTCTCCCCAGAGTGCTTTCATTCTGAACCTGGGCCTGGAGAGTCTCCCCTTCCGGATGAAGCAGCACTGCGCCAATGCCCAGGCCATTGCCGAATACCTCAGCAGCCACGAGAAGGTAAAGTGGGTCAAGTACTGCGGCCTGAAGGGCGACAAGTACTATGATCTGGCCCAGAAATACCTGCCCAACGGCTCCTGCGGCGTGGTTTCCTTCGGTCTGCATGGCGGCCGGAAAGCTGCCGAAACTTTCATGAAGCACCTGAAGCTGGGCTCCATTGAAACCCATGTGGCAGACTCCCGTACCTGCTGCCTCCACCCCGCTTCCTCCACCCACCGGCAGATGACTGATGCAGAACTGGAAGCCGCCGGCGTGGGAGCTGACCTGATTCGTCTGAGCTGCGGACTGGAAAATGTTCAGGATCTGATTGGGGATATTGCCCAGGCTCTGGATAACCTGTAAGCAGGAGGTTCCAGCGTGCCCATTCAAATACCCAACGACCTCCCCGCCGCAGGTATCCTGCAAAACGAAAATATCTTCGTCATGAAGCAGACCCGGGCAGAAACTCAGCAGATTCGTCCCCTGGAAATTGTGCTGCTGAATCTGATGCCCACTAAAATCGTCACCGAAACCCAGCTGAGCCGTCTGTTAGGAAATACCCCCCTGCAGGTACATCTGGAACTGATGATGGTTTCTTCCCATCGCTCCAAAAACACGCCCCAGGAACATCTGCTGACATTCTACAAAACCTTTGAGGAACTGAAAGACCGGAAATTCGACGGCATGGTGATTACCGGCGCTCCGGTGGAACAGATGCCCTTCGAAGAAGTGGACTACTGGGAAGAGCTGTGCCAGATCATGGAGTGGAGCAAAACCCATGTACACTCCACCTTCCACATCTGCTGGGGTGCCCAGGCCGGGCTTTACTACCACTACGGTATCCAGAAGCATCCCCTGCCGGAGAAGCTTTTTGGCGTGTATCCCCATCACGCAGACTACAAGCGGGCAATTCTCCTTCGGGGATTTGACGATGAATTCTGGATTCCCCATTCCCGGCACACCACCATCGACCGGGCGGATATTGAGAAAATCCCTGGGCTCAAAATTCTGGCTTCCTCGGAAGAGGCAGGCGTGTATGCGCTGATGAACAAGGCCGGTCGGCAAATTTTTGTCACAGGCCACTCAGAATACGACGCCGACACCCTGGAAAAAGAGTATCTGCGGGATAAAAATCAGGGACTTCCCATTCATGTTCCCGCCAATTACTATCCCAACGACGATGACACCCAATCCCCAATCGTTCGCTGGCGGGGACATGCCCATCTGCTGTTCAGCAACTGGCTGAACTACTTTGTCTACCAGACCACGCCCTATGACATTATGGCTGTGGGTCAGGAATCCACGGCGGATTGACGACTTTTCCGACGGCGACTGCCCTCCTGCCAGCAGGAGGGTAGTTTTGTATCTCGTAAACAGGAGGTTATTATGATTACTACCATTCTTTTTGATCTGGATGGCACCCTGCTTCCCATGGATCAGGAACAGTTTGTCCGGGCATACCTGTCCAGTATGGCCCGGAAAATGGCTCCTTTGGGATATGATCCTGATGCACTGGTAAAGGCAGTCTGGGCCGGAACCGCCGCAATGGTCAAAAACAACACGGACAATACAAATGAGCAGGTTTTCTGGCAGGTATTTGAGCAGCTTCAGGGAGAAGTTGCCGACAAATCTCCTTTCGATGAATTTTACGCAGTGGATTTTCCCCGTTTGCAGGATCAATGCGGATTTAATCCCCAGGCGGCTCAGGCCATCGCGGAAATCAAAGCGATGGGCTATCGGACCGTTCTGGCCACCAATCCGCTGTTCCCTGCCGTGGCAACCCATTGCCGGACCCGCTGGGCAGGGCTGAAACCGGAGGATTTTGCTCTGATTACTACATACGAAAATTCTTCCCGCTGCAAACCCAATCCGGACTACTATCGGGAAATTCTGGGCAAACTGAATCTGAACCCCGGAGAATGTCTGATGGTCGGAAACGATGTAGACGAAGATATGATTGCTTCCCAGATCGGCATGGATGTATTCCTGCTGACGGACTGCCTGATCAATCGCAGCTGTCAGGACATCTCCCGGTATCACAGCGGCAGTTTCCCGGAATTGCTTGCCTTTATTCGGAGTCTATCGTAATATGGTGTTTCTGGTATTACTTTGTTTGGTTTTGGCAGTGGTGTTCGGCGGGGCTTACTACGCATACCGTCTGGCATTTTATGCTCCTAAAAACGGGCGGGATCAGCTTCCTTCCCTAAGCGCCCATCAATATGACCCCTACCGGGATGAAATTTCCCGGATTGTGGAGCAGCTTCAGCAGCGGGAATGTGAGACGGTAACCATCTTTTCCCAGGATGGTCTGAAACTTTCCGGGCGATACTATCATGTAAAGGACGGCGCTCCTTTGGATATTGGCTTTCATGGCTACCGCAGCAGCTGTCTGACGGATTTTTCCGGCGGCTCCCAGCTCAGCCTGGACATGGGACACAATCTGCTGCTGGTCGACCAGCGTTCCCACGGCAAAAGTGAAGGAAGAACCATCGCCTTCGGCATTCTGGAGCGGCAGGACGTGCTGAACTGGGTGTACTACGCTTTGGAGCGGTTCGGGCCGGAGACGCAAATTCTCCTGTATGGCGTTTCCATGGGTGCTTCCGCTGTGGTGATGGCATCAGATCTGGAACTGCCGCCCAATGTCAAAGGAATCGTGGCAGACTGTCCTTACGCCAATCCCATGGAGATTATTCTGGAAGTTGCCCGGAAGCGGCAGATGCCTGTTGCCTTGGTTCGTCCCTTTGTTTATCTGGGAGCAAAATTATTCGGCGGGTTCGATTTGCGGGAAACCGACGCAGTTCGGTCCGCAAAAAATACAAAAGTTCCCATTCTGATTCTCCACGGCGAGGCAGACAAATTTGTCCCCTGCACCATGAGCAAACGTATTGCCGAGGCCAACCCCAGCAAAGTCACTTACTGCTCCTTCCCTGATGCCGAGCATGGACTGAGCTTCCTGGCAGACGCCCAGAAATACCGAAATACCGTAAAAGAATTTGTAAAAAGCGTTCTATCCTAGCAGGCTTTTCCCCCATTCAGCGTTCCTTTCCTGGTGATTGGAACACTGTTTTGTTTGAAAATGCGTAAATTGGACTTGATTTTACGAAAAAATGGAATACAATAAAACCTATATTTTATTTGGAAAGGTTGCGTTCCTATGAATAAAGTCTATATTCCTCAGGGTTACAAACCAATCCTGGATGCTTACGATACCCAGCGGGCCATTGCTTACATCAAAGACACCTTTCAGGAAGAGTTCTCCAAAGCACTGAACCTGAAGCGTGTCTCCGCACCGCTGTTTGTCACGGAGAATTCCGGCCTGAACGATAACCTGAATGGCTACGAACGCCCGGTGGCCTTTGATATTCCCGCTGTGGGTACGGATGCTCAGGTGGTGCATTCCTTGGCAAAATGGAAGCGTCTGGCCCTGAAGCGGTACAATTTTACCATCGGCAACGGCCTGTACACCGATATGAACGCAATTCGACGGGATGAGGAGCTGGACAACGTCCACTCTATCTACGTTGACCAGTGGGACTGGGAGAAAATCATTACCCAGGAAAATAGGAACTCCGAATACTTAAAGCTCATTGTCCGGGCCATTGTCCGGGCCATCTGTGATACCAATGACCGGCTGCATGTCCGTTTTCCCCAGCTTCGGGTGGAACTGAGCCGGGAGGTTTCCTTTATCACTTCCCAGGCGCTGGAAGACCTGTATCCGGAACTGGAAACCGGTTCCCAGCGGGAAAAAGCCTATGTCAAAGAACACAAGACCGCCTGCATTATGCAAATTGGCAGAAAGCTTCGCTCCGGCAAGCCCCACGACGGACGGGCGCCGGACTACGACGACTGGAATCTGAACTGCGATATCTTCTTCTGGGACGAAGTTCTGGACCGGGCGTTGGAGATTTCTTCCATGGGCATCCGTGTAGACGCCCAGTCCCTGGATCGCCAGCTGCGGGAATCCGGCTGTGACAACCGCCGGGAACTTCCCTTCCATAAAATGCTGCTGAATAACGAGCTGCCCCTGACCATCGGCGGCGGTATCGGACAGTCCCGGCTTGCCATGCTGATGATGGGCTGTGCCCACATCGGCGAAGTACAGTCCAGCGTCTGGGATGCCGAAACGGTAGCGGCCTGCGAGCAGGCGGGCATTCCCCTGCTGTAACAAAATTTTCCTCATTTTCCCTTTTTCCCCCGGATTCCAGCAAAAGGTTCGGGTAACACTGCCGCTTTTCGGGCATGCTGAAATAGGGGTGATATGTTGGAAAACCAACTTCCTGACTGCTTTCGGGTGAATCCGGAAATGCGCCTTTGTTCCCAGTTTGACAGCTGGAGCATGAAAGTATCCGGAATTCCTGACCCGGGGAAAATGGGATTTCTGGTGCAGGACAATTTCCCGGAAGAGCATATTCAATAAGCCTGCCCTGCCGCCTCTTCCCCTGGCGGCAGGGTATATTGAGCAAAATTACCAACGGGGCTACTCTTTTATTGACAACAGAAAGCAATTTGTCTATAATATGGGTAAGAGAAGCATCTGCGTTCTCGAAAGGAGGCTCATTTTATGGAAAAGAAAATCATTACCATCAGCCGTGAATTTGGCTCCGGCGGTCGTACTGTTGGCCATTTGGTAGCGGAAAAGCTGGGAATTCCCTTCTATGATAAAGAGTTGGTTGACCAGATCGCTTTGGAATCCGGCTTTGCTCCCAAGTTTGTGGAAGAAAATGGTGAGCACTCTCCCGGCAGCAGCCTGTTCTCCTACGCCTTCGCCCATCAAGGCGTTCCCGGTGTGATGAACGGACTGTCCACTGCTGATTTTCTGTGGAACATCCAGTGCAGCGTGATTTTGCAGCTGGCGGAAAAAGGCCCCTGTGTCATCGTCGGACGCAACGCTGACTACATACTCAAAGACCGTCAGGACGCGCTGCATGTGTACGTCTTTGCAGATATCCCCTTCCGTGCCGACCGAATTGTCCGCCGTTACGGTGAATCTGACAAGAGCCCGGAGGCCCGTCTGCAGGAGAAGGATAAGCGCCGTCGGGTCAATTACCAGCACTACACCGGCCGTACCTGGGGCCAGGCACAGAACTATGACATTTGTCTGGACACCGGTGTTCTGGGCATCCAGCAGTGTGCCGACATTGTGTGCCAGGTTGTGGAAAATTCCAAGAAAGAACCGGAAGCATCGGCAAATCTGTAATCTGCGTCGCCCCCAGTAATCTGGGGGCGATTTTTCTCTAAAAAACACAAAATACCTCTTGACAATTTCATAATAATCTGATATCATACACGAGTTGCCAAAGACAGCAGGTGCTGCAAAGCGTAATTCCTGCCGAGGTGCGTCAAATGGAATGATTTGCGTGTCTTTCTGTCTTCTGGCAGGAAGACACTTTTTATTTTCGGAGGTGAAAATTATGCCCAACGCTAAGGTTCTTGAGAGCAAGAAGGCAGTGGTCGAGTCCCTGACCGGCAAAATCAAGGAAGCTACTTCCGTGGTCTTTGTTGATTACAAGGGTATCACTGTTGCTCAGGATACCGAGCTGCGTAAGCAGTTCCGTGAGGCCGGCGTCGAGTACGCTGTTGTTAAGAACACCCTGACCAATTTCGCAACTAAGAATGCTGGTTACGATTTCTCTGAGGTTCTGAACGGTACTACCGCTATGGCTTCCACCACCGGCGACCCCATCGCCCCTGCTCGTATCGTCTGCGAGTTCGCCAAGAAGAACAAGGCCTGCAAGATCGCCATCAAGGGTGGCATCGTTGAAGGTTCCGTCCTGTCCGCCGATCAGCTCAATGGCTTCGGTGAACTGCCCAGCAAGAATGCTCTGGTTGCTTCTGTCCTGGGTACCTTCCTGGCTCCCATCTCCAGCCTGGCCTTCGTCCTGGATCAGATCCGGATGCAGAAGGACGGCTCCGCTCCCGCCGCAGAA
>CALXFP010000077.1 GCA_944387615.1 uncultured Oscillospiraceae bacterium | reverse complement strand
CACTTTCAGGCGTTGCTGGAAGCGGGGGATATTCTGCCCATCACCGAAGAAAGCGGCGTCCTGACCAATTTCAGTCTGTATGACCCTGAGAAAGGACTTTCCCTGTCAGCCGATCCGGGAAAAGCGGAATTTATTTGAGAAAAGTATATCATACCCCATTTATTGGACGGATTATCTTCTAGAATAGAAAAGCACAAAGAAAAACCAAATAAACAATAGAAGGGAGAATGGAAATGTCCGTTTCTGTTGAGGTCTGGGGCGACTACGCCTGCTTTTCCAGACCGGAAATGAAAGTGGAGCGTGTCAGTTATGATGTAATGACGCCTTCCGCCGCCCGAGGAATTCTGGAAGCCATTTACTGGCACCCTGGCATGCGATGGATTGTGGACCGGATCCGTGTATGTGCACCAATTCGCTTTACCAACATCCGGCGCAATGAGGTCAAAGACACGCTGAGCGCCAGGAAAGCCAGAACGGTTATGGAAACTGGCGAATGTCTTTATCTGGCCACACCGGAAAGCATCCAGCAGCGAGCTGCTATGGTGCTTCGGGATGTGCGTTATGTCATCGAAGCCCATTTTGTCATGACATCCAAAGCAGCTGCCGGGGACAATCCCGGGAAATTCCAGGATATCATGCGCCGTCGGTTGGAAAAGGGACAATGCTATCACCAGCCCTGCTTGGGCGTCCGGGAATTTCCCGCCCATTTCCGTCCCTGCTCAGAGTACCCGCCCTGCCCGGAGGAATTGCTGGGAGAGCAGGATCTGGGATGGATGCTCCTGGATCTGGATTATTCCGACCCAGAAAACATCACGCCTCATTTTTTCCGGGGTACCCTGTATGACGGCGTCCTGGAAGTACCGCCTATGGAAGATGAGGAGGTGCGCAGGTGATCTTGCAATCTTTGGTTCGGCTGTTTGAAGATCTGGTCCAAGATGAGAAGCTATCCTATCCCGGCTGGAGCCAAGTCAAAATCAGCTACGCCCTGTGTCTTGGCTTGGACGGCACCTTGGAGTATGTCGTTCCTCAGCTTCAGGAGGTTTCATCCGGGAAAAAAATCGTCCTCCGGCCCCGGATAATGAATTTGCCTGCTCCGGTAACCCGTTCCTCTGGAATCCTTCCCAACTTTCTCTGGGACAATTCCAGCTACCTGCTGGGCATCGATGAGAAAGGAAAGCCAGAGCGCAGCCGTTCCTGCTTTCAGGCCTGCGCCCGGCTTCACCACCAGCTTCTGGACCAGGTTTCTTCTCCCGCGGCAACGGCTATTGTACGATTTTTCGATACCTGGCAGCCGGAAAACGCCCGGGAGCACCCGGCATTGACCGACACTCTGGATGAGATTCTGAAAGGCGGAAATCTGTGTTTCCGGATAGACGGCCAATTTGCTCAGGATGATCCTCTGATCCAAGAGGCCTGGGACCGTTCTTACAGCGATATCCAGGGCGAACTGCAGCAATGCCTGGTAACCGGGAACCAGGATGTGATAGAACCGGTTCATCCGTTCATTAAAGGTGTGTACGGTGCCCAGTCCAGCGGCGCATCTATCGTCTCTTTCAATGCACCGGCTTTCTGCTCCTACGGAAAGGAGCAGAGCCTGAATGCCCCTGTGGGGAAATACGCCGCCTTCGCTTATACATCTGCGCTCAATTATCTGCTCTCAGACCGGGACAATGTGCACCGGATCGGGGATACCAGCGTGGTCTGCTGGGCAGAGGGTGCCCAGACGGAATATTCACTTCTGGCAAACTATGCGATTTTTGGTATGGAGGAGAGCCCCTTTTCAGAGGAGGATCTGCGTGCTGCGGTAAAATCCATCGCTGCCGAATTGCCCTGTGCGCAGATGCATCTGGACCCTCAGCGTTCCTTTTACATTCTGGGGCTTGCGCCCAACGCTGCCCGTCTGTCCGTACGATTCTTCTATCGCAACACCTTCGGACAATTTCTCCGCAACGTAAATGCGCATCACGAGCGGATGAAAATCGTGGGGAGCAGGTATGAATTCTTCCCCCTGTGGGCGATGCTGCGGGAAACGGTAAATCTGAATACCTCCGACAAATCCCCCAGCCCGGTCATGGCCGGTGCAGTTGCCCGGGCCATTTTCTCCGGAACTGCCTATCCTGCGGTCCTTTTGGAAGCAACTATGCTTCGCATCCGGGCCGCACGAAATAGCACCGAGCGGAATAGCGCTAATTGGAAGATCACCCCGGGCCGGGCAGCCATTCTGAAAGCCTATTATCTGAAAAATCCATCTTCTCAGTGTCCAAAGGAGGTATTAACCGTGAGTCTGAACCCAAACAGCACCAATATTCCCTACACCCTGGGCCGGTTATTCGCCATATACGAAGCGGTTCAGGAAGCAGCAAACCCCGGAATCAATTCGACCATCACAGACAAGTATTTTAGTTCTGCCGCTGCTACTCCGGGAATCATTTTCCCCATTCTGGACAACCTGTGCCAAAAGCATCTGCGGAAGCTGGAATCCGGATATCGGATTTTCTACGACCGTCAAATTGGGCAAATCAAAGTTATCTTGGGAGAAACCTACCCCCTGCGGCTGAGCCTGCCGGAGCAAGGCTCCTTTAACCTGGGATATTATCACCAAAAACAAGCCCGCTATACAAAAAAGGAGGAACAGTAATTATGAGCGCCATTGAGAAGCGGTATGAATTTGTAATTTTTTTGATGTGGAAAACGGCAACCCCAACGGAGATCCGGATGCGGGAAATATGCCCCGGATTGACCCGGAAACCGGCTATGGTCTGGTAACGGATGTGTGTCTGAAACGGAAAATCCGCAATTATGTGGAAGCTGTGAAGGAAGGACAGCCCGGTTACCGGATTTATGTAAAGGACAATGTTCCTCTGAACCGAAGCGATGCCGAAGCCTGTACCTATCTTGGCGTGAATCCCGGCAAGCTGAAGGAAGCAAAAAAGAAGGATGCCAATCTGGATGAAAAAATCCGGGATTTCATGTGCAGTAATTTCTATGATATCCGCACCTTTGGCGCTGTCATGACGACTTTTGTAAAGGGTGCGCTAAACTGCGGGCAGGTTCGGGGGCCGGTACAGATCGGTTTTGCCCGGAGCGTAGACCCCATTGTTCCCCAGGAGGTTACCATTACCCGGATCGCCATTACTACGGAAGCCGACGCGGAGAAGAAAGGCACGGAAATGGGTCGGAAATATATTGTCCCTTACGGCTTGTACCGTGCCGAAGGTTACGTTTCGGCAAACCTGGCCCGGAAAACCACCGGCTTCTCCCAGGAAGATCTGGAACTGTTCTGGCAGGCAATTCTGAACATGTTTGAGCTGGATCACTCCGCCGCCCGAGGAAAAATGGCAGTACGGGAACTGATCGTGTTCCGGCACAGCTCGGAGTTTGGCAACGCCCCTGCTTACAAGCTGTTTGATGTGGTAAAGGCGGAGCGCAAAGCAGAGGTCACTGCCCCCAGATGCTACGCAGATTATCAGGTTCTGGTGCATGAAGAAAACCTTCCTGACGGCGTTACCTGTCTGCGCATGGGGTGATCTACCAAGAGGAGGATTACCTCCAGCTTGCCGGAGTGCAGCATTTTGTATTTTGTCGTCGGCAGTGGGCACTGATTCATCTGGAGCAGCAATGGGCAGAAAACTACCGCACGGCAGACGGTTCCTTGATGCACGCAAAAGCCCATGACCGGGAATTTTCCGAAAGCCGGGGCGATTTGCTGATCAAGCGGGGTGTCAGTATCTTTTCCGCCAGATTGGGACTATCCGGCCAATGCGATGTTATAGAGTTCCAGCGCGGTGTTGTCGGAATTCCCCTTCCCGGAAAAGAAGGTATCTGGCAGCCCTTCCCCGTGGAATATAAGCGGGGAAGGCCAAAAGAAAGCAACGCCGATGTGCTTCAGCTTTGTGCCCAAGCCATGTGTCTGGAGGATATGCTTTGTTGTGACATCCCGGAGGGGGCATTGTATTATGGCGAAACTCGGCGCAGGGAGCCGGTTTATTTTACCGAAGAACTGCGCAGCCAAGTCCATCAGCTGACGGCACAAATGCACGAGCTGTACCACAAAGGGCACACCCCAAAGGTGAAACCGACCAAATCCTGCAATGCCTGTTCGTTGAAAGAGTTATGCCTTCCCAAATTGATAAAGAAACGCTCTGTGTCGTCTTATTTACAAACGGCAATGGAGGACTTGCCATGAAACAGCTGCTCAATACCCTGTTCGTAACCTCGGATGATATTTATCTGTCGGTGGAAGGGGAAAATGTTTTGGCGAACCGAAATCAGCAGGTAATTGCCCGCTATCCTCTGCACACTTTGCAAACTATTGTCAGTTTTTCTTATTCCGGCGCATCCCCTGCGCTGATGGGTGCCTGTGCAAGTCACGGGATTGGTCTGGCGTTTTGTACGCCTCGAGGGCGGTTCCTGGCACGGATTTCCGGAGAAAGCAATGGCAATGTGCTGCTTCGCCGTGCCCAATACCGTCTGGCAGATAATCCCAGCACAAGCTGTGCCATTGCCCGGAACATGATTTTCGGTAAGATCCGCAACAGCGCTGCCAGCATTCAGCGTACCCTCCGGGATCATGGGATGAGAGTTGCCAACTGTGGGCTGGAGGAATCCGTTCAGCAGTTAAAGCAGCTACTCCCCCTGATTTTGGAAGTATTGGATATGGACAGTCTGCGCGGGTTGGAGGGAACCGGGGCGGCCGCCTATTTCCAGGTATTCGACCATTTGCTGCTGAACCGGAAAGAAGATTTTTTCTTCCATGGCCGGAATCGCCGTCCTCCGTTGGATCGTGTGAATGCCATGCTTTCATTTGCCTATTCCCTGCTGGCCCACGACTGTGCCAGTGCGCTGGAAAGTGTGGGTCTGGATGCCTATGTAGGCTTTCTGCACCGAGATCGTCCAGGCAGAACTTCTCTGGCACTGGATCTGATGGAGGAACTGCGTCCGTGTATGGCAGACCGTTTTGTTCTGACTCTGGTAAACAATCGCATAGTCAAGCCTGAAGATTTTCTGATTCAGGATAGCGGCGCTGTTTTGCTCACAGAAGATGGCCGCAAAAAGTTTCTCAAAGCATGGCAGGAGCGAAAGCGGGATACGCTGACCCATCCTTTTCTGGACGAGAAGCTGAGTTGGGGAATGATTCCTTACATTCAGGCCCTGCTGCTTGCCCGCTGTCTCAGAGGCGATCTGGAATCCTATCCACCTTTTTTATGGAAGTGAGATTATGCTGGTCCTGATAACTTATGATGTCAACACGGAGGATGCCGCTGGCAGGAAACGTCTGCGGCGCATTGCTAAAAGCTGTGTAGATTACGGCCAACGGGTACAAAATTCTGTGTTTGAGTGCCTTCTGGATGCCGCCCAGTGCCGTATGCTCCAGGCCAAACTGATCTCCATTATGGATCCGGATAAGGACAGCCTTCGCTTTTACTATCTGGGAAACAAGTATGAAAAGAAGGTTGAGCATTTCGGCTGTAAGCATACGTACCAGCCGGAGGACACCCTGATTCTCTAGTCTGCGAACCGGAAGCAAACAGAATTTTCCAGGAGGTTCGCACCGATTTTTACTGCTGATTGGGTGAGATATCGCACATTCTCATTTAGTTGTATCATCCTAAAACAACTGTCTGCTGTAAAAATTATATTCTTTGCCGAAAATACATATCCTTTTTTGTGTATTTTTGCAGTCGCTCCCCTCACGGGGAGCGTGGATTGAAATTTTTGTCAGAATGTTGATCGCAAAAGAGGTTAAGAGTCGCTCCCCTCACGGGGAGCGTGGATTGAAATTTCTTCCAAAACATCGATTTTGGAATCCGTTGCTAGTCGCTCCCCTCACGGGGAGCGTGGATTGAAATATATCGATAGGGCCGGTCATTGTGCCACCAGAAAGGTCGCTCCCCTCACGGGGAGCGTGGATTGAAATAAGTTGGAATACAGGCCATCCGGCCAGGTGATCCTGTCGCTCCCCCACAGGGAGCGTAGATTGAAATTCCTCGGGCGGCGCTTACAGCAGTGTCAATAGTGGTCGCTCCCCACACGGGGAGCGTGGATTGAAATCCGTCCTCCGGATCCCGGTAGTACTTGCCGTATGGTCGCTCCCCACACGGGGAGTGTGGATTGAAATTCTGGCGGTACGGTTAGAAGCCACGGATGTGGAAGTCGCTCCCCTCACGGAGAGCGTGAATTACAATTTGGGAACAGAGAAACAGAAGTAAAATATTCATGTTGCTTCTTTGAAAAGTAGAAATAAATCATACTTTTTTACTTTCATCAGAGAAAAGGATTCTCTATATTCTTTCTGCAAAAATCCGGGCAGGGGAGATCGTTCCTTAGACTGGCCATGGTGTGTTAGAAGAAATTGCAGTTTCAAAATCCGTTGTGTTAGAAAAGTGTTAGAAAGCCCAAAATGGGGTGCAATTTTTAGGACTAAAAAGTTAGAAAAACCACCGTATTTCTGGTGAAATACGGTGGTTTTTATGGTTGCGGAGGCAGGACTCGAACCTGCGGCCTCCGGGTTATGAGGAGCCCTTTTCCGCATGTAAGTTCCGAAAATCCCAAAAATACATCAATATACGTCAGAATTATAGGCATAAAAGTTCGGTTTTTCTATGCCCATGTGAACAAATAGAATCCTGTAGGGGTCAAAATGGGGTCAAACTTTTAATGAATTTTCAAAGCAAGAATGATCATCATAGTAAAAATCTATTATCCTGAAAATTTCAACCTTTCATTCTTCATCTCTTTTCGCAGTGAGCACAATTTTCCTTTTGACACAAAAAACACAGAGCCAGCACCACGTCTGACCCTGCGTTTTTATATACTCATTTACAGCAAAAGTCCCAGCAGCAGATTCCCAGCGCCGCACAGGCACATGACCAGAATGGGATTCCACTTGAATTTTCGCAGCAGTACAAAGGCCACTGCAAACAATGCCA
>CALXFP010000076.1 GCA_944387615.1 uncultured Oscillospiraceae bacterium | reverse complement strand
GGTGTTGCCATTGAGCTGGCTAACCAGTATAAGAAAACCGGCAACTATACCAAGGCCGAATTAACCCTCACCCGGGCTATCAGCAGCGGCCCCACCGCTGAGCTGTACACCGCTCTTTGCCGCACGTTTGTGGAGCAGGATAAGCTGCTGGATGCCGTCAATCTGCTCGATAACGTCAGTGATCCCCAGGTAAAAGCAGAACTGGATGCCCTTCGTCCCACTGCTCCCGCCGCCGATTATGCCAGCGATTACTACAGCCAGTACATGGACATTCACCTGAGCAGTTCTGTCGGTACCATTTTCTATACCATGGACGGCAGTTATCCCACCACGGCAGGTTCTATTTATAGAGAAGGCATCACCCTGCCCACCGGTGAAACCACCATTCTGGCGGTCAGCGTCAACGAAGACGGTCTGGTCAGCCCTCTGACCACTCTGAATTACACCATCACCGGCGTGATTGAGGAAGTTACCTTCACAGACCCTGCCATAGAGGCAGCTATCCGCGGCCTGATCGGCGCGGACGAGGACGATACCGTTTTCACCGACCAGCTTTGGTCCATCACCGAGTTCACCGTTCCGGAAGATGCTGCGACCTTTGCGGATCTGCAGCTGATGCCCTACTTGCAGACGCTGACTCTGCAGAACCATACGCTGGATTCTCTGAATGTACTCTCGTCTCTGACCAGTCTGACCACGCTGGACCTGACCGGCTGCAATTTCCCTTCCGAGGATCTGACCATTCTGGCTTCCCTGCCGGCACTGTCCCGTCTGACCTTGGCAGACTGCAGCTTGAGTACCATCGCCAATCTTTCCGGTGCTCAGACTTTGACTTACCTGGACTTAAGCAATAACACCGTTCGAAATCTGGAAGCACTGACCACTATGCCTGCCTTGGCAGAGCTGAATTTGCAGCACAATGCGGTAACCAGCCTGGAAAATCTGAGCGGTTTGGCAAATCTGCAAAAGCTGAATCTGGAATTTAACGCTGTGACGGATCTGTCTGCTCTTGCCAGCTGTGCACAGCTGAACTGGCTGGATGTGGGCAACAACCAACTGAGCCAGCTCAATGGCATTTCCAGCCTGCCGGGTTTGGCGTACCTGTCTGTCAGCCATAACTCTCTGAGTGATATTTCCGCCATTGCCAGCTGCACGCAGCTGACAGAGCTGAATATTTCCAACAACAGCATTACGGACATTTCTGCACTAAGCGCTTTGGCCAAGCTGGAAGTTTTCAATTTCTCCTCCAACCAGGTTGCAGAACTGCCCCAGTGGCCCGATGGCTGCCCCCTGCAGAAAATTGATGGTTCTTACAATGCCCTTACCAACATTGATATCCTCCAGAAAATGGAGAGTCTGACCTATGTCTACATGGACTACAACCAGCTGACCAACATCGACGCACTGGCAAATTGCTACCGTCTGGTTCAGGTCAATGTATTCGGTAATCAGATCAGTGATGTTTCCAGTCTGAGAGAGCATGACATTATCGTAAACTACGATCCTACCGTGGAATAATTCAGTCTTGTCCGGTGTCCCCCATGGGGCACCGGACAAAAAAATCTTCGTGCAGGCTGCTGCACGAAGATTTTTTCTTATTCCTTTTATTCCGTTGGCTTATCGGTTTCCTCCGGCGATACCACCTGCGGAATGAATCGGGAAGCCACTCTTCCCTTTCCTTTTTCCTTTACAAAGAAGAATCCGATAATGGAGAATACCACAGCGCCGATCAAATTCACGAACAGGTCTTTCATGGTATCCTGAATGCCCACATCCAGGTATCCGCCCAGCCCCAGCGCTTCCTGGCTGCCGTCGGAATGGACCACAATCACATCCACAATATCCTTCACATGCACCACGGTGTTGCTCATGGTCTTGTCCAGATTCACCGTATGAATGGCATTGACCACCGTGTCTTTCTGCATGTCCATTCCAAACAGGTAGTCACCGCTGAACTCAAAAAACTCCCACAGTACGCCAACCGTCATGGAGAAACAGAAGGCAACCATTGCCAGATACACGGGAGATAGTTTGAAGGAAAAGCGATCGTCCCGGTTGAGCATGTCCACCAACGCAAATCCAATGGCAGCGCAAAGGAAGCCGTTAATGGTATGCAGCATCGTATCCCAATGGGGAACCCGGACGTAAAAGCTGTTCATTTCACCCAGAATTTCCGCCGCAAAGATAAACAGCAAAATGATGATCTCCAGGGTGCTGGGCAGCATGATCTCCAGCTTCCGGGAAATGATGCTGGGCATAATCAGCAGAATCAGCGACAGGGCACAGAAAAAGACATTCTGATATTCCTGCCGGAAAATGGCACGGACCATGGCAAGGATAATCAATCCTCTCAATATCAGGTAGACGGTCAGCGTGGTCTTGTTTTTATAAAGCCCTGACTTACTCTTTTTATCTTTCTTACCCATGTTCTTTCCTCCATATTGATGATATTACTCCCAGGAACACAATGCCCAAGGCTACTTTGTTTTCATTATAACATGGTTTTTTATGCCGTCAAGTTTTCTCTTGACACACCGGATCTTCCTTGCTACAATACAAGTACTTAGTAATACTAAATAGCAGGAGGGGGTTCTATGGAAGATCGTTTTTCCCAGCAGCTGAAAAAAGGTGTGCTGGAAATGCTGGTTTTGGATCTGATTTGCAGCAGCCCCACCTATGGCTATGAACTGCTATCGCAGTTGAAAGCCGTTTCCCAAGGGATGTTCACTTTGAAAGAAGGAACGCTCTACCCCATCCTCTACCGACTGGAAGATGATGGACTGATTCAGGCCAGATGGAGTCAAGGAGAAGGCAGAACCGCACCGAAAAAATTTTACGAAGCCACCTCTGCCGGACATGCCGAAAACAATCGCCGGAAGCAGGTCTGGCAGGAATTTCAGAACACGGTTGGACACTTTCTGGATGGAGGAAGGAAACTATGACGCAAGCAGAAAAAAAGATGAAGCGTTATGTCAACGCCATTGAGCGGCGGCTGAATCTGCCGCTGGAAGTAAAGAGCCGGGTAATGAGCGACTTCGGAAGCTCCATTTCTGCCCGTCGGGAGGCAGGGCAGACCGACGAAGAAATCTACGCCGAACTGGGAGACCCCAAAAAGGTGGCAGCCGAGCTGAACGAGCAGATGCAGGAATTTGCCTTCCGGAAAAGCCCCTGGCGATTCGTGTTTGCGGCTTTGGGAATTTACTTTGGAATCAAACTCCTTGGGGTTGTGTATGTCCTCATTTTTGCCGCAGCTATGGCAATTTATGCAAACATGCCAAACATGGCAAGCTCTGTGGGTATTATCGGCGAGGCCGACGGACCTACCGCTATTTTTGTCACAACAAGCACAAACTGGCTCACCTTTCTTGTGGAGGTTGGTTTGACAGCAGCAGTTGTTGGCTTGTGCATCTGGGGATATCGGCGGCTGTGCAAATGTAGGAAAAAGTGATTGCCGTCTTCCGACCGACACCAGACAGGAGTCTTTTGAACTTCTGCATTGAATGGTTCGAATCTCCTATCGAGCATATAAAAAATGCAGGCACCTTCACAAGGTACCTGCATCTTTTGGTGGACCCGAGGAGATTCGCTGCATTTGCTTCCCGGTGGGAAGCAAATCATGGCGCTGCCGCCGTCCAGCCAGCAGCAGGCAGCAGTCCACCGGACTGCTGTATTAAATGGTTCGAATCTCCTCTTGAACATATAAAAATACAGGCACCTTCACAAGGTACCTGCATCTTTTGGTGGACCCGAGGAGATTCGAACTCCCGACCCCTACAATGCGAATGTAATGCGCTCCCAGCTGCGCTACGGGCCCATAACTGTGGCAATTATAACGCCGCCGGATGGGATTGTCAAGTGGGTTTCTCCCCTGCTTAGGGTGCTTTCCCGGTTTTCTCCCTTTTCTTTTGGCTGATTCTGTGATAGAATAACCTCCGATACTGCTTAAAGGAGAATCCCAATATGCAATCCATTACGGAAATTCTGGCCCAGGAATTGGGGCAGAAACTGGAATATGTTGAAAACGTGGTAAATCTGATGGATGAAGGAAACACCATTCCCTTCATCGCCCGCTACCGGAAAGAACTTCACGGTGCCATGGATGACACCATCCTGCGAAATCTGGAAACCCGGCTGACTTATCTGCGCTCGCTGCAGCAGCGCCGGGAGGAAGTAAAAAAATCCATTGAAAATCAAGGCAAACTTACCGAGGAACTTTCTCAGGCCATTGACAACGCCGCTACCATGACGGAAGTGGAAGATCTGTACCGTCCCTACAAGCAGAAACGGCGTACCCGGGGTTCCATGGCCCGGGAAAAGGGTCTGGAGCCGCTGGCTCAGGCAATTTTCGCCCAGGACGGACAAGACCCGGCAGCTCTGGCAGCGTCCTTCGTAGACCCGGAAAAGGGTGTTAACACCGTAGAGGAAGCCCTGCAGGGCGCCAACGACATCATTGCAGAAGACCTGTCCGACGATGCCGACATCCGCAAGGCACTGCGGGATCTGGTGATGCGGCGGGGAATCTTTGTGTGCAAGGCTGACGAGGGCGCAGAAGAAGAGGGCGTGTACAAGCTGTACTACGATTTCTCTCAGCCCATTTCCCGGCTTCTGGATCACCAGATTCTGGCAATGAACCGGGGCGAAAAGGAAGGCATCCTCAAGCCCAATGTGACCTTGCCCGGAAACGAAGGCGCTGCATTGGTCTGCCGTGCCGCTTTGAAGCCCACCATGCAGGTTTCCGCATTTGTTCGGGCAGCGGCGGAAGATGCCTATGAACGGCTGATTTTCCCTTCCATTCAGAGAGAAGTCCGCAGCGAACTGTCCGACCGGGCCTATGCCGGTGCCATTCATAATTTTGCACTGAACCTGAAACCGCTGCTGATGCAGCCGCCGGTAAAGGGCTTCGTCACCATGGGCTTGGACCCCGGATACCGCAACGGCTGCAAAGTTGCCATCGTGGACGCCACCGGCAAGGTGCTGGACACCACTGTGGTCTACCCCACCTTCAGCCAGCACAAAAAGCAGGAAGCTATTGAAATTCTCTCCCGCCTGATGCGCAAGCATGGGGTCAAGCACATCGCCATCGGTAACGGCACCGCTTCCCGGGAAACGGAAGCCATGACTGTGGAACTGCTGCAGTCCTTCCCCGATGCCAGTTACATGATTGTCAATGAAGCAGGCGCTTCCGTTTACTCTGCCTCTCCCCTGGCCGCCGCGGAATTTCCGGACTATGATGTGAATTTGCGTTCCGCGGTTTCCATTGCCCGGCGGCTCCAGGACCCCCTGGCAGAACTGGTCAAGATTGACCCCAAGGCCATCGGCGTTGGTCAGTATCAGCACGACTGCCCGCAGAAGGAGCTGGATGCGGCTCTGGGCGCCGTTGTGGAGGACTGCGTCAATGCAGTGGGTGTGGACGCCAATACCGCTTCTCAGAGCCTGCTGCAGCAGGTTTCCGGTCTGAACGCCACCACCGCCAAAAACATTGTGGCCTACCGGGAAGAAAACGGCCCCTTCGCCAGCCGCGCCCAGCTGAAGAAAGTCCCCAAGCTGGGCCCCAAGGCCTTCGAGCAGTGCGCCGGATTCCTGCGGATTCCGGAGAGCAAGGAGCTGCTGGACAACACCGGTGTCCATCCGGAATCCTACGCTGCTGCCAAAGCGCTGCTGAATCTTTTGGGCTGCAAAAAGGGAGACAACCTTTCCGGCATTCTGGAAAAGCTGGAAGCTTACGGTCTGAGCAAAGCTGCGGCGGAATGCGCCGTGGGCGAACCCACCCTGGCCGACATTGCCAAGGAACTTTCCAAGCCCGGTCGGGACCCCCGGGACGAACTGCCCGCTCCCATTCTGCGCAAAGATGTGCTGGAAATGAAAGACCTGAAGCCCGGAATGGAGCTGACCGGCACGGTGCGAAACGTCATTGACTTTGGTGTATTCGTAGACATCGGTGTGCATCAGGATGGCCTGGTACACATTTCCGAGGTCTGCAACCGCCGTCTGCGCCACCCCAGCGAGGTGGTGAAAGTAGGCGATGTGGTCAAGGTTGTGGTTCTGGGCGTGGATGAAAAGCGGCACCGGATCAGCCTTTCCATGAAGCAAGCAAAGTAATAACGCAAACGAGGAGGGCCTACGCCCTCCCCTATATCCTAAAAAGCTGGAAACCTGTAAACCGGGTTTCCAGCTTTTCTTGATTTACTCTACCTCGTGGGTACCGGTCATGCCGTAGATCACCCACTCAGCCACATTGGTAGCGTGGTCAGCAATTCGCTCAAAGTACTTGGCAATCATCAGTAGATCCAGGGTATCTTCACCCTGGGCAGGATTGGCGGCAATGGCGCCAATCAGTTCCTTTTTAATCTGCACGAAATCGCTGTCAACAATATCGTCATGCTCCAGAACCGCCTTTGCCAGTTCCATATCCTTACGAGTATAGGCATCGACGCTATCTACCACCATGGAGATGGCGTGCTTGGCCATTTCCTGGATTTTCGGATGGGCATTCTTGCCGGTCTGACCCATATTGGGAATGATTTCCACAATATCTTCTGCCTGATCGCCGATGCGCTCCAGGTCAGTAATCATTTTCAGCGCTGCAGAAACAAAGCGCAGGTCACCGGCTACCGGCTGCTGGCGCAGCAGCAGGCGCATGCAGACTGCTTCGATGGAGCGCTCCATTTCGTCAATCTCGGCACCGGTTTTTTTCACCTTTTCTGCCAGGTCCTCATTCCAGTCTGTCAGTGCCTGAGCGGCAAAACCAATGATCTGTTCACACAGGCCGCCCATTCTGGTCAGTTCCTGGTTCAGCTCTTTCAGCTGATTGTCATAGAAAATTCTCATAAATTAACCAAACCTTCCCGTAATGTATTCTTCGGTCCGCTTATCCACGGGCTTGGAGAACAGTCTTTCCGTCTCGCCGTATTCTACCAGATCACCCAGCAGGAAGAAGGCCGTCTGGTC
>CALXFP010000075.1 GCA_944387615.1 uncultured Oscillospiraceae bacterium | reverse complement strand
TCTTCCCGGACATCTCCAATGGCATCATAGAGTAGATTTTCATTCATAGGCCGTATCCCTCCTTTTCCAGGCGGCTGCGCAGCTTCTTTCGGGTGCGGTGGAGCATAGATTCTACCTTGCTTTTGGAGTAATGAAACTGCTCACAGATTTCCCGTGTGGACATGGCATGCCAATACCGGCGCAGAAACACCCGGCGTTCCTCTGTGGGCAGGGTGGACAGAAACTGGTTGAGAATGGTGACCAATTCCTGATATTCCAGTTGGATTTCCGCACTGTGTCCACCTGGTATACACTCAGACAGTTCTTCCAGGGAGAGGGCTGCTTGACCGCTTCCACGTTTCTTGGCGTCCCGGTTGCGCAGACGTTTCAGACTGATTCTGCGGGTGAGTTTTCCCAGGTATGTAGATAAAATCGCTGGTTTGTTGGGAGGAATGCTGTCCCAGGCAGCCTGATAGGTGTCATTGACGCACTCCTCTGCATCCGATGCATCTTCCAGAATCCGCATGGCAATGGAGCGGCAGTAGCTGCCGTAGGCTTTTTCGCACAGGTCAATGGCGGATTCTTCCCGTTTCCAGAATCGTGCTACAATTTCCGAATCCTCCACACGGTCACCTCCTCTTTTGTTCTCTTCATCTATCTACTACCCAAAAAACAAATTTACTTGCATGCAATCGCAAGAACTTGCAGGATTTATTTTTCATTCAGTATACCATACTGCTGTGCGAATTGATACCATCCGGTTATCTGCGAGAGATAGGAGAAGCTTTCGTGAAAGTCTGTACGCTCTTGCAAATAGCTTCACTTTCTGCTATGATTCATCATAATAATAGTTTTGCAAAGGAGAATGCACTATGCTGGAAGTTGGAATGAAGGCGCCGGATTTTTGCTTGATGGATAAGGACGGAAACACTGTTGGTCTATCGGATTTTGCAGGCAAGAAGGTTGTCCTGTATTTCTATCCCAAGGACAATACCCCTGGATGCACCCGGCAGGCCTGCGCTTTTGCGGCAAGCTACGAGCAGTTCCAGGCGCAGGATGTTGTGGTCATTGGAATTAGCAAGGATTCGGTGGCATCCCATCTGAAATTTGCTCAGAAGTATAACCTGCCCTTTGCTCTCCTGTCTGACCCGGAACTGCAGGCCATTCAGGCTTACGGTGTCTGGCAGGAAAAGAAGCTCTACGGCAAGGTAAGCATGGGTGTGGTTCGGACGACCTACCTCATTAACGAGCAGGGCATTATTGAAAAGGTCATGCCCAAGGTCAAGCCGGACACCATTGCCGCTGAAATTCTTGCCTACCTGGCAGGGGAGCAGTAAATCATGCGGATCATCATTTCCCCGGCAAAGAAAATGAACGTGGATACGGACAGCTTCCCATATCGGGATCTTCCGGTATTCCTGACCAATACCGAGGAACTCTGCCGGAAGCTCCAGAATATGTCCTTCGAGGAACTGAAAAAGCTCTGGAAGTGCAACGACCAGATTGCGGAGCTGAATGTCCGGCGGCTGCGGGACATGGATCTGAGCAGGGGTTTGACTCCGGCAGTGCTGGCTTATGAGGGGATTCAGTATCAGTACATGGCTCCCGGCGTATTCACAGAGCAGGAATACTCCTATGTCCAGGAACATCTGCGGATACTGTCTGGCTTTTACGGTATTCTGCGCCCTTTTGATGGGGTGACGCCTTATCGCCTGGAAATGCAGGCAAAGCTCAAAATAGGGGAGTACAAAGACCTCTATGCCTACTGGGGCAATCGACTGGCTGAAACCCTGTTTGAAGAAACAAACTGCATTATCAATCTGGCCTCCAAAGAATACAGCATCTGCGTGTCCAAGTATCTTCCGGATTCCGTCCGCTTTATTACCTGCGTATTTGGTGAGGAAAAGAACGGCAAGATCATCGAAAAGGGCACCATGTGCAAAATGGCCCGTGGGGAGATGGTGCGATTCATGGCGCAGAATCAAGTCAATACGCCGGAGCAAATCCGGATGTTTGACCGCCTGAGTTATCGATACGATGAAACGCGCTCGGATGAGAATACCTATATTTTCCTGCGTAGTGAGGAGAAGAAAGCCGATGATTGATTGCATTTCAGTGGAGAATATGCGAAGAAGCGATGCCTACACCATCACCAATCTGGTACCCAGCTTGGAATTGATGCATCGGGCGGCATATGGTGTTTTTCTGGCAGCAAACTGGAAAGGAACTATCGCAATTGTGGTTGGCTCCGGCAATAACGGAGGTGACGGCTTCGCCCTTGCGTGCATCCTGAAAGAGCATCACTATGACTGTACGGTGTTTACCGTCAGTCAGCGGCTGTCGGAAGACAGTGCGTTTTACGCTGAGAAAGCAGCTTCCGCAGGGGTTCCTGTGCGCCCTTTTGAAGCTGAATGTCTTACAGGCTACCAGATCGTAGTTGACTGCTTGCTTGGTACCGGTTTTCAGGGACAGCTGCGAGAGAATTACCGTACCGCTATCGAGGCCATTAACGCATCTGGCGCATATGTGGTCAGCGTGGATATTAACAGCGGTATGAACGGCGATAGCGGTGAGGGGGAACTGGCAGTTTGCTCTGACTTGACCGTTACCATTGGCTATGTCAAACGCGGCCTGATTTCTGAAAATGCAGGAAAACACATGAAGAGACTGGTTTGCGCGGATATTGGCATCAAACTGGTAAAGGAAGAATGGAAGATTTGCGAAGAGCACGACATTCCGGACGAAACCCATTATCCCTGCCCACAGTGGTTGGACCTGCACCCAATTGAAACAATCCCAACTGGTGAAAACTGAATAGGCGAGAACCAATCTCTCCAGAGTAAACAGGTGAAGGATTCTTTCTTCACCTGTTTATTATTTTCCTTTCATTGTCCCTACTACATAAGCATTACGATGGGTGTTGTGTCAATTTCCTCACTTTCTGGCATACAATTTGAGAAGAAAGGAGGGCTGGCAGTATGGCAAAACAGTTTGCGACTCTTGAGAAAATAGAAAACAATCGGAAGATCACAAGAGAAATCGATGAACCATTTCTGTATCGCCTGCAAAGCGGTTTGCTGCTGGCTCTCAAAGAGCAAGGGCGGCTTAATGAAGTGCAGTACCGCCACGCCCAGGATCGGCTGGATCGGCAGCACCGGGAATGGATTCACAAGCACAAACAGGAAGGGGAGTATCCATGATCAAAGTAGCAGGCTATTGCCGGGTATCTACCGATAAGGAGGACCAGGCCAATTCCTTTGCGTCTCAGCAACGCTATTTCCAGGAATATATTGCCCAGAATCCCGACTGGGAGCTGTATGAAATATACGCTGATGAAGGCACCTCCGGTACCAGCACCAGGAAGCGGCTTCAGTTTAACCGGATGATCCAGGATGCCCGGGAAGGAAAATTCCAACTGATTCTGACCAAGGAAGTCAGCCGTTTTTCCAGAAACATTGTAGACACCCTAAGCTATACCCGGGAGTTAAAACGAATCGGTGTAGCAGTAGAGTTTGTAACTGACCACATCAACACCATGGACGGTGATGGGGAACTGCGGTTGTCCATCATGGCCACAATTGCACAGGATGAGAGCCGCAAGACATCCAACCGTGTGGTTTGGGGCCAGACACGCCAGATGGAAAAGGGTGTTGTATTCGGACGATCCTTGCTTGGCTACGATGTGAAGAATGGTAAGATGTCCATGGAACTGGAAGGGGCAAAGATAGTTCGTCTGATTTTCCAGAAATACGCGGTGGAACAAGCGGGAACCGCTGAGATTGCCCGCATACTCAACCGAGAGGGATATCGTACATATCACGGCTGTAAATGGAAATCCAGTGCTATTATCAAAATTCTGAAAAATGAGAAATATGTCGGTGATTTGGTGCAAAAAAAGACCTATACCCCCGATTACCTGACCCACGAGAAATGTACCAACAAAGGACAGGTACCTCAGATCCGCATAGAGAACCACCACGAACCCATCATCAGCCGGGAAATCTGGAATATGGCGCAGGAACGAATGGCGCAGAACAACAAACACAGAGCGGGGGATGGCGGTCATTCTAACCGCTATGTATTCTCCGGAAAGATAAAATGCGGCCTGTGCGGAGCCAGCTTTGTAGGCCGAATAAAAAAGCGGAAAGACGGTACCAAGATACGCCGGTGGAGCTGCGGAACGGCAGCGAATGAAGGCACAGACGGCTGTGATATCGGCAAATTGGTTCGAGATGATGACGCCATGAACATGCTGAAACTCGCCGTCAGGAGCCTGTCACTGGACGTTAAGCCTATCATTGACAACATAACGGCATTGGCTTTGGATGCAATTCAGGTAGGAGCGAGTGGAGTCATGGATACACCGGAGCGGCTGCGTTTTGAGCTGGATCGGTTCCAGCAAAAGAAAGAAGCCGTTATGGATCACTACTTTTCCGGGGATATCTCCAAAGAAGATATGCTGGTCATGAAAAAACGGTATGAAAATCAAGAACAATCTTTCCGGGAGAGACTGGAAAAAGCAAAAGTCAAGCAGCAAGGCAGCGGCACCGCACAGCTGAAACAGGCCATTCAAGCGGAAGTGACTGACCTGCTGAACTATCAGATGGAAAGCGAAGTGTTGAGCAAAACCCTGCTGAATAGCCTTACCGTATTCCAGGATAAGCATATGGAACTGCGGCTAAACGATCTGCCGATGGTCTTCCGGTTTGCGGGATGATACTGCCGTTTTCTCTTTGCCTGAACACATTTCCGTCTGCAAAAGAAGTATGAATGCATGGTTGCTTCTCAAAATAACAGGTGTTATAATAACGTAAAAGATATAGAATACATAGGGGGAAGGCTATGGCTTCTGAAAAGAGAATTACCAGGGAAAGCATCCTGCAGGCCGCAACCCAAACGATCCAAAGTGGGGGAGCAGAGTCACTCACCGTCCGAAACATTACTAAAACTTTAGGCTGCTCTACCCAGCCGCTGTATTATGAATTTGAGAACATTCAGCATCTGAAGGATGCGCTGTACGACTATATTCGAGAGAATTTCCTGAAATTTCATAATGACAGCTATAAGGCCTTCGGACAAAGCTTCCTGTCCTTTGCCATGAAGGAGAAGGAACTGTTCCGTTTCCTGTACTTGCAGCAGCGGCAGCCCGGGCAGGATCTTCTGGACGACCTAAACTGGGAAATGCTGATCTCCCTGCTGGCGAAAAATCTGGAAATGCCCCTGGAAACTGCCCGGGAAATGCACCGGCAGATGCAGTTTCGCTGCTATGGCCTGGGTGTCATGCTGGCGATTGGCTATCAAAGCATGAACCAGGAACAGATTGACCAGGAGTTAACGGACTTTTTCCGGATCATCTTGCGCCACTACAAGGGTATTACCAGCGAAGAAGAATTGGAGTACTGGCTCCAGCGCTCCCGGAATCTTATCTATTAAACCACTAAGGAGGTTACCATGGAAAACAAAGGTACAAGACAGTACGACGTGGTTGTCATTGGTGCCGGTAACGGTGGATTGACATCCGCAATTCGCGTGCTTCAGGGAGGCTATTCCTGCCTGCTCCTGGAGAAGCACAACCTGCCCGGCGGATTTGCCACCAGCTTCAAACGGGGAAGGTTTGAGTTTGAAGCCAGCCTGCATGAGCTGAACGACTTCGGCTCTGCGGAAGCTCCGGGCGACATCCGGACCCTGTTCCGGGAACTGGGGGTGGAGGATAAGGTGGACTGGATCCGCATACCCGAAGCGTATCATTTGATTACCACGGACAAGAAGTATGATTGCGAAATGCCCTTTGGCGTGGAAGCCTTCATCGACAAGATGGAGCAGTATGTCCCTGGCTCCCGGAAGTCCATGACGGAGTTCTTTGAACTGTGCAACGAGGTTCGGGACGCTCAGGCCTATTCCAACTCTGTTAACGGAAATACGGATTCTTCCTACATGAAATCCCATTTCCCCAACTTCGTAAAGGCTGGCAGCTACAGTGTCAATGAAGTTCTGGAATCTCTGAAGATGCCCCATGCTGCGCGGGATATTCTCAACGCCTACTGGTGCTATCTGGGCGTGGACTGCGACCGTCTCAGCTTCCTGCACTACGGCTCCATGGTCATCCGCTATATCACCCGGGATGCCTGGATGCCCAGAATGCGCTCCCATGAAATCAGTTTGGCTCTGGAAAGCCGGATTCGGGAACTGGGCGGCGATGTGTGGTATCATTCCGAAGCATCCAAAATTCACACCGACACAGCAGGGAAGATCACCGGCGTGGAATTGAAAGATGGCACGGTCATCGCAACCCATCATGTGATTGCCAACTGTTCTCCCCATTTGGTATTCGGAAAAATGCTGCTTGCGTCTGCTGTCAGCGAGCAAGCCGTTCGGGCAACCAACGCTCGTGAGTTTGCCGGACGTGGATTCTCCATGTTCCTTGGCCTGAACAAGTCTGCGGAAGAGCTGGGCATCAAGAGCCACAACTACTTCATCTATGACACTGCTGATTCTGCCAAGCAGTTTGACCTGATGCGGAAAGTGGACACCAACCATGTCCAGGCTACTGTGTGTCTGAACAATGCGTTCCCGGAGTGTTCTCCCAAGGGAACCTGCATGATGTACTTTACCACCATGTTCATGTCCGATGACTGGGGCAATGTAACCGAAACAGACTATTTCAAAGCAAAAGACCGGGTTGCAGCAGATATGATCCAGGTATTTGAGCGGGAAACCGGCTGCAATCTCCACGATCACATTGAGGAAATTTGTGTAGCCAGCCCCACAACCTATGCCCGCTACTGTGGACATCCGGAGGGCAGCATTTACGGCTACCTTACCGCAGACTGGGACAGCCTGATGCCCCGTCTGATGATGATGAGAGAGGACGCAAAGCTCTTCCCAGGCCTGCGGTTTGCGGGAGGCTACGCCATGCGTTCCAGCGGATATTCCAGTGCCTATGTCTCCGGCGATATTTCCGGACGGCAGACGGTTGGCGACCTGAAAGCGGAGGTGAAGTAATATGAAATTCAAAAGACAGATCTTTGGATTTATGGATATGCTCCGGTTCAAGAAAATTGTGCCCAAGCGGCGGGAAGCCCTGGC
>CALXFP010000074.1 GCA_944387615.1 uncultured Oscillospiraceae bacterium | reverse complement strand
ACGGACAGGATTTGGAAACGTGAGGAGCAGGCGGTTTTCGCTCTGCGCAGCCTGTACAGCCGCTATGGCTACGTCCCATACAAGATGAGCCATTTTGAAGAATATGAGCTGTATGTGCACAACAAGGATTTTCTGGTTTCCGACCAGATTATCACCTTCTCCGGAGAAGGGGGACGGCTGCTGGCGCTGAAACCGGATGTGACCTTGTCCATTGTGAAAAACGCACCCCAGACCCCGGGGGTGGTACAGAAGGTTTATTACGATGAAAACGTCTACCGGGATTACCGGGAAATCCGCCAGGCAGGACTTGAGTGTGTAGGTGACCTGGGAGAGTACGAAATTTCGGAAGTGGTCATGCTGGCGGTGCAGAGCCTATCCCTGATGCAGGAGCGGTTTGCGCTGAATATCTCCCACATGGGTCTGATTTCTGCGGTACTGGATAGCTGCGGTTTGACGGAGGGAGAAAAAAAGCAGGCTATGGATTGCCTGCGGGGAAAGAACCTCCACGGTCTGCAGGAACTTTGTCGGGGAAATCTTCCCGCCTGGGAGAAGCTGCGGACGCTGGCAGCCTGCCGGGGAAGCGGAGAAACTGTCCTTAAGCAGATGGAAGGCGTTCTGACAACCCAGGAAGAAAAAAACGCCCTTGGAGAACTGGCGCAGTTGTGGCGGATTCTGGAAAGCGGCGGCTGGACGGAATCGGTGCGGCTGGATTTTTCCGTAGGCAGTGATCTTGGCTATTATAGCGGCGTGGTATTTCGGGGCTATCTGGAGGGAATCCCGGCCAGCGTTCTCTCCGGCGGACAGTACGATAAGCTGCCCCGGAAAATGGGCCGCAGAAGCCGGGCAATCGGCTTTGCCATTTATCTGGATCTGCTTCAGCAGCGTGCCGGGGAAGAAGACACCCAGGACATTGATACCTTGATTGTCCATGACGGCAGCGTGGATACCGCCCTTTTGGCCCAGGAAGCTGCCAAGGCAGCGGAGCAAGGCAGCGTGCTGGTCAGCACCTCCATTCCGAAAGACCGTACCTGGAAGCAGATGAAACGATTCGAAAAGGGGGGCTGAGGTGACATGAGAAACTGGATTCACATCGCCCTGCCCAAAGGTCGCCTGGGAGAGAAGGCCTACGCCATGCTGAAAAACAGCGGCTATGACTGTCCTGCGCTGGAAGACCCGGGACGGAAGTTGATTTTTGAAAATCCGGAAAAGGGGATTCGCTATTTCTGGGTGAAACCCTCCGACGTTGCCATTTATGTAGAGCGGGGGGCGGCAGATCTGGGCATCGTTGGCAAGGATATTCTGCTGGAATACCAGCCGGATGTGTACGAACTGCTGGATCTGCGCATGGGAAAATGCCGCATGGCGGTGGCGGGGAAGAAGGACTTCCGGGAGCCGGTGGGTCAGACGCTGAAGGTTGCAACCAAATTCCCCAATATTACCCGCAACTACTATAGCGGCAAATGCCGGGATATCGACATTATTCACCTCAACGGTTCCATTGAACTGGCTCCCATCCTGGGACTGAGCCATGTGATTGTGGACATTGTGGAAACGGGCACCACCCTGCGGGAAAATGATTTGATGGTTTATGAGGACATTGTCCCCATCAGCGCCCGGCTGATTGCCAATATTGCCAGTTATCAATTCAAGGATACCCAGATCAATACCATTCGGGAGCGTTTACAAGGACAGGTGGAGAGAAAATATGATTAAGATTATGAAATACGGCCAGGTGCCAAACAGCGAAATCTTTTCCCGGGTGGTACCAATGGCAAAAGTGGAAGATGTGGTGTCCGCCATTTTGTCCGATGTGCGCAAAAACGGCGATCAGGCAGTCCTGTCCTATACCCAGAAATTTGACGGTGCAGAGCTTGATGCCCTGGAAGTCAGCCAGGAAGAGATTCAGGAAGCCTTTGCTGGGGTGGAACCGGAATTTCTGGACATTTTGAAAGAAGCAGCGGACAATATCCGCGCTTTTCACGCAAAACAGGTGCGCAATAGTTTCCTCATTGCAGAGCGTCCCGGCATTGTCCTGGGGCAGAAGGTAACGCCCATTGAAAAGGTGGGCGTTTACGTTCCCGGCGGCACTGCCGCCTACCCATCCACCGTGCTGATGGATACCATTCCTGCCAAAATTGCCGGATGTTCTCAGATTGTGATGATGACCCCGCCGGACCGAAATGGCAAGATACCTCCCGCCATCCTGGCAGCTGCAAAAATTGCCGGCGTTGACCGAATTTTCAAAGCAGGCGGCGCCCAGGCCATCGCTGCACTGGCTTACGGCACGGAAAGCGTTCCCAAGGTAGATAAAATTGTCGGCCCCGGCAATGCCTTTGTGGCGGAAGCCAAGAAGCAGGTTTTTGGCACCGTAGCCATCGATATGATCGCCGGACCCAGTGAGATTCTGGTAATTGCCGACGGAAAGAGCAACCCCGCCCACGTGGCGGCAGACCTGCTCAGCCAGGCAGAACATGATAAGCTTGCCAGTGCCGTGCTGGTAACGAACAGTGAAGCACTGGCCCAGGCAGTGTCGGAAGAACTGGAAAAACAGCTTTCCCAGCTTCCCCGAGCGGAAATTGCCCGGGCATCTATTGACAACAATGGAAAAATCATTGTGGCGGATTCTCTGATGGACGGAATTGCCATTGCAAACGAAATTGCTCCGGAGCATCTGGAATTGATGGTGGATGATCCCTTCTCCTACCTGGATGCCATCCAGAATGCCGGTTCCATTTTCCTGGGGCGCAGTTGTCCGGAAGCCCTGGGAGACTACTTTGCCGGCCCCAACCACACTCTGCCCACCTCCGGCACCGCCCGGTTCTCCAGCGCCCTTGGAGTGGATGACTTTGTGAAAAAGAGCCAGTTTACTTACTACACTGCCCAGGCCCTGGAAAATGCCGCAGAAAAAATCCGGTATTTTGCGGAAAAAGAAGGACTTCAGGCTCACGGCAAAAGCGTGATGATTCGCAAGGAGGCACCATGAGCAGATTTTTAGATGCCCGGTATCAGGCACTGCAGGCCTATACTCCCGGCGAGCAGCCCCGGGACATGGCCTATATCAAACTCAACACCAACGAATCTCCCTACCCGCCGGCACCGTCGGTGGTGGAAGCCATCACGGCAGAGGAGGTGGAGCTTCTGCGGCTGTACAGCGACCCTACCGGAAAAGAGCTGAAAGAAAAGCTGGCCCAGCGGTATGGTGTGCAGCCGGATATGGTATTTTTGTCCAACGGCTCCGATGAGGTTCTGAACTTTGCCTTTATGGCCTTCGGCGGCGATGGTGTGGTGTTCCCGGATATTACTTACGGTTTTTACGAAGTTTTTGGTGATTTGTACGGGATTCCCTACGAGAAAATCCCGCTGAAAGAGGATTTTTCCATTGACCATACCGACTTCTGTGGCAAGGGGAAAATGGTGGTGATTGCCAATCCCAATGCCCCAACGGGCCTGAGCTTGCCGCTGGGTCAAGTGGAACGCATCGTTGCATCCAATCCGGATCATCTGGTTTTGGTGGATGAGGCCTATGTGGATTTTGGCGGAGAAAGCGCTCTGCCGCTGATTGCAAAGTACGATAATCTGCTGGTAACCAGGACATTTTCCAAGTCCCGCTGCCTGGCAGGCGGGCGGCTGGGGTATGCCTTTGGAAACCCTGGGATTATTGCTGACCTGGAAAAGATCAAGTTTTCCACCAATCCCTATAACTTGGACCGCCTGACCCTTCGGCTGGGAGTGGCCACAGTAGAAGCGGAAGATTATTACCGGGAAGCCTGTGAGAAAATTCAAAAAACCAGAGCCTGGACCAGTGCCCAGCTGGAGAGCCTGGGGTTCCAGGTACTGCCCAGCTTGACCAACTTCGTCTTTGCGAAAACCGATAAAATGGACGGTCAGAAGCTCTATCTGGCGCTGAAGCAGCGGGGGATTCTGGTGCGGCACTTTACAAATCCCAGAATTTGCCAATTCAACCGTATTACCATTGGCACGCCGGAACAAATGCAGGCTTTGATTGCTGCAATTCAGGAGATTTTGGAGGGGAACCATGAGAAGCTTTGATTTGACCCGAAAAACAGCGGAAACCGATATCCGCTTATCCCTGAACTTAGATGGCAGCGGCCGCAGCAGCATTGCCACTGGATGCGGATTTCTGGATCATATGCTGACATTGTTTGCTGCTCATGGAAAATTCGACCTGGAGGTAACCTGCATCGGAGACACCCAGGTGGATGACCACCACAGTGTGGAGGATATCGGCATATGCCTTGGCACAGCCTTTCAGAACGCATTGGGAGAAAAGCGGGGCATTGCCCGCTATGGTAGTTTCCTGCTTCCCATGGATGAAGCGCTGATTCTGTGCGCGGTGGATTTGTCCGGGCGCAGCTGCCTGTGTTATGACCTGAACATTCCCACAGAGAAGATTGGAACCTTTGACACGGAACTGATCGAAGAATTCCTGCTGGGCTTTGTCCGCAACTGCCCCATGAGTCTGCACCTGAAACAGCTGGCGGGAAAAAATGCCCACCACATAGCCGAAGGTGCCTTCAAGGCCCTGGCCCGGGCATTGAAAGCAGCAGTGGCCCAGGACGGGAGCGGAGAAATCCCTTCTACCAAGGGGGTATTGTAATGGTTGGCATTATTGACTATGGCGTGGGGAACTTGTTTTCCCTGCAATCTTCTTTTCGCAGTCTGGGAGAATCGGTATTTGTCAGCAGCAGTCGGGAAGAACTAAATCAGGCAGACCATCTGGTACTGCCGGGAGTGGGAGCCTTTGCCGATGCTGCCGGAAAACTGACCCAGACTGGTCTGGATGCCTTTGTAAAAGACCAGGCAGCAGCGGGAAAGCCTTTGTTGGGAATCTGCCTGGGGATGCAGCTGCTGTTTGAAAAAAGCTATGAATACGGACAGCACCCGGGATTGGAGATTTTGAAGGGTCAGGTGGTGGCTATGGAAGGCCGGATTCCTGCCGAACTGAAAATTCCCCACATGGGCTGGAATCAGCTGCAATGGCAGCAGGGCAGCTTGCTCCGGGAGTCTCAGGGAGAGTACGTTTACTTCGTCCATTCCTACTTTGCAGAAGGCTGCGATGATTCCCTTGCCGCTGTAACAGAATATGGCATCCCAATTACCGCAGCAGTGGAGAAGGAGAATGTATTCGGCTGTCAGTTTCACCCAGAAAAAAGCGGTGCTGTTGGCCTGGAAATTCTGCGCAGATTCTGCAAGCTGTAAGGAGGCGGACGTATGGAACTATATCCTGCCATTGACCTGTATCAAGGCAAAGCCGTGCGGCTGTACAAGGGTGACTACGCCCAAATGACGGTGTACAGCCATCGCCCGGAGGAAGTGGCCAAGGAGTTTACCGCCGCCGGTGCTACCCGGATTCACCTGGTGGATCTGGAAGGGGCCAAAACCGGAAAACCGGAAAATCTGGAAACCATTACTAAAATTCTCTCTGCATCCCACCTGTTTGCTCAGGTAGGCGGGGGTATCCGGGACATGGAGACGGTGAAGCGTTACCTGGATGCCGGTGTGAATCGGGTCATTCTGGGGACTGCTGCGGTTAAAAATCCGGATTTTTTGGAAGCAGCGGTGCAGCAGTTTGGTGAACAAATCGCTGTCGGAGTAGACTTAAAGGACGGACTGGTGGCCATCAAAGGCTGGACGGAGACAGCGCAGATTACGGCGGAAGCTTTTTTTGAAAATATGCAGAATTTAGGGATAAAGACCCTGATTTGCACGGATATCTCCCGGGATGGGGCCATGCAGGGAACCAATCGGGAACTTTACCGGCATCTTTCGCAGCATTTTTCTATGGATCTCATTGCCTCCGGCGGAGTGTCCAGCCTGGAAGATATCATCGCTTTACGGCAGATGAACCTCCACGGAGCCATTGTAGGAAAAGCCTATTACATCGGCGCATTGGATTTGCGTCAGGCGATTGAGGTGGCAAAATGATTACGAAACGCATTATCCCGTGCCTGGATGTCCGGGATGGCCGGGTGGTGAAGGGAACCAACTTTCAGGGGCTTCAGGACGTGGCATCTCCCGTGGAGCTGGGGAAATTCTACAGCGAAAACGGGGCAGACGAGTTGGTTTTCTATGACATTACCGCTTCTGCAGAAGGGCGGAAATTGTTTACGGACATTCTGACCCAGGTGGCTTCCACCATTTTCATCCCCCTGACCGTAGGCGGCGGCATTTATACCCTGGAGGATTTTGACCGGGTATTGAAGTGCGGAGCTGACAAGGTCAGCGTCAATTCCGGCGCCATCCGGAATCCAGAATTGGTTACCGCAGCAGCCAGACGCTATGGCGACCAATGCGTGGTGCTGTCGGTGGATGCCAAACGGGTTGACGGGCACTTCCGGGTATTTGCCAAGGGCGGCCGAGAGGACACCGGCATGGACTTGCTGTCCTGGGTGAAGCGCTGTGTGGACAGCGGCGCCGGCGAAGTGGTGCTCAATTCCATCGATACCGACGGTGTGAAGCGGGGATTTGACCTGGAAATGCTGGAAGCGGTCTGTGACCTGGTGGATGTTCCGGTGATTGCCTCCGGTGGTGCCGGTTGTGAAGAGGACTTTGTAACCCTATTCCAGCGACTGCCGAAAGTGGACGCCGGACTGGCAGCTTCCATCTTTCATTTTGGACAGGTGCAGATTCCCCACTTGAAGCGCCGTCTTCAGGAAGAAAACATTTTGGTGAGGTTATGATATGTTGGATTTAGAGAAACTGAAATTTGACGAAAAAGGGTTGATTCCTGCCATTGTGGTGGAGGATGCCACAGGAAAGGTTCTGACCCTGGCCTATATGAACCGACAAAGCCTGGAAATTTCTCTGGAGAAGGGGCTGACCTGCTTCTGGAGCCGTTCACGGCAGGAGCTGTGGCTGAAAGGGGAGACCAGCGGCAACTTCCAGCATATCGTATCCATTCAGGCGGACTGCGATTATGACGCACTGGAGGTGCGGGTCAAAAAGGATGGCCCTGCCTGCCATACCGGAGCGGAATCCTGTTTCCACAACCCTATTTTCGGGGAGCCGGAAGAAAAGTTCTCCCTGGAAGGACTCTATCAGCTGCTTCAGGATCGGAAGGAAAAACTGCCGGAAGGCTCCTACACCAC
>CALXFP010000073.1 GCA_944387615.1 uncultured Oscillospiraceae bacterium | reverse complement strand
CTAATTTCATAGGACAGTTCGTGACCATCCTGTCGGTAAACAAAACTAGGGAATTTCAGATGGGCGCATTGCGCTCATTTTTTTGTTGTCATGGTCACAGCTGCGCCATTTTTACAAAGGAGCTTTGATTCATGACCAAACACGTTCGTTTCCTGTCCCAAGCAGCCATCATCGCTGCCCTGTATGCCGTGCTGACCCATATGCAGAACCTGCTGGTACCTGGCAGCACCACCTGGATGATCCAGATGCGTATGTCCGAGGCCCTGTGCGTGCTGGCCTTCTTCACCCCCGCCGCCATTCCCGGGCTGACACTGGGCTGCCTGGTGTTCAACATCACCTACGCTGCTGCGCTGCCGCTGGATTTTGTCATCGGCTCCGCCGCCACTTTCGTGGCAGCAGAAGTGATGTGGCTGACCCGGAAGGTCACCATCAAGGGCTATCCCCTGCTGGGTATGCTGATGCCCGCATTGAGCAACGCCATCTTCGTCGGCTGGGAGCTGTCGGTGTACATCGGCGGCGGCTTCTGGATCAATGCGCTGTATGTGGCCCTGGGAGAAGCTGCAGTGCTGCTGGTACTGGGAAGCATTCTGTACTACGCCATGAAAAAGCGTCACCTGGATGCTGCCCTCTTCAATTGTTAATACGGAAGCCGGGAACCCAAAGGGGTTCCCGGCTTGTTTTTATGGACAAACTATGGTATGATACCTTGTTGAAGGAGTGAAATTATGATCGATTTTAAGCGACTGCAAGTAAACCAGAAAGAACAATATGAATCCATTTTATTCAGCGTTCCCAACCGGGGCTGTGAGTATTCTTTTGCCAACCTGGTCCTCTGGGGCCATCAGAAGGTGGCCTTTGTCCATGGCTGCGCCGCCTTTTTCTCCCATTTTTACGGCCGCAGTGTCTACCCCTACCCCATTGGCAACGGTGACCGTCGGGCGGTGATTTCCCTGATTCTGGAGGACGCCCAGCAGCGGGGCATTCCCTGCCGGATTACCAACATGCTGCCAGCAGACTGGGAAGAGCTGAACAGCTGGTTCCCCGGCCGTTTCTTCCGCCGGGTTGACCGGGACGGCTTTGACTATGTCTACGCCGTGGATGATCTGGCAGATCTGCGGGGCCGGAAATTCCAGAAAAAGCGCAACCACTTCAACCGCTTCCGGGCAGAGCATCCGGACTATACCGTTGTTCCCCTGACCCCGGAGAACATCCCCCAGGCCCAGTGCATGGTGGAAGACTGGTACACCCACCGGATTCAGGAAGACCCCAACGGCAACTATATGCTGGAAACCATCGCCCTGTCCCGGGCCTTCCGCTGTTATGTAAATCTTCAGATGGAGGGGCTGATGCTGATGGAGGGAGAAAAAATCCTGGCGGTGACCATGGGCTCCCGGTTGGCTCCGGATACCTTTGATATCCACTTTGAAAAGGCCCGGGAAGATGTGGAGGGCGCTTACAATGCCGTTAACTGCGAATTTGCCCGGTATCTGCGCCAGAAGTACCCGGAGGTTAAGTTCCTGGACCGGGAAGACGACATGGGTCTGGAAGGTCTGCGCAAGGCCAAGCTCTCCTACAATCCCGACCATATGGTAGAAAAATCCTGGGCCTACCTCCACGAGGAGATTTCCTATGATCATTGATCAGCTCAAAGCTCTTTGGCAGTGTTCCTTCGGCGACCCGGAAGACGCCATTGACGCCTTCTTTTCCACTGCCTACAGCCCGGCCCGGTGCCAGGTGCTGATGGAAGGTGACCGGGTCACCGCAGCGCTGTACTGGCTGGACACCCAATACCAGGGCCAGAAGCTGGCCTATCTCTACGCCGTTGCCACCCACCCGGACTTCCGGGGCCGGGGGCAGTGCCGCTGCCTGATGACCCATACCAAAAAGCTGCTGAAAGGCCGGGGTTATGCAGGCATTCTGCTGTCCCCCGCCAGTGAGGGTCTGCGGAAGATGTATGGCGGCATGGGCTACCGGGACTGCTGCTACTGCGGGAAATTGTCCGTTCCCGCTGCTGACGCAGCTGCGGCACTTCATCCGGTGGATGCAGACGAATACACCCGCCTTCGGCGGCAGTATCTGCCGGAAGACGGGGTCGTGCAGGAAAGAGAAAATATCACATACCTGGCAAGTTTTGCCAAGTTCTATACAGGGGAAGATTTTCTGCTGGCCGCCACTCAGGAAGGGACCGTCCTGCACGGGCTGGAGCTTTTGGGAAATACCCAGGCCGCCGGAGGAATCGTCAAAGCACTGGGCTGCACCGAAGGAACCTTCCGCACCCCGGGGAACCAGACCATGCTGGCCATGTTCCTGCCCCTGAAACCCTCGGCCCAGGCGCCGGGATATCTGGGTTTCCCCTTCGATTAAGCATACAGCACAAGACCCAGCAGGTAAATCACCATCAGATGGGCCGGGTAATACAGGTAGAACACCATGCCCATGGCGTGCTTTCCCCGCTGGCCGTTATACAGCATCAGCAGCGGCACCGCCACCAGAGCAAACCACTGAGCCCACCCATAGGAAACTCCCAGCATAACCAGCCCCAGTGTAAGCATCCCCAGTTTCTCCCACTTGCTCCGGGCAAAATAGGTCAGCACCGGAAGCAGTACGCCCCAGATGCCGTAGTCAACTCCAAAATCCGTACCGCTGAGTAAGTCCGGCAGGATGCTGCACACAAAAAACGCTGCCGCCAAGGCAACGAGCCCTACCGCCCATTTTTTCCGTTTTTCGGCATAATCCAGGGCATAAATCAACGCGATTCCCATGCTGAAGGTCACCAGAATGCACTGATACAGTGACCCCATGGCAAAAAAATACACCGCCTGGCATACCGCCGCCAGGCCAGCAATCCGCAGCAAGTACTTCTTCCGGTTTCGGGTATAGCGGCAGCCCTCGGCGATCATGTAAGCGTAAATCGGCAGCGCCAGCCGCCCGATGATGCGCAGAATCAGCACCTGGGGCAAAAGATACGCCCCAATATGATCCAGCGTCATGGTCGCCATGGCGATGAGTTTCAGCTGATTTCCGGTCAGACCGATTTTCTCTTTCAGGGCAATTCCCATGGATAGCCCCCCTTTCCGGGCTATCTTAGCATCCCGGCAGCAGGCTTGTCAACGGCGCGGTAAGGAAATTCCCTTTCAGAGTGGAGGGCAAATTATGAAAACGCTTTATCTCATTGGCGGCACCATGAGTGTGGGAAAAACCACCGTGTGCCGTGAACTGAAAAACCAACTGCCCCGCAGTGTCTTTTTGGACGGTGACTGGTGCTGGGACATGAATCCTTTTGTCGTCACCGAAGAGACCAAGGCCATGGTTCTGGACAACATCACGGCCCTGCTGAAAAACTTTCTCCGGTGTTCTGCCTATGACCATGTAATTTTCTGCTGGGTGATGCACCAGCAGGCCATCCTGGATCAGATTCTGAGCAGACTGGACCTGACCGGCGTGACGGTGGTACCGGTGTCACTGGTGTGCAGCCGGGAGGTGCTGCTCCAGCGGCTGAATCAGGATGTGTCTGCCGGTCTGCGGCAGCCGGACATTTTGCTGAGAAGCCTGCAAAGGCTTCCCCTGTATGATGCCCTGGACACCCACAAAATCGATACTTCCTGCGCCACCGTTCCCGAAATCGTCCAGGCCATTCTCCGCCTGACCAAATAAAAAGAAATAACCCTTGGCTGTTTTCGCAATCGAATCAGCCAAGGGTTACTTCTGTTCACTCTTGATATCTAACATCCTTGATTAACCTCTCTTTCTGCAGGATCAGACACGGCTTCTGCTGACAAAAATTGAATCCCTTCCAGTAATATAGCGGCTGAGAAAACGGAAGCGGCGTCTGTCAGATTCCAAAGCGGCTGCTCCGGAACCGGGAATTTCCGATTCCATCGGTCATTCCTTTTGTGCTTTTACTATACCATGTCCTGCGGAAAATGCAACACGGGATTGTGTACAAACTATCCAGTTTTCTTCCATGTAAAACGTAGAAATTGGGGATAATGCTATTTTTCCTGTTGACCTGTGGCGAAGAGGATGGTAATATGAATATGTTGGGGTGATTTTTCTTTTCCGCTGCCAGCACAGCAGAAAATCAGCCGTGCAATTTTGGCAACATACACATGCCGCCCCGGCAAAATCCCGACAGAAATTGGCTTTCTGCGACTTGACGTGTTTTTTGCCCCATGGTATAATATGGATGTAGTTTCTACAACCCCTTATGACTGACGGATCAGTGGAGCACCACACGGAGTAAGGGCGTTATAATAGCCGACCGTCTGGGCACACTTTCCCTTCTTTTTGGGACAAGTGCGCCCTTTTTTATTTACTTTTCTTTGGAGGTAACACATGAAAAAAGTCGGTATCGTCATGGGCAGCGACAGTGATCTTCCCATCCTGCGCAAGGCCATGGACACTCTGGCCTCTTTGGACATTCCCTACGAGTGCCACGTCTATTCTGCCCACCGCACCCCGGTAGAGGCTCGGGATTTTGCCCTGTCCGCCCGGGAAAATGGCTTTGGCGTCATCATCGCCGCAGCCGGCATGGCTGCCCATCTGGCTGGCGCCATTGCAGCCAACACCACCCTGCCTGTGATTGGCATACCCTGTAAGTCTACCTGTCTCGACGGCATTGACGCACTCCTTTCCACGGTTATGATGCCCTCCGGTATTCCGGTGGCCACCGTTGCCATCAATGGAGGCGTGAATGCCGCTTTGTTGTCCGCTCAGATTCTGGCAGTGGAGGACAAGGATCTGGCCGCCAAGCTGGATGCCAAGCGCGCCGCCGATGCCAAAAAGGTCCTGGAAAAGGACGCCGCCCTTCAGGCGGAGCTGAATGCATAAGCCCATTCTTTCAATATAAACATCTATTTTCAGAAAGAGGTAATTAACATGGAAAATCTCAAGCTGCTCTACACCGGTAAGACCAAGAATGTTTACGCCCTGCCCAACGGCAACTGCCTGCTGAAGTTCAAGGACGACTGCACCGGCAAGGACGGTGTCTTTGATCCCGGTGAAAACAGCGTCGGCCTGACCATCGAGGGCGTAGGCGATGTGAACCTGCGCATGTCCATCTACTTCTTTGAAAAGATCAACGCCGCCGGCATCCGCACCCACTATGTTTCCGCCAACCTGGACGACACCACCATGGAAGTGCTGCCCGCCAAGGTCTTCGGCAAGGGTCTGGAAGTCATCTGCCGGTACAAGGCTGTGGGTTCCTTCTTCCGCCGCTACTCCGACTACATTGAAGAAGGCGCCGACCTGCCCGCTTACGTAGAAACCACCTTCAAGAACGACGCCAAGGGCGATCCCCTGGTCACCAAGGACGGTCTGGTAGACCTGGGCGTTATGACTGCTGAGCAGTACGACTCCCTGAAGGAAATGACCCAGGCCATCACCAAGATTGTTGCCGATGATCTGAAGGCCAAGGGCCTGGATCTGTACGACATCAAGTTCGAGTTCGGCTACGACGCCGACGGCAAGGTCATGCTCATCGACGAAATTGCTTCCGGCAACATGCGTGTTTACAAGGACGGCAAGTACATCGACCCCATGACTCTGAACACCCTGTTCTTCGCTTGATTTCCCTCTCCGGTCACGGCAGCTGTTTCAGGCTGCCGTGACCCATGATTCCCTGTTACCTTCAATCTGCACTTAGAATCAAGGAGGATATTCCCTTATGGGTGGTTTCTTCGGAGCAATTTCCCACAGCGACTGTGTCCATGACGTTTTCTTCGGTACAGACTACCATTCCCACCTGGGCACCCGCCGGGGCGGTCTGGCATTCTACGACCCGGACAAAGGATTCCAGCGCCAGATCCATAACATTGAAAATACCCCTTTCCGCACCAAATTTGAAAATGACCTGACCAAGATGAGCGGCACCATCGGCATCGGCTGTATCTCCGACACCGATCCTCAGCCTCTGCTGTTCCGCAGCCATCTGGGCCTGTTTGCCCTGTCCACCGTGGGCATTATCAACAACGCAGAGGAACTGGTGGAAAAGACCTTCTCCGGCCCCGGCCATCAGTTCATGGCCATGTCCTCCGGCAAGGTCAACGCCACGGAACTGACCGCGGCCCTGATTAACCGCTGCGACAATCTGATTGACGGCATCCACTATGCTCAGTCCGTCATTGACGGCTCCTGCACCATTTTGCTGCTGACTGCCAATTCCATCATCGCTGCCCGGGATCGGATGGGCCGTCTGCCGGTGCTGGTGGGCAAGAAGGAAGGCGGTCACTGCGTCAGCTTTGAGTCCTTCGCCTGTCAGAAGCTGGGCTACCAGGTCTGCTACAACTTAGGCCCCGGTGAGATTGTGGAGATCTCCGCCGACGGCATCCGCCAGCTGGCAGCTCCCGGGGAGAAGATGAAAATCTGCGCCTTCCTGTGGACCTACTACGGCTATCCCAACTCCAACTACGAAGGCAAAAACGTCGAGGTCATGCGCTGCCGCAACGGCGAGATCATGGCCCGGGACGAAGCGCAAAACGGCACCATGCCGGATGTGGACTACGTTGCCGGCGTGCCGGACTCCGGTCTGCCCCACGCCATTGGCTATGCCAACCAGTCCCACAAGCCCTTCGCCCGTCCCTTCGTCAAATATACCCCCACCTGGGCCCGTTCCTTCATGCCCTCCAACCAGCAGATGCGCAACATGATTGCGGAAATGAAGCAGATTCCCGTACCGGAACTGATTGAGGACAAGAAACTGCTGCTGGTGGATGACTCCATCGTCCGGGGCACCCAGCTGCGGGAAACCGTGGAATTTCTGTACAAGAGCGGCGCCAAGGAAGTGCATATGCGCTCTGCCTGCCCGCCCATTATGTACGGCTGCAAATACCTGAACTTCTCCCGGAGCAACTCGGAAATGGAGCTGCTGGCCCGGAAAGTCATCCAGGAGCTGGAAGGCGACGAAGGCCAGAAGCATCTGGAAGAATATGCCGACGGTTCTACCCAGCGGGGCAAGGCCATGCGCGAGGCTATCTGCCAGCAGATGGGCTTCGACTCCCTGGGCTATCAGTCCCTGGACGGCCTGCTGGAAGCCATCGGCCTGGACCGCAGCAAGGTCTGCACCTACTGCTGGACCGGCGAAGAATAAATTCCATTACCAACGATAAAGGAGCACTCCCATGGAACATACCAATTCCTACTCCGCCAGTTACGCCGCCGCCGGTGTGGACATCACCGCCGGCTACAAGGCCGTGGAACTGATGAAAAAGCACGTTGCCCGCACCCGCAACGAAGGCTGCCTGGATGATGTGGGCGGCTTCGGCGGCTGCTTCGGTCTGCCCATCGCCGGAATGGAAGAGCCTGTGCTGGTCTCCGGCACCGACGGTGT
>CALXFP010000072.1 GCA_944387615.1 uncultured Oscillospiraceae bacterium | reverse complement strand
CGTAACCATCCGGATTGAAGACCGGGCAAGCGAAGCCCTGCTGACGGTGTCCGATTCCGGAATCGGCATTGCGCCGGAGAATCAGCAGCGGGTATTCGAACGGTTTTACCGGGTGGACAAGAGCCACTCCAAGGCCGTTGGCGGTACCGGCCTGGGGCTGAGCATTGTAAAACACGGCGTCCAGATTCTGGGTGCCCGGATGGATCTGGAAAGTGAGGTGGGCAAAGGCACCACCATCACTGTCCATTTCCCCAAATAATTTCCAAATTTCCGGGAGCTTTGCACAGTGCAAAGCTCCCTTTTTCTGCCCCGGCAGTCTGCGCTTTACTTTACATAGATTTTACATTCTTCTGATAATGGATTTGACAATTCTCTGGTAAAATGAGTATTGTCAGATAAAATGCAAGAAAGGTAGTTAAATATGGACATCTTTGACTTTCTCACCATGATCGGCGGCCTATGCCTGTTCCTGTTCGGCATGAACATCATGGGCGAGGCGCTGGAGCGCCGGGCCGGTTCCAGTCTGCGCACTCTGCTGGGTAAGCTTACCACCAATCGGATGCTGGGCTTCCTCACCGGCCTTGCCGTTACCGCTGTGATCCAGTCCTCCTCCGCAACCACGGTCATGGTGGTGGGCTTCGTCAACTCCGGTCTTTTGACCTTGGGTCAGGCCATCAACGTGATTATGGGTGCCAACGTCGGTACCACCGTCACCGCATGGATTTTGTCTCTGGGCGACATTGAAAGCGGCAACCTGATTGTCAAGCTCTTCAAGCCCTCCTCCTTCACCCCCATTCTGGCGCTGCTGGGCATTGTGTATTACATGTTCCTGAAGGACAGCAAGAAGAAAGACACCGGCATGATCCTGCTGGGCTTTGCCACCTTGATGTTCGGCATGGAAACCATGTCCGACGCTGTGTCCGGTCTGAAAGATGTCCCCGCCTTCCAGCAGCTGTTCCTGCTGTTCACCAACCCCATTCTGGGCGTGCTGGCCGGTGCGGTGCTGACTGCCATCATCCAGTCCTCCTCCGCTTCCGTAGGTATTTTGCAGGCTCTGTCCTCCACCGGCTCTGTGACCTACGCCGCCGCCATTCCCATTATCATGGGTCAGAACATCGGTACCTGTATCACCGCTATACTCTCCTCCGTGGGCACCACCAAGAACGCAAAGCGGGCTGCCGTTGTCCACCTGATGTTTAATATCATCGGCACCATTGTCTGCCTGATTCTGTTCCTGCTGGTCAAGACTTTGCTGGCCCCTGCCATTCTGGGCGAGAGTGCCACTTACCTGGGCATTGCTATCTGCCACACCGTATTCAATGTGGTCTGCACCGCCTTCCTGCTGCCCTCCGGCAGCCTGCTGGAAAAGCTGGTATGCAAGCTGGTGCCCGACACCACCGTACCGGAAGCCAATGCAGAGCTGGACGAGCGTCTGCTGGCCACCCCTTCCATCGCTCTGGAGCGCTGCCAGGTCCTGACCAACGAGATGGCCGATGTGGCTGCCCGGGCATTCCACAACGGCGCCGCTTCCCTGCTGGAGTTCAGCCCTGAGCTTTCCCGCAACGTCCGGGAGGATGAAAGCCGCACCGACCATTACGAGGACATTCTGGGCACCTACCTGGTCAAACTCAGCTCCCTGCAAATCAGCGAAGCCGACAGCAGTGAAGCTGCCATGCTGCTCAAGGCCCTGAACGACTTCGAGCGCATTGGCGACCATGCTCTGAATCTGGTGGAGGCAGCGGAAGAGCTCCACGCCAAGAACCTGAGCTTCTCCGGCGCCGCCAAGCATGAGCTGACGGTTCTGACCAGCGCCGTCAATGAGATTGTCAGTCTTTCCTTCCAGGCATTCCGGGAGAAGGATCTGGAAAAGGCCTACCAGGTGGAACCTTTGGAGCAGGTTATCGACGACCTGAAGGAAAAACTCCGTGTGCACCACATTCTGCGGCTGCAGCAGGGCTCTTGCAGCATCGAAAGCGGATTTGTCTGGTCTGACCTGCTCACCGCTCTGGAGCGTGTAGGCGACCACTGTTCCAACATTGCCGGATGCGTGGTAGATATGTCCCACCACGACATGAACACCCACGAAGCCCTCCGCTCCGCCCGACTGGAAAATGAGAACTTTGGCGAGCAGTACAAAGCCTTCGCCGCAAAGTTCAGCCTGAAATAATCCCAAAGGCCCAGGCAAATGCCTGGGCCTTTCTGTATGCAAAGTAAGCCAGATTCGCCCCCGTCGGAACAGTTGGACTCTGCTGTTGGATGAAAACTTTGCAAAGCTTTTGACGCACCGAGGCCCAGGCATTTTCCTGGGCCTTTTCTTTATAAAAATACCGGCGCCCAAGCATTACGCTTTGGGCGCCGTTTTGTGTTATCTGGCTTCAAATCTTCCTTTGGGTTTTCCGGTGAGCTTGGGGGCAACTTTTGCTGCAAGAGCATCGCCGATGAAGGCGAAGAGAATGCCCGCAAAGACGGAGAAGATTACGTCAGTGGGATAGTGTACGTACAGATACAGCCGGGAGAAGGCAATGAGCACCGCCAGGATCATGGCAGGAATGCCCATTTTCTTGCTGTTTTTCAGCAGCACCGTGGCTGCCTCAAAAGAAGCAATGGTGTGACCGGAGGGGAAGGAAAAGTCATGCATCCGGTCGGTCAGCAGCAGAATTTCCTTCCCAAAATGTTCCATCTGGAACTCATAGGGCCGGGGCCGCTGAACCAGGGGCTTCAGGGTGATGTTGCACACAATCAGGCCCAGAATCAGGGCAAATCCCATGCCCAGACCGATCTTCCGGGTTTTGGGGAAGATCAGCAGCAGCACGGCGCAGGCGATCCAGAAAATGCCGCCGTCACCAAACACGGTGATGATGGGCATAATGACATCCAGGATGTCGTTTTTCAGATTGGCCTGAATCCAGTCCAGAATGGGAAGGTCAAAGGATACCGCCAGTTGGTTCAAAATTGCCAGCATGGGTCACGCTCCTTCCGTAGTGGGGGGTGTGGTAGCGGCTGTGGTTTCCGTAGCGGGCTGCTGAGCAGCAGCCCCTGCGTTTTCAAAGTAGGCTTTCAGTGTCATGGGAACCAGCGTGGTGCCGTCGGGAATGGTTACCTTACCCTCGGAATCCGGCTGGAACACCAGGGTCAGGGTGGTCTTACCGTAGTCGTCTACATCCTCCCGCACCCATCCGGCAAATACCTTACCGGCAGGAACGTTGGAGATCAGCGGGGTGACGATTTCCTTGGCATCGGTGTCATAGAAGTTGCTGACCAGTACCGTATCGTCCTGCATGAAGGTCAGGCGCACCTGGCCCTTGGGCAGGGACACATCCTTGTTGGTCATGGCATAAGCCTGCCACTTGCCGGTGTCAGACTTCTGGAAGAACAGGGTCTGATCAAAGTCATAATCCTTCTTGGTTCCGTCGGTACGGGTCACTACCAAGTCCAAAGAAACATGAGCAGAGAACAGAGAGTCACTGTAGCTGGCGAAGTCGCTGACGGATTGATTCTGGAACTCGTAGCCGGAGTTGCCCTGCATCCACAGATCGCCCAAGCCGGTGATGGTCTTATAAACGTCGGAAGTGGGGTCAAAGTACTTGGCAATGTCTGTCCGGCCAGCCCGCTCGATCATATACAGGCAGTAGGTTTCCGCTGCCTGCAGGGCAACGCTCTTCTGATCCTCGGTCATGGCGGCGCTGCTGCCGTCCACATTCTCCACAAAGGTCTTGGTTTCCTCGTTGTAGGATACCTCCATCTGGGTACCCTTTTCGTCAAAGACCGTCACGGTGGGCTTGATCATCAGGCCGGTAATCTCCTGGGTGCACATCCGGAATCCGGTGACGCCCTCCGGCAAGTAGTCAGCAGCCAGGGTGGTTGCCTTCTGGATGGTGAAGCTTTCGTCCAGAGCCACATCATTGACGTAAGCAGTATGGCCTTCCAGGACCTGAATCCGGTAGGTGCCTTCCCGCTGGAACTTCACATCCACCTTGCCCAGCTGCCAATCGGGAATGGCGCCCAGATCGCCCAGAGCGTTGTCTGCCTGGGTGTTCTGGTCCACCAGGGTAAAGGTGGCAATCACTTCCTCGCCCAGGCGGACTTCGTACTTCTTGTCTCCGGACAAACCGGCGGAGGTTTCCAGATAAGTCAGCTGAGCAGGATCAATCCGGCTCTGCATGAAGGAGACGAACTCTTCCTTGCCTTCATAGGGAGAATCCTGAGCGCCGGTAGCTTCGTACAGAGCGCTCCAATCCGGATTGGAAAAGAGCTGTTCAAACACCTGCTGGGCCTTTGCGGTGGGCTGAGCCGCTTCGTAATCGCCAAGCCAGCCATGCAGCCAGGTAAGGCCGATATAGGTGCCCACAAAGAACACCAGAATGAACAGGAAATACAGCGTATAGAAAATCACGCCGCCGGTGCGGGGGCCCTTCTTCTTTTTCTGAGGTGCAGACTGGGGCATAGGCTGCATTCTCTGGGCTCTGGCCGCCTGCTCCCGGGAAGCGGGGGCTGCCGGTCTGCCCGAAGCCGGACGGGTGGGAGCCTGAGAAGCATGATGGGCTCTGTTTTGGGGAGCCCCCTTGGGAGCTGCTTTGGGCTGGGGCTTTGCGGGAGCAGCATTGCGCTGGGCAATCAGCTCCTGGATATCAGAAGTGGTATTTTTTGACTTCTGGTCAAATTTTCCTTTGTACATGGCTTACCTCCTTACTCTGCGGCCCGAACAAGCCAGTAGTTGGGCATACGTCTGGGCTGGGACTGGAGCAGAGAATAGTTGTTGATCATCTGCACCTGACCGGCTTCGCCGTAGCGGCCGTAGGTATCCCGGTAGAGCATAACGGAGGAAGAGCCGCCGTCCATGTTGCAGGCATTGATTGCGCCATATTCCACCATGATGTCAATGACATCGGCATAGCTGCCGCCCATGGAACCTGCCTGACGGCCGTCAATGCAGACGAAAATCACCGCGCCGTCGGCTCTCTGGCCAATGGCAGTCCGGGGATTCAGGCCGGAATTGTTGTTATAGGCTTCCATGTTGATTTCGCCGTTAATAATCAGCGCAGGACCAAAGCAGCAGCCGTCCCGGATATTCAGTTCTTCCGCCTGTGCTTCTGTCAGGTTATCCTTGTGAACCACAAGGATATCGTCCTCATTGAAACCGGCAAAACCGGTAATGCCATTGGGAGGTGCGCCGGTTTTCCACACGCACTTTCCTTCCGAGTACACCAGGCCCTCCGGAGTAGAACCAACTTCGGCACCGGCGGTACCGTTATCAAAGAACGCACCGGCATTCACCGCCGCAATGGCACCGGTTTCCTCAATGGCCTCTGTCAGACGCTTTCCGGGCACATTCCGGGAGAAACCGTTCTGAGTGGAAATACCGGTATATACCTGAGCAGGATTTTTTACGATCATGATATGGGCGTTATAGGTATCGCCGGAATAGCTCTCAATCCGAACGCCATCAGGGTAATTTTCCCATTCATTGCTGTTGGAGGTCAGGGCAGAATCCTTGTTGATGACCACCTGGGAGGTATCGGTCACTTCTTCTGTCAGCTCTGCACCTTCTACGCTGGTACGAATTTCCGCCACCGCATCCTCGCCGATAAACAGGGCCGGAACCCATTTGGTGGCGCTGGCCTCAACCAGGGCCATGGTCAGCTGTATTCTGGCTGCGGGAGACGGGCCGTTGAACACCAGGTTCATCACCAGAACCAGGGCTGCAAAGGCCAGCAAAATCACCGTAAACAGCAGCAGGAAGAACCGCCGCACAATCCGGCCCAGCAGGCCGCTTTTCTTTTTCTTGGGCTGCTTTCCAGCCGAGGCGCCCTGGACGGCATGAGGGGCGCGATCCGGAACTTGATTTTTCTTGTTCATACACATACCTCTTATTTGGATTTTTGCGGTGCAAAGACCCAGCGCTGCTGGATCATATAGCTAAGGAAATACAGGGCAATCATCACCAGGGCGTAAATCACCGTGCGCAGGCCGTTGGAGCGGTCGCTGACGGCAAACAATGCGTAAGCTCCCTGGGTCAGCAGCACCTGCGCCGCCATCTGGGGCAGAGCCAGGGCATAATAGCGGAGCATAGCCCGTTTGGTATCCACATTGGCCCGGAACACCAGTTTCTTGTTCAGAAAGAAATTCAGCACAGAAGAAATGATTCTCGCACCCACGCCGGAAACCGCCGTCAGGGAAAAGCCCCACAGCAGCGGAGCCAGCGCCCAGCTCAGCAGCGCATAGCTCATGGTATCCGCCACGGCGCTGACCAGGGAGCTGAGGGTATAGCGGAAGAAATGGGCCAGAATCAGCTTGTAAATCCGCCAGGAATCGTGAATCACCCGGAAATGGGAGCTTTTGTTTTCCTCAATATAAACTGTGCGGATCTTGACCTCATCAAAGGGAATGCCCTGGGTCTTGAAGGCCAGGAGCATATTGGTTTCGTATTCAAACCGGTCGCCATCCACATTCACCAGGGCTTCCAGCACATCCCGGGGAATGGCCCGCAGGCCGGTCTGCGTGTCGGAAATGGTCATGCCCACAAAGATCTTGAAAATGGCGGAGGTGGTGTGGTTGCCGAACCGGCTTCTGGGGGGGACATGCTCCAATGTAAAATCCCGGCAACCCAGCACGGTACGTCCGGTTTCCAGCATATGTTCACAGCAGGCCCGGGTATCTTCCGGGTGGTGCTGGTTGTCTCCGTCCACGGTGACCACGCCAAGGCCCTCCGGACGGTTCTCCAGGAAATAGCGGAAAGCGTTTTTCAGGGCAGCGCCCTTGCCTTTGTTCACTTCGTGGTGCAGTAAATGAATCTGGGGGTGTTTGGCCGCCAGATCCTGAAAATAGTGCAGATTCTCCGGTTTGCTGCCGTCATTGACCAGGATGATATCGGTGAAGCCATATTCCAACAGGCCATCTACTACCGCAATCAGCTTTTCGTCCGGGTCCAGAGAAGGCAGCACCACCGAAATTTTCGATAAATCCTTCATATCCATCGCCTCTTTTGCGTTTGCGCATAATCAGTCATCTTAAACTCCGTATACTATATCATACTTTTTTGGGATTGCAAAGGCTTTTCATAAAAACTTAAAAGTTTTTGTCGAGAAAATAGGTTTACATAATTTGAAACTTCACATAGCCAGACAGCTTTTGTGCTAGTATTTGTCCTTTCTGGAAAATCACTACAGGAAGCCAAAAATAAAATGGTTGCATCTTTGGGCAGATTCGGCTAAAATGAGAGAAAACAACAGGAGGTGCCGGGATGCAGACATTGCCCAACAAGGAAACCATGGAGCAGATTGCGGAGCTATTCAAGGGCTTTGCGGATGCTACCCGGGTGCAGATTCTGTCTTTGCTGGCCCAGCAGGAGCT